>NZ_CAKLBO010000004.1:0-363020 GCF_920984695.1 Pedobacter sp. Leaf132 | reverse complement strand
CAGAGAAGTTAAGCCCACCAGAGCCAATGGTACTGCGGTAACACGTGGGAGAGTAGGTCGGTGCCAAATCTTAAAAGAAGAGCCTTGTAACAATTGTTGCAAGGCTTTCTTTGTTTATAAGCTTTTTCGCACAGCGATGGGACTTGTGAGTTAAAAGTTCAAAGTTGAAAGTTCAAAGTAGTAACCTTATACTAAAAGAGCCGGAATAACGCCCGCAGATTAGCAGGAGTTGCTTAGATAAAACCAAATAGTTTTACCATCTAAGACATCTAAGGCACCTGGGTACAGCTAAGGTTTTAATGTCTAAAAATTTGTTAATCTGGTATTGGTATTGAAACTGTTCTTCGAAGCAGCAGACCAGGCCAGCTAAACCTAATGGCATGGAAATCCTTTTTGAGCGCACAAGCTTTTTCAAAACTTCTGCTGCCAAACATCAAAAAGATTGGAACAACAGCAGGGCTGGATGGACCGACGAAAAACCAGCTTTCGTTTTCAAAACCAAATCTTTTTTTGATATTTCATATCAAGGTTATAATTAAGCCTATCATGTTAAATTATGCTAAATTTTTTAAGCTCGAATATGTGTACCTAAGGTGGCAACTGTATAGAATTTAATGAAAGCATTAGTTGGGTCCTTATTATTTAAATAAAACCAAGCTTCATCGTAATTTCGATTTTAGTTGGTGCCGGAGTTATTAATCTTTTCTTCTGGCAGGAAAAAAGTAACATAAGGAATGCGAAGGACAGATACTTCTTTAATAGAACTGATTTAAACATCTAGAATAGTAATTATCCGTAAATAGCAAACCGCTGGCTTAAAAGGCCACCAGCCGTTTATTTGTATATGGCTTTGGTGGAGAAACTATTCTAAAACGCTTCTTTTGGGATTAGCCATAGCTTTGATAACAGTGTTGTCTTTTATTACAAGGGTAAAGTGGATTATGTTTAATGGGAGGAACTAAAAACATTCCACTTCCCAAAAACGGCTCCAGTTTTTTCCGGTTTCCAACTTAATAATGCCTTCTTTTTGAGTGAGTTTTTGATTATGGTTTACGCTATCGGCAACGCCACACCATGGTTCAAGGCAAATAAATGATGCATCTTTGGCCGCCCAAATCCCAAAGTATGGAAAATCATCAAAATGAAAATGTAATCCATAATCATTTTTATTATTTAGTAAACTTATGCAATTGCTTTGCAGGGATTTAAATACCAATGCATCATTATAAAACAAATCGTGTCTTAAATTTAATCGATGCCTGCTTAATTCAATAGTTTCGGTTTCGTTTGATACCAACCCATCTTTCAGTTTCCAATAGGTTAGTTTTTCATCTTCATTAAATGCCAAATAATAATCTTCGTAATTGGTATCTGGTGTATTTGGCACAGCAAATGCAGGATGAGCACCAATAGAAAAATATATCTTTTTGGTATCTGTGTTTTTAACTGTATAATTTAAAACGAGTTTACGCTCAATAATCTGATAAGTTAACTTCAGTTCGAATTTAAAAGGATAGTTTTTAAGCGTTTCTTCGTTGTAGGATAAAGTAAACACTGCTTCTGTATTACTTAATTTTTCGGCCTTAAAGGTATAATCTCTGGCAAATCCATGACGAGGTAATTCATATTCTTTATCTTTAAAACTATAGCTATTGTTTTTTAGCGAGCCTACAATAGGAAATAGAACCGGGCTGTGCTTTGCCCAATAATTTGCATCGCCATTCCACATGTACTCTATGTTGGTTTCCTTACTATATAAACTTTGTAGCTCAGCGCCTTCTACCGCGATATTCGCTTTTAAAAAATCGTTTTCTAATGTTATCATCTATCCTTAAAAATAAACAATTCGAATTTAATTGTATTGGTTTTCATAAAATGATTAGCTGTGCTCTTACCAGATACAAGCAATATTTATGATGGTTTGTACGGCTTTCTCCATATCCTGAACACTTACCCATTCTTGTTTACTGTGAAATGCATGCTCTCCGGCAAAAATATTAGGGCAAGGTAATCCCATATATGATAGGCGAGAGCCATCCGTTCCACCGCGAATGCTTTGCTTTTTGGCTTTTATACCTGCTCTTTCAATTGCCATTACGCCATACTCAACAATTTTTGGGTGTTTATCCAATACTTGCTTCATATTTCGATATTGTGCATTAACAGCTAATTTGTAGGTCGAATTTGGATAATTCTTCAATACTTTTTCAGCTGCATTTTTTATAATGGTTGCATGAGCTTCTAGTTTTTCATCCGTAAAATCGCGAATAATGAACTGTGCCTCTGCTTGCTCCACATGCCCCTTAATACCTACCGGATGAACAAAACCTTCTTTAAGCTCTGTAGTTTCCGGCGTTAAGGTTTCTTTTGGTAATTTATCAATAATTTCTGCAAGTATTTTAATGGCACTTTCCATTTTGCCTTTCGCAAATCCTGGATGACTACTAACACCATTAATTGTTAATGTTGCCCCATCTGCAGAGAAAGTTTCATCTTCAATAGAACCTAAAGTTTCACCATCTACGGTATAACCAAAATCAGCAGCTAATTTTTTAATATCTACCTTATCAACACCTCTTCCAATTTCTTCATCGGGTGTAAATAATATTTTGATAACGCCATGTTTTACCTCTTTATTACTTTTAAAAAAAGCTGCTGCCTCCATTATTTCTGCAACACCAGCTTTATTGTCGGCGCCGAGCAAGGTTGTTCCGCTTGCTGTAATTATATCATTACCTTTCTGGTGCTGTAAATCTTTATGTTCTGTGAGTTTAATAACGACCGATTCATCATCGGGTAATATTATATCGTTTCCACCGTAATTTTTATGAATAATTGGCATAACATGCTCGCCACTACAATCTGGTGAGGTATCCATGTGCGAGCAAAAGCATATAACCGGAACAATTTTGTCGGTTGTTGATGGTATGGTAGCATATACGTAACCATGTTCGTCCATGTGTGCATCATCAATACCCATTTCGAGCAATTCATTTACCAACTCAATTGCCAGGTGCTTTTGCTTCATCGTGGATGGGCATGTTGGCGATTCTGGGTCAGACTGAGTATCAATCTTTGCATATTTAATAAACCTATTTTCTAAAGACCCGTTAATATTTTGATAAGTATTCATTTTCCAAAGGTAAAAAGTTATGGATATTGAATAAACATTTTATTTTTGTAAAAAAACTATATGATTTGTAAGCCTCTAAAAATTATATCCCTAACTTTTTTTTTAATTATCACATCCAATTTAATATCCGCCCAATCAAACTATTTCAAATGGTCTTATGGTTTAGGTGCGGGACCAAATTACTCTAAAACAGATGTTGTTGAGGGCGGTTGGGGCTATACCATTTACGGCAATTTAGACCATCATTTTACACCTTTTATTACCGGTGGCTTAGAGGCGCAGTATGGTATGGTACAGGGTGGTGATATTGCAACCGACCTACACAACAGACAGTTTGTAAATAAGTACACAGGCATTAATGCTAATGTAAAATTAATGCTCGGAGAGTTAATAGATTATAATAAATCTAATTTCCTGTACAACATTAAAGGTCTTTATGCCGGTATAGGCATTGGAGCATTTAAGAATAATATTACCGATATTGTTCGTTATAAACCAAGTTGGGCTGCATACGATCCGGGTTATGGTCCTTTTCCGGGTAAGGATAAAAGTGTTGACTTATGGGTGCCAGTTAATTTTGGAATGAACTGGTACATTAATGATGGCTATGGTTATGTTCGCTATGTTTTGAACATTAATGCCCAAAGTAGTTTTACCTTTGGAGAAGGATTGGATGGTTACAACGACCCATCAACTAAGTTTAAAAATTACGACCCGGATACTTTCAACGTTTACAGTATTGGGTTTAAATATTATTTCGGAAACATTAAAGTTTACCGTAAAACCTTATAATTTCAAATTCTTCATCCCTGTTAACATGAGAAATACTTTCGTGTTTTGGTTGTTATTTTTAAGTTTGCCAACATTTGCACAACAGACACCATACGAAAGTAGTGGTAAAAAGGAAACTACAACTTATAAAGCCGCTATTACATACTATCAGGCGCTAGCCAAAAAATATCCGCAGGCAAAATTACAAACCTACGGTACAACCGATTTCGGTTTGCCTTTGCACTTGTTAATTCTATCAAAAGATAAAATTTTTGATCCAATCTCGATTAAAAAAGCTAATAAACGCGTTTTGCTAATCAATAACGGTATTCATCCGGGCGAACCTGAAGGTATTGATGCATCGATGATGCTTGCCCGCGATTTGTTGCAAAATAATCAACTGCCGAAAGATGTTGTAATTTGTATTATACCTGTATATAATATTGATGGAAGTTTTAACAGAACTGGAACTTCGAGAGCAAATCAAAATGGGCCAATAGCTTATGGCTTTCGTGGAAACAGTAAAAATTTAGATTTAAACCGCGATTTCATCAAAACAGATTCGAAAAATTCTGCAGCTTTTCAATTAATTTTTAATACCTGGAAACCTGAGATTTTTGTAGATACGCACACCAGTAACGGTTCGGATTATCAATATGTGATGACCTTAATCCCGACTCAAAAAGACAAGCTGAATTCAATATTATCAGGTTATTTAACGTCTACGCTGGTTCCTGATTTATATAAAGGTATGGAGCAACTTGGCTATCCGATGGTTCCTTACGTAAATTCGTTAGGCGAAACACCAGAAAGCGGAATAAGTGGTTTTATAGAGTCGCCACGTTATTCTACCGGTTATGCAAACCTTCATAATTCTATCGGTTTCATGCCCGAAACGCACATGCTTAAATCTTTTGATTTACGTGTTGATGCAACATATAAGCTTCTATCAAATTATGTTAAAATTGTACAGCGTGATGCAAAGCTGATTGGAGAAAATAAACGCAAAGCAGATGATTTTGTAGCGAAGCAAAAAACATTTCCTTTAGAATGGAAACTGAACAAAGATAAGTTTGATAGTATTTCTTTTAAAGGTTTTGAAGGCGCTAAAAAGGCCAGTAACGTGAGCGGTTTCGATAGGTTATATTATGATAGAACAAAGCCTTATGCTAAAACCATAAAGCAATACAATAATTACGAGCCTTTGGTAAGCATTGAAAAACCAATTGCTTATATAATTCCAAAGGCTTGGGATAAGGTTATTACTTTGCTTAAACTGAACCACGTTAAATTAAATGAGTTAAAAACTGATGTTAAACTTAATGTGGAGAGTTATTATATCGCTGATATGAAGACAGGTACTCGTCCGTATGAAGGACATTACCTACATACTGCTGTTAAACTAAATGCTGTAAACCAGCAAATACAATATTATGCAGGTGATTTTGTTGTTTATGTTAATCAACCCGAAAACCGTTATATTGTAGAAACCCTCGAGCCACAGGCAACGGATTCATTCTTCAACTGGAATTTTTTTGATTCTATTTTAGATATGAAGGAACATTTTTCTGCTTATATTTTTGAAGATACTGCTACAGAACTTTTAAAAAATAACCCTGCTTTAAAAGCCAGGCTTGAAGAGAAAAAATTGAACGATACCACCTTTGCCAAAAGTGGTTCGGCTCAGTTAGATTTTGTTTATAAAAATTCAGATTATTACGAGCAAACACATAACAGATACCCCGTGGCACGGTTAGTGAAGGATGTTAAACTCGATTTAAAATAGTATTATGGAGTATTTCAACATGGCACCCGTAGCCTCTTTAATCTTTGTTTTTACGGTAGTAACCAGTCTATATGCATTTTACGATAATAGCGTTTACGGCAAGTTTATGTTACATCCGTATAGTGTATCGAAAGGGAAAAACATATTTACTTTAATTACAAGCGGTTTAATTCATGCCGATTGGATGCACTTGTTTTTTAACATGTTTACCTTTTATGCCTTTGCATTTACTTTAGAGCGGTTAATGGGTAGCTGGCAATTTGGTTTGCTCTATTTTTTAGCTTTAATTTTAAGCGATATACCTACCGTTTTTAGGCATAAGGATAATTTTAATTATAACAGTTTGGGTGCATCTGGCGCCATTAGTGCCGTGCTTTTCAGTTACATATTATTTAACCCTATGTCTAAAATATACATCATGTTTATCCCTATCGGAATTCCTGCTGTAGTATTTGGGTTTATTTATTTAATTTATTGTGCTTATGCTTCTAAAAATTCGAGGGATGGCATAAACCACGATGCTCACTTTTATGGCGCACTAACGGGTTTAATTTTTACAATAATTTTTGTGCCTGGAATCCTGCAGAATTTCATCGGTATTTTAACCGGCAACAGGTAAGCAAGGGTTTTCAAAAAAGCTCATTGGTTCTTCCGGGTTTTTGATGATTTCGAATTTGACATAACCCCATGGTTTCCAAAAATTTTCGAGCACTTGCGCGTACACTTTGTGTTGCCAAACATCAAATAAAGGTTTGCTCATATTGCCTCGCAAAGGCATGGCTTCTATGTAAGTTGTACCTTCAACAGGCATAAAAGTGTATTCAGGTAAGCGGTTAAATAGGTAAGCCGAATAATAAAACCTTGCTGTCAATTCTTCAAATTGTTCTGCTGATAAACTTTTACCTTTTATTTCATTAATAATTTCCTGATGATAGCGGTTGTTTGTGCCGTTATCTTGCAAGCAGGCAACGATGCCAAAATCTTTAAATTTTAAAGAGAATGTTAAGGTGTTAATTTCATCGCGAAAGCTAAAAGGCGTTTCCGGATTTTTTAATTTTACAACATTTATAGACCATGGCGTAAAATTTTCGAACTCAATGCTGGTATAAAGATTCTGCATCATGAAATTCAAATTCGCAAATTTCATCATCAGAGATTGAGACATGTTCAGTCCATCTGCGGTCATTTCTTTACGTAAAGCGCCATGCATTTCTGTATACACAAATCCATAAAGAAACTTCCCAATCCAGTTAAATAAATCCAGCTCGCTTAATGCCGAAACGGATTCATAACCGCCTTCAAAAGCTTTTTCAATTTTATTTTCCAGTGGATTTAAAAATTGTTCGTTTACTTCTGCATTTACCGGAATGACAATGCTATTGTATGAACGAATGCTTTCATCTAAGAACTGAATCTGTTCTTCGCCACTTAAACCAGCCTGCTCCAATAACCATTTCGGGATTAAAGGGATTTGAATTAATGGCGATTTAAAAGTGCTGCCACTTAGAAAGCAATTTTTGTAAAGGAAATCGAATTTTTGGAATGGATTGTATAAGCCGGTATTCATCGCTGCAATATTAACCATTATATTTTTATGGCTCTGTGGTGGTTAATTATTTTAACGTTCGGATTACGAAGCTTGAGTTTTCCCGCGGATGTTCGCTGATAAGAATCGCAGATTTAAATAGATTTTGTTTCTTTAAGAAAAGGTCGTCATTGCGAGGCACGAAGCAATCTCATAGACAAGATTGCTTCGTGCCTCGCAATGACGTAATTGTTAATGATTATTATAAAAATAGCTAATCGAGTTTACCAAATCATTATAAATTGGCTTTGTAAATTCCAGAAATAAAGCTTCCGGTGGCGGCGGAACAACTTCTCTTCTTTTGGTCATGGCCAATTGTTGTTTGCTTAATGCCCTATCATCGCCTTTATAACTCGCCCAGCTATCCGTCCAGATGTAAGTTCCAGGAAACTTTTGTTGGCGAACTATTTTTTTGCTTTGCCAATCGCTAATCGTCATATCCAATAAACCAGAAGAAGATATATTTTTCTCAAAAATGCTTAATGTAGCTTTTACTGTTCCGTAAATAGGTTTTCTTTCGCGGGTTTCGCCAATCACTACGCTATCTCTCTTTAGTCTTTCAACACGTTCCTTAACGTAAGTTTGGCCAACAATAAAATCATCAAAGTTTAAACTCAAAACCTGGTCTGGTACTATTTTTTGTTTTGAAGCTTGTTGCTCAGAATAAAAAAGTACAAATTTATTTCTGGAGTAATCGCTCATAAAACCATCAATTTGTTGTTGAAAATAATCGCCGCTTAACTTATATAATCTGCTGTTTACAAAAATTGGTTGCACAACAACTCTGGTAACGGCCATCCAATAGGCATCGTCCATTTTTGCTTTAACATCCTTATAATTTGCCTGCAAATTTTGAACTTTCTCAAATTCGTAGTAAGCTTTCTTGGCCGATTGACGATTGTTAGCATTTAAATACTGAATGCCAGAATTATACCTTGCTGTAGCGGCATTGTATTTACTTTCATCAAGTTCTTTAATATATTTTGATGGATTGGGAACAACGGTTAAGCAAGCGGGGCAACTATTTATCTCTTCAGCAAGCTGATTTATTTTCTGATAGTCGTACATCACGCCTTCCCATTTGTATAAATCATTTGTCACTTTACTTTCCTCAATCCTTCTTAAATGATCTTGCAATGCGTAGTTGTAAGCCGTTTGCAAAACACTTAGTGCCTCGCTGTTCTTGGGCGAATTCTGTAAGCGGCTCACTGCCTTTAAAACTGAAGCATCATAATCGCCTTTTTGTAAGGCTTTTTTTCCTGTGGTACATCCTCCAATAATTGTTAAGGATAAATAAATAAAATACCGTAATCTTGAAATGTTTTTCATGGCAGGAATGGTTTGCGTTAATAAAACAAATATACTTTCTGTAGAGCTAATAACTCTAATAATATTATAGACGATTGATAATGAATATAAGTTGCAAGCAGTTTGAATTAGAATTAAAACATCCTTTTTCGATATCGAAATTTACACGTACCAGTACACCTATAATGCTTTTAAAAATAGATTTTAATGGCGTAATTGGTTATGGAGAAGCATCTATGGTGCCTTACATGGGCGAGAGTTATGAAAGCGCAAATGCATTTTTAAAACTGGTAGATTGGAATAGCATTAAATATCCTTTCAATTTTGAAGAAATTATTGCCTATTTAGATAGTGTAGCGCCCGGACAACCGGCAGTTAAAGCGGCAATTGATATCGCTTTAAATGACATCAGCGGAAAAATTTTAAATAAACCTTGTTACGAAATTTACGGCGCAAATCCTGATAAAATGCCTGTAACTTCTTATACAATTGGTATCGATACTCCGGATGTGATTAGGGAAAAGCTAAAGGATGCTGAAAATTTCAAAGTGATAAAGGTTAAACTTGGTCGAGATAATGATAAAGAAATCATAGAAACGATTCGCAGTATTACCGATGTTCCATTATATGTTGATGCAAACCAGGGCTGGGCAGATAAAATCAAAGCCATCGATTTAATTTACTGGTTGCATAGCCAGGGTGTTGTGTTGATTGAGCAACCAATGGATAAGAATAATATCGAAGGCAATGCATGGTTAACGGAGCGTAGCCCCATTCCTTTATTAGCTGATGAAGCCATGCAACGTTTGGCAGACATGGATAATTTGAAAGGCGCTTACCATGGCATAAACGTAAAGTTGATGAAAAGCTGCGGAATGTATGAAGGTCATCAAATGATTTTAAAAGCCCGTTCTTTTGGGATGAAAGTATTGATTGGTTGTATGAGCGAAACCAGTTGTGCTACCTTGGCGGCTGCGGCTTTGGCGCCCCTTTGTAATTGGGCAGATTTAGACGGACCTTTTTTAACTAAAAATAATCCTTTTAAGGATCTTGACTTTCAGAATGGAAGGTATATTTTAAAACCTCTGCCAGGCTTGGGTTTAGAAGGTGTTACTTCTGGTCTTTTTCCTGATACGTTTTCCTAATCTGTTTCATTAACTGAACTTTGAAATAAAGAAAACAGGCCGCAGTACCAACAAGAAATGCTCCGGGTAAATATTTATGGTTATTGTAGCACCAAACCACACCAATAACCGAAAGAATAATTGCAAGGTTGTAAAATATATTTAAAGCAATTTTTTTTCCCACAATGAAAAAGTTTTTTAAAGATTAATGTACAATAATCAAATCTCAATTATCAAATCCGTATAGGCTTAGTATGCAATTTACCAAGTTTGATAATTGAGATTTTTATATTAATTATTTTAATAAACTGGCATATTTGGGTCGTAAGCCTCTTGCCAAGCCAAAATGCCACCTTTTAAATTATATAGATTTTCGAAACCGTATTGAGATTCTAATTGCATTACAGCTGCAGCACTTCTTTTACCACTACGGCACTGAATAATAACTGGTTTATCTTTCGAGATTTTATCAGCCTCAATTAATATACCGCCCAAAGGGATGTTCTCTCCATCAAGGTTAGAAACCTCATATTCAAACGTTTCGCGAACATCAATTAATTGAAAATCTTCCTTATTATCGATTTTCTGTTTTAGTTCCTGTACTGATATTTCTTTCATGTGAAAATTATTTTTACAAACTTATATAAATTACTTCAAGGTACAACAGTGCTTTTGTTTGTATGGTGTATAATTATATGGGTTAAGCACTCTACAGCAAAAATAAATGGTTTAAAACTGTAACAACTTAATTGCTTGGGCGTTTAACTATAAAATATTCTTATGAACAAGCTTAACCGATTTTTTTGGTTTTGTTCTGGTGCGCACATCCCCACACTAGAAAAATATTCTACTGAGCAAAATAAATATACAGGCATTGGTGCAACTATCTTTTTTACCGGATTATTTGCTGCGCTTTCTGGCGGTTATGCCATGTATTTCGTTTTTAAAGGCGATGATTTAGCTGTATTTTTTGCCTTAATTTTTGGCTTTTTATGGGGTGCTGCAATTTTTAATATGGATAGATACATTGTATCTAGCATAAATAAAAGCGCAACCACAAACAAGCAGATTTTACAGGCCACACCGCGTATTTTACTGGCAATAATGATTGGGATTGTAATTTCCCGCCCAATTGAGTTAAAGATTTTTGATAAAGAGATTAAAGAACGTTTAAAGGTTAGTTACCTTAACGGACAAAGAAAAAAAATAGATACACTGAATAAAGCTTTTGAAAAAAAATACCAGGTAGAATTTGGACGCTTGAACCAGCAAAAGGCAACCAGAGATAGTTTAGAAAAAGGGATTAAAACAGATAGACAAAAACTTAATTTCGAAATATTCGGCAATAAAACCAACGAAACTTCAGGTGTAATGGGTTATGGTCCGTACGCTAAAAGGAAGGAAAACGAAATTAAGCAACGCGCAGCAGAGCTGGATAGCTTAAAAGCAAACATCAATAAATCAGAATCATTTATTGATAAACGAAAGGATTTTGATGGCTTATTTACCGAAAAACTCTACACCGCTAAACAATTGGATAGCCTTGCAAACATCGCTGGCTTTGCCGATAGAAACTGGGCGCTTGGGCAGCTTTCTTTCAATGCTGATGGCACAAGAGATAATAATACGGCACTTGCTGTCACTTTTATTGGTCTGTTATTTATTTTCTTTGAATGTTTACCGGTTTTTGTAAAACTGATGAGTGCCCGCGGTCCTTATGATTATGTAACCGCAGATGGCGATGAAGCCGATATTTACGAATCAAAAAAGCATAAAGATTTTAGAATGGAAGTTGCAGATAATATCCATGAAACTAAGGTTGATGCAGAATCTTCTAAAAGAAAAGAAATTATCAAAGGAAAAGCCTATCGCGATTTAGAAAAGTACGATTGGGAAGGAGAATAAAGGATGTAAGATGTGGGACGGAAAAAGGAACATCTAGGACGTAACATGGAAAATGTGTGATGGAAGATGTGTAATTTACATCATCCATTATCCAAAAAACATCTTCCATTCTACATATAACATTTTCCATCTTCCATTTTTTGATAATTCATCTACCATTTTTTCTTATTTTAAGGCCATCAAATTATTCTTATGAAACCATCATGATTTTTCATACCAAACCAGTGATATGAATAAATCTGATAGCTTCATCTCTATTAAAAACATTATATACAGATGAAAAAAATTATTGGGGCAGTTGCAATTATGCTCTTATCTTTTGGGGCTGCTGCGCAAAATGAAATTCGTTACAGCATTTCTTTTCCTAACGCAATCCATCACGAAGCTCAAATTTCGATGGAAATTCCAAATATCCCGGCAGGTAAATTAAAGGTTAGAATGAGCCGTTCTTCTCCCGGAAGGTATGCTACGCATGGGTTTGGCAAAAACGTTTACAATTTTAAAGCTTTTGATGAAAGTGGAAAGGCTTTAAAAATTAATCAGCCGGCAGGCGATGAATACGAAATTGCAGAGCATGGTAAAAATGTTAAAATTACTTATACCCTTTTTGGCAATTGGATAGATGGTACGTATGCGGGTTTTGATGACAGGCATGCCCACATGAATATTCCGGCAACTTTTGCGTTCCCGGTTGGTATGGATGCTCGCCCGCGGGTTATAAAATTTAACTATGCTGAGAAATTAAACTGGAAAGTTGCAACGCAATTAAAACCAATGGGAAATGATACGTATTATGCTGCCAATTTGCAGTATTTTATGGATAGCCCTACCGAAATAGCAGATTACAAAACGGCAAGCTGGCAAGTAAAAAATAAGGATGGCAAAATGCAAAACATTCATTTGGTTTCGCACTCAAAAGACGATCAAAAAACTATAGATAATTATGCAGAAATGCTTAAAAAAATGGTTAATGAGCATTATGCAGTTTGGGGTGAGTTTCCGGGATATGATTATGGCAATTATTATTTTTTGCATGATGTTTATCCAGATTATGCGGGCGATGGAATGGAGCACCGAAATTCTACAATAATTGTTCAGCGTACGCCAAAAATTGAAGGTTACGAATCCAATTTATTGGGCACATTTTCTCATGAATATTTTCACAGCTGGAATGTAGAACGACTTCGCCCGAAAACATTAGAACCATTTGATTTTACACATTCAAATATCAGTAATGAACTTTGGCTGGCAGAAGGTTTTACCCAATATTATGGTAATTTACTTCTAACCCGGGCAGGATTTAAATCTGTTGAAAATGCCGCTCAAACATTTAGTGGTTTGGCAAATGCGGTTTTAAATTCACCCGGTGCTAAAAACTTCTCGCCGGTAGAAGCGAGTCGCTATGCGGTTTTTGCTGATGCAGGCGTTGCTATCGACCAAACCAATAAAAACAATATTTTCCTTTCTTATTACACTTATGGTGCTGCCACAGCTTTAGCCTTGGATTTAAGGTTGCGTGCTGAATTTAAGCTTACGCTTGATGATTACATGCGGGCGCTTTGGAAAGCCTATGGCAAACCAGAAATTGCATATACCATACCTGATTTAGAAAAAACATTAGGGATTTTGACAAAGAACCCAGCTTTTGCCACAGATTTCTTTAAAAGATACATTTACGGAACGGAAAAAAATGACTACGCAAAATTGCTATTAAATGCTGGCTATGTTTTACGTAAAGCCAATGCTGGCAAAGCTTATACAGGAATTGGAAGGGTAACTTTTGAAGATGCAAAAGCAATTGTTCCACAAACTTTGACCGGAACGCCTGCGTATGATGCTGGTTTAGATTTTGGTGCTTTGCTTTTAACAATCGATGGTATGGAAATTAAAGATCAGGCGGCGCTAAATAAAGTAACTGAAACACATAAGCCAGGCGATGTTGTAGAGGTGACATATTCCTATTATGGTGTTAATAAAACAACAAAACTTACATTTACAGAAAATCCGGTTTTAGAAATTGTATCTATAGAAAAAACTGGAGGCAGTTTAACAAAAGAAATGCAGATTTTTAGGGATAATTGGTTAAACTCGCAAGTGAAATCTAAATAATAAAAAGGATATATAATAATGAAGAAAATTTTTCTTGTAGCGCTAGCCGGGATGGCAACTTTACAGTTGAGCGCTCAAAATATTGATAAAATAATAACACGGGAATATACCGACCATTTAATCAAAACTTTAAGTAGCGATGCAATGGAAGGCCGCGGAACATTTACGCCAGGTATTGATAAGGCAGCTACTTTTATCGAGTCGGAATTTAAAAAAATAGGCTTAAAACCGCTTAATGGAGAAAGCACTTTCCGTCAGACTTTTTATAAAGTAAGGTTAACACCAGAGCCAACAAAACTGGTTATTGATGGAAAGACTGTTCCGCAAGAAAATATTTTGGTTTGGGCAAAATCTCCATCAATACTATTTGACCAGACTAGCGCTGACGGTATAATTAAATTAGATACTACAAAAACTTTTGCAGCTCAATATCGATCACTTAGCCGCCCGGGTAAAAAGCAAGTTGTTTTGGTTGATGCAAAATTTGCGGCTGATTTTAAACGTTATAAATCATTTTTAAATCGTGGCGCTATTATAGATGAAAAAGATGCTCAATCGCCAACACCGGATGCCACAATTTTTGTTTTGGGTTTAAGTGAAGCAAAAGAATTTAGTGCTGAAGTTAAAAACAAAGTAGAAAAGCTTCCTCTATTTAATGTTGCGGGAATGATTCCTGGTAAATCAAAAGAAAAAGAATTGGTTGTGTTTTCTGGTCATTATGACCATTTAGGTATAACCAAACCAGTTGATGGCGATAGTATTGGAAATGGAGCTGATGATGATGCTTCTGGAACTACGGCGATGATTGCCTTGGCAAAATACTACAAAGCGCAAAAAAATAATGAACGCACTTTAATTTTTGTGGCTTTTACGGCCGAAGAAATTGGTGGTTTTGGTGCGAGATATTTTTCAGAGAAATTAAATCCTGATGATGTGGTAGCCATGTTTAATATCGAAATGATTGGTAAGGATTCTAAATTTGGTAAAAACTCAGCCTTTATTACTGGTTACGATAAATCTGACTTTGGAAAAATTTTACAAAAAAACCTAGCCGGAACAGAATTTACTTTCCACCCTGATCCTTATAAAGAGCAGAATTTATTTTATAGAAGTGATAATGCAACACTGGCTGCATTAGGTGTTCCGGCGCATACAATCAGCACCGACCAGATTGACATTGACAAATTTTATCATACAGTAAAGGATGAATACAGCACTTTGGATGTGGAGAATATTCTTTCTACCATAAAAGCCATTGCGAAAAGCGCAACTTCTATTGTTAACGGAACGGATGCGCCAACAAGGATTCCGAAATTGAAACAATAGTTTTTATTTATGACTAGTTTCGTCATTGCGAGGCACGAAGCAATCTCCAAGACGAGAAGATAGATTGCTTCGTGCCTCGCAATGACGTAGTTTTCTAGCAACGCTGAATGCTATATTTTTGAATATTTAGTTACTAAGAGGCCACAGATTTACAGATTATTAAGTTTTAATCTGTAAATCTGTGGCTTTATTTATTTGCATCTCGCCATGAGGTAGTTTTCTAGCAACGCTAAACGCTATATTTTTGAATATTTAGTTACTAAGAAGCCACAGATTTACAGATTATTAAGTATTAATCTGTAAATCTGTGGCTTTATTTATTTGCATCTCGCCATGAGGTAGTTTTCTAGCAACGCTAAACGCTATATTTTTTTAATATTGCGTTACTAAGAAGCCACAGATTTACAGATTATTAAGTTTTATCTGCTAATCTGTGGCTTTATTATTTGCATCTCGCCATGACGAAGTTTTCTAGCAACGCTGAATGCTATATTTTTGAATATTTAGTTACTAAGAGGCCATAGATTTACAGATTATTTAAGTTTTAATCTGCTAATCTGTGGCTTTATTTATTTGCATCTCGCCATGACGTAGTTTTCTAGCAACGCTATATTTTTGAATATTTAGTTACTAAGAAGCCACAGATTTACAGATTATTTAAGTTTTAATCTGTAAATCTGTGGCTTTCATTTCCTACATCTCGTCATTGCGAGGCACGAAGCAATCTCTGAATAAAGATTGCTTCGTGCCTCGCAATGACGACCGTTTTAGGTGCTATTACATTAAAACTTATATTCCATCACATAATCATCCATAACAAATCCATCACCAATATCTAATACAACAGATTCTTTAATATTAAAACCTCCTTTAAGGTAAAAATCTTTTGCCTTATTATGTTTGTTTATGTTGAGCTGTAATGCGGAAGCACCAAGGTTTTTTACCTGATTAAAAACCTCATTAATCAAAATTTTTCCAATCCCCTTTCCATGCGCTGTTGGTAAAACATAAAGCTTATGTAGTTTGTAGATTCTTTCGTCGTGGTTAATTATCGAATAACCGGCAAATCCTGCATCGGCTTCACCATCTTCGGCGATAAGGAAAGTGTGCCCATCCATAAGTTGCTTTAACAGTTCAGCCCGATTATACATTTTCTCTAACATATAATCTATTTGTGTTTGTCCGATAATTTCCAAATATGCACTTGGCCAGGTATTGGCTGCAATCGATCTGATGATTTCTATATCACCTTCTTTTGCTTTTCTGATGGTTATCATAGGGGTTCGCTAATAAAAATTGGATTTCCTGAAAAGGTAAATTCTACGAAGCCATCATTCACAACTTCAAAAATCTCGTCTTCTCTTTGCATTAGGTTAGTTACCTCCAAATAACGATTGCCATGGATTAAAAATTCACTTCCGGCAGGTTTCCAAACAGAAAAGCCAGATTTGATTGGGTAATGTTTAGCTTTTTCGGTAAATACTACAAGATTAATGTCTTCTTCAAAGCCAGCAAACTTTTCCAAATCGAACTTTGCTGCAATAACATTTGCTGCGGAATATTGCTCACCTACAAGGTAGTTTATTGCCACCATAAAAGAATCAACCGGACCTTGAATAACTTTAGTGTCCTCTTGTCCATCACCCTCTTTTCCATTTACTAAAACGTCAATCTTAATACCTAAAGATTGAATTTTATCATAGTTATCTCCATTAACCAAAAGTGTAGGGCTCCATTCTAATAATTGACCTAAAAGCTCTTCGTTAAAATTTCCCAGCTCATCAATATATAAAGCAGGCTCTTGTTTTTCTTTTACAATATGGTGTGACGACATACTGCGAATATAAACTAATTTCAGATTTTAGGATTACGATTTCAGGATTTTTTAACCCTTAACCGCTTCGTAAAAATCCTGATAAGCTTGTATAAAATCATCAGCTGAATTTACTGCCCCGGCAACTGCAATGCCATAAATGCCGGTTTGCATTAAAGCTTCAACATCGTATAAGGTAATTCCTCCAACAGCTAAAATTGGCAGATTAATTTCCAGTTTATTTAATTCTTCAATTGCCTTTTTATAATCTTCCAATGCAATAACCGGGTAGTTATTCGGCTTGGTTTTACTTACTGCAAATGGACCAAAACCTGCATAATCAGCGCCTTCTTTTGCCAGGCGAATAAGGTTTTCGACTGTGTTTGCCGAGCCACCTAAAGTAATGTCGTTGCCAACAAGTTTTCGCAATGCGATGAAATCTGCACCCATATCTTCTATATGAAAGCCCTGAATATCAGCTTTGCCATTTAAATGGATGTGATTGGTAACGATGAGCGTTGTGCCCCAGTCATCACAAATTTCGGCGATGGAGTTTATGTCTTCCAAAAGCTCATCATCAGCTTTGCTTAAACAACGATACTGAATCCATTTTGCTCCGGCTTCGCAGGCCAATTGCACCTGGCCTAAGTGCGAAAAATTTGGAATATCGTGTGTAATGTAATGAAGCTTTTCTATGTATTTCATGCCAGGATTATTATAAAAATCGTCATTGCGAGGCACGAAGCAATCTATTGATTGGGATTGCTTGGAGCCTTGCAATGACGAAATCATAGTTTTATTAAAACTTAACGTTCAAATTTAACAAGAAATTAGTGCCGGCTTGAGGATAAAAGAAATTTTCTGTTGTTCTGCTTCCACCTAAAAGATAGCCGTATGTATATCCGTTACTTTCGTATTTTTTATTTAATAAGTTATTAACCAATAAGCCCAGGTTTACATTTTTAACACCGGCAAATTTAAAATTATAACCTAAACGAGCGTTGTTAACCCAGTATCCGTTAATGGTTCTATCGTTATTTTGGGTATTATCTAAATATTGCTTGCTTACATATTTACTCTGTAGTGCAATGGCAAAACCTTTAATTGGTTTGTATACAATTTCACCAAAAAGCACTGCAGCAGGCGAATAAGAAATATCTGTTAATTCATAATTATTTACAACCTGGCCACCATTATCATAATCATCGTAATACTCAATAAAGTTTTTTATTTTATTTCTGCTAAAAGCAGCATTCGCATTTAAAGCAAAAAATTTATTAAATGTGTATGAACCATCCAGTTCGATACCTAAACGATAACTGTTATCGACATTTTGGCGATAATTACCTCCGGTATCATTAATCTTTCCGGTTACAACGAGCTGATTTTTGTAAAACATACCATAAGCATTGGCGCCTAAATTAAGCTTACTGTTTTTAAAGCGATAGCCCAACTCTAAATCGTTCAATTGCTCTGCTTTAGGGAATGTTCCGGCTGCGGCATCCGTATAATCATCGCGATTTGGTTCCTTATTGGCCACACTAAAAGACACATACAAATTGCTTTCTGTATTGATGAAATAAGTTGCCCCGATTTTGGGATTAAAGAAATTTAGCTTATCATTTATAGATAAAAAGTTCAGCTTATTCTCAGTTCCTAAAATATCGTAATACACACGGCGGTATTGTAAATCGGCGAATAAACTCAAAGCCTCAACCGGACTGTAATTCACTTTGCCATAGATGTTAAAGTCGGTTTTGAAACCATCGTTATCATAATAATGCCTGTCTATATTTCCATTAGATGCGTATTGCGCCCAGATAATTTGTCCGAAATGCGCACCCTTGTATTCGTTGTATGCACCACCAACCGTAAAATTTAGGTTTTTTTGAGGCACATAATTAAATGAATAGGTTGCGCCATAAAAATCGTTGTCTAACCAACGGCGACGGATTAAATCTGTACGTGAAATTGTTGTGCCGCCAATTACTACCGGATTTAAACCATAGTCGCTTAATCGGTTGTTTGCTCTGTATTCTTCGTAATAACCTTCGCCCTGAGTATAATGTAATGCACCATTAAACGAAAACTTATCGGTAAGTTGCCTTGCGTAAATCAATTGATAATGATTTTGCCAATAATTATCGGTTTGATTATTATAGGTAAAGCTATTGTACGTTCTGCCGGAGTTTAAAAGATTGGCTGCATCATCCGCGTTCAGTTCATTTCTAGCAATGTAAGACTGCATACCGGCAACATCATTATTTAACCTCGATTCTGGAATACCGTTCCACGATTGATAGGTTTTTTCTGCGCCAGCAAAAACATTTATACGAAGCAAATCTTTATTACCATGGTACGCACCAGATAAAAAGTAAGATTTCAGCAATGAAGAACCTCTATCAACATAACCATCAGAACTAATTCTGGATAAGCGCCCATCGAAACTAAAGCGATTGTTAATTAAGCCTGTACCCACTTTTACTGTATTTTTCCAGGTGTCGAAGCTGCCGTAGGTGTTGTTTAATTCGGCATAAGGTTCCATTTCGCTGCCTGTAGTTTGAATGTTTAAACTCGCACCAAATGCACCTGCGCCATTTGTAGATGTACCCACGCCACGCTGAATCTGTATGTTATCTACAGATGAAGCAAAATCAGGCATGTTAACGTAAAATGTACCCTGACTTTCACTATCGTTAATTGGAATGCCATTAACCGTAACATTTATCCGGCTGTTATCGCTACCGCGGATGCGGATACCGGTATAGCCAACACCTGCGCCAGCGTCAGAATTTACTACAACACCTGGCGTGTTTTGCAAAATAAAAGGTAAATCCTGCCCGAAGTTATTCTCCTGAATTTCGGCTTTGCTTACGTTTTTATAAGTAGTTGCCGATTTTTCGTTTGCCCTCGTTGCCCTAACCACAACTTCTTCGGCAAGAAAACTTTGAGCAGATAACGTAAAGTTTAAATTTAGGTTTTGGTTTAAATCAACTACATTTTCTGTTGATTTATAGCCGAGGTAACTCGCAGAAATCACATGTTTTCCGCTCGATAAATTTCCAATGGTAAAATTTCCATTTTCATCGGCAGATACCGTGATTTTTGAGTTTTTAACCTTGATTGTTGCGCCTGGTAAGGCTTTTTGATTGTTGTCTGTAACTTTACCCGTAACAGAAAATTGTGCCAATGCAAAAAATGGCAGCATTGCAGTTAAAACCGCAAAAAGTAGTTTTTTCAATGTTTTTGTTTTTTAGTTAAACCCATCGGAAATAGGGGTACTCCCGATTTCAGTTAAACTTCCATAACTCCAATCCCTACGCCGGCATTACCCGGATCAGGTGCATTTAAAGTTCTAAGTTGTAGGTTCTAAGTTTTAAGTCGCTCAACTTATTACTTATAACGTTTAACTTAAAACATTAAAATGGGTATGATCTCAGCCCGTTTTTGTGTTATTTAAAACAAGGCACCCCTAATGATGTGGCAAATGTAGAAAAATATGTTAATTATTGTTCAAAATACGCTCGTCTTTTTTTAAAAAAGCAATTTTAGTGGTTCTTCGGTTTCGATAGTCTTGCTTTTTGCTGCAACTTTTTTTATCTCTTGTTATTTGAGGAACGAAGAATCTGCTTCATCGGTTGCGGATGCTTCCTGCCTCAGCATGACAGTATATTAAAGTTTAGCTGCAACAAAAAGATTTCAGCGTCAATCAGGCTTTTCTTACATTAAACTGCGCAACTATTTTTGCCTCCTAAACCCCTGCCTTCGGCAGGCAGGCGACCATAGCGAGATGTCCCCAACTTTTCGGTGGGGCAGAAGCGGGGGCGGGAAGAAATTAACCTAATTTGTATGGGCAGTGCTTTCCAAAATCTATAATGCTAAAAATTTATCAATAGCGTTAATAGCGTTCTGTTCGCGTTCCTCGCCCAAACCATTTATAACTTTATAATTTGCGTTCAAAGCCTTTAATTCTTTATGCCAAATTTTCATAAAATATTCTCGCTGGTTGGGGAAGTCCCGTAGCGGATCATCCTGCCAGGGCAAATCTATATCCATTAAAAGGTATAAATCATACGGTCTTTCGGGTAAGGCATCGGTAACAATTTGCGGCGTTTCACCAAGCATTTCATCACTCCATATTTTTACTGTTATAAATGTGGTATCGCAGATGATGAAATCATTTTTTGTGATGTTTAGGATGGCATCTTCAAGAGAAATTTGCCCATAGTACATATTCAGCTCATCTTGTAAAGTATATGGCGCTTCGAGGTTGGCACAATAATAACGGGCATATTCTGGTACCCACGATACATTATAGTACTTAGATAAATATTTCGACATGGTCGATTTTCCGGTGCTTTCCGGGCCAACTATTGCTATCTTTTTAATTTTCTTGTTCACGATATTTTTTTCTCCAATCCCGATAGCCATTATAGGCGATAATAATTAGTACAAAATATAATATTGCACTTAAATTTAAATGCTTGTAAATAAATAATGGTACATAACAAGCATTTGCAAAAACCCATAAAAGCCAGTTCTGTAATACTTTTCTCGTTAACAAAATTTGTGCTACAAAGCTTATTGATGTGCAAAAACCATCGGCATAAGGCACTGTACTATTGGTGTAGTTTGCCATAAACCACCCTAACAGTACGCTAAGGCCAGTTATGAATAAAATGGCAAGAAACCAACCTTTGGGCTTGAGTGTTGTAATTGGTTTTTGAATTTCCTCTTTTTTGCTGAGCCAATAATACCAGCCATAAACTCCGGTAAACAAAAAATAGACTTGTAAAGTCATGTCGCCATACATAGCTTCTCTAAAAAACAAGAAGCCATAGCAAGTAACACTTATTAATGATATTGGCCAATTCCAAATGCTCTCTTTGGCTGCAAGATAGATGCAAATAAAGCCTGTAATTACAGCAAACCATTCTAGAATTGATGTTTGTATAAATTGGTTAATCAAAAAATCGAAGAAAGAGGTTGTGGCAATTGTCATGTATTTCAAAAATAGAAACAAAAACCACATTAAAGAAAAAATCCGGTCGAGGAGGGCTCCTCTGACCGGATAATAAACCAAACAAACTATTTATGAAGAAATCCTCTTTTGCGGGTAACTAAGCCGCTGAGGAAGCTTTAGATCGAACTCTAAAGTATTTACAAAACGCAAATACGATGAGCTTATTACAAGATTGTTGCCAATAGTATTCATTTCAGTCATTCGTGACTTAAACATGACTGCCCAATTAAAATCAAATTAAAAAAGACTATAATGGCAATAAATTCTTCATCAATTGTAGTGTGAGGTACATATTTCCATGTACAAGATTTGGTACAGTGTTTAAATTATAATGCATTATTATAAACTTTTTAGTGTTTTTAAGCGTTTGTATTTAACATAATTTAACTTTTTAAAAATTTGGCGAATCTTAATTTGAGAACTATGAGAAAGCAAAATATATTTATTGCAGCATTGCTGATGATTAGTGTTGCAATCTTCGCATTTACCAATATTAAACTTGGGGGCATTACCGGAAAGATTACACCTGCAAGTGGCGTGGCTGATGTGGCATTAGTTGCCGGAACAGATACTTTAAAAGCCGATTTAAACCAGGGCTCTTTTACTTTTATTAATCTAAAAGAAGGAGTTTACAAAGTATGGATTAAAGGCAGTGCACCTTATAAAGATGCAACGATTGAAAATGTAGCCGTAAAAGATAGTTCTACAACCGATTTAGGCGAAATAAAATTACAGCAATAGCAGTTTTTGCAAAAGAAAAGTTTAAAAAGAGGGTTTCTTAAATCCTCTTTTTTATTTTAAAAAATAGGCTTAAAATAATATCTAAAGGTGTATCTTTGCATCCCGACAGAACAGTTGGGATTTTCCTCCTCAAAAGCAAAAAACCTCCTTGCTTCTTCACCTGAAAAGGTTAACAACTTTAGAATTTTAATCATTGTTTAAGCTTTATCATGCCTAAAGACACTTCCATACAATCAGTACTAATTATCGGATCGGGCCCAATTATTATTGGTCAAGCCTGCGAATTTGATTATTCGGGTTCTCAATCGGCCCTTTCTTTAAAAGAAGAGGGAATTACGGTTTCAATCATCAACTCTAATCCGGCTACCATTATGACGGATAAAGTAATTGGCGACCATGTATATCTTCGTCCGTTAACTGTTGATTCGATTGAGGTTATTTTACAGGAGCACATCGACTCGCCGGATTTACCAAGAATTGATGCAGTATTGCCTACAATGGGCGGACAAACTGCGTTAAATCTTTGTGTTGAGGCATCAGAACGCGGTGTTTGGGAAAAATACGGCGTTAAAGTTATCGGCGTTGATGTAGCAGCTATCGAAAAAACTGAAAATCGTGAAGCTTTCCGCCAGTTAATGGTTGATATAGGCGTAGGTGTAGCACCATCTAAAATTGCGAACTCGTTTTTAGAAGGTAAAGAAGCCGCACAACAAATTGGTTTTCCGTTGGTAATTCGCCCATCCTATACTTTGGGTGGTTCCGGAGGTGGTTTTGTACACAAAAAAGAAGAGTTTGACGCTGCCTTAAAACGTGGTTTAGAAGCTTCTCCAACGCATGAAGTATTAGTAGAGCAAGCAGTTTTAGGTTGGAAAGAATATGAGCTGGAGTTATTAAGAGATAGCAATGATAATGTAATTATCATTTGTTCAATCGAAAACTTCGACCCAATGGGTATCCACACCGGAGACTCGATTACGGTTGCACCGGCTATGACATTATCTGACCGTTGTTACCAGGAAATGCGTAACCAGGCTATAAAAATGATGCGTGCCATCGGAACTTTTGCTGGTGGTTGTAACGTTCAGTTCTCGGTTAATCCAGCTAATGATGATATCATTGCCATCGAAATTAATCCTCGAGTTTCTCGTTCATCAGCGTTAGCAAGTAAAGCCACTGGTTATCCAATCGCTAAAATTGCAGCGAAGTTGGCTATCGGTTACAACTTAGATGAAATCGAAAATCAAATTACCAAAACAACTTCAGCATATTTTGAACCTACTTTAGATTATGTTATCGTTAAAGTTCCACGTTGGAATTTTGATAAATTTAAAGGTGCTAACAAAGAATTAGGTTTGCAAATGAAATCTGTAGGTGAGGTTATGGCAATTGGCCGTACGTTCATCGAAGCTTTACAAAAAGCTTGTCAGAGTTTAGAAATTGGCCGTGCAGGTTTAGGCGCAGATGGAAGGCAAGTACGCAACATTGAAGATATTATGGACGGTTTGGAGCATGCTTCTTGGAACCGTTTATTCTTAATAAAAGATGCCATGACGATGGGTGTGCCTTTGGAATCAATCCGTAAGGTTACTAAAATTGATAAATGGTTCTTAAATCAAATTCAAGAGCTTGTGGCTTTGGAGGTTGAGCTGAAAAGATACTCTTTAAATAATATTCCTCAGGATTTCTTCTTCACGCTGAAACAAAAAGGTTTCTCTGATATACAAATTGCCTGGTTATTGGGTAATGTAACAGAAGATGAAGTTTACGACCGTAGAAAAGAGCTTGGTATAAAAAGAGTTTATAAAATGGTAGATACCTGCGCTGCGGAGTTCCCGGCTCAAACACCATATTATTACTCATCATTTGATGAAGAAAACGAATCGAAACCTTCTGATAAAAGAAAAGTAATTGTTTTAGGTTCTGGTCCGAATCGTATTGGCCAGGGTATAGAGTTTGATTACTCTTGCGTACACGGTTTACTTGCCGCTAAAGAAACCGGTTTTGAAGCCATTATGGTTAACTGTAACCCTGAAACGGTTTCTACCGATTTTAACATGGCTGATAAACTTTATTTCGAGCCGGTTTTTTGGGAACATGTTCGTGAGATTATCGATTTAGAAAAACCTGAAGGTGTTATTGTTCAATTAGGCGGTCAGACAGCTTTGAAAATGGCTGAGAAACTTAAAGAAAAAGGCATTAAAATTATCGGTACTTCTTTCGAGAACATGGATATAGCCGAAGACCGCGGTCGTTTCTCTGATTTGTTAAAAGAGTTAGATATTCCATATCCACGTTACGGTGTTGCAGAAAATGCAGAAGAAGCAATTGTAGTTGCAAACGAAGTTGGTTATCCGGTTTTAGTGCGCCCTAGTTATGTATTAGGCGGACAAGGCATGAGCATTGTAATTAATGATGAAGACCTTGAAAAAGCAGTAGTAAAATTATTAGGCGATTTGCCAGGCAATCGCGTGTTAATTGACCATTTTTTAGATAGAGCAGAAGAAGCAGAATCTGATTCGATTTCTGATGGTGATGATGTTCACATTGTTGGTATGATGGAGCATATTGAGCCCGCAGGTATTCACTCAGGAGATTCGTTTGCAGTATTGCCAACTTTTAGTTTATCTGAAAAAGTAACTAAGGCGATGGAAGAATACTCTGTTAAAATTGCCAAAGCTTTAGATGTTAGAGGGTTATTAAACATTCAGTTTGCAATTAAAGATGAGAAGGTTTATGTAATTGAAGCCAATCCAAGAGCTTCGCGAACGGTTCCATTTATTGCGAAAGCTTACGATGTTCCTTACATTAATATTGCGGCTAAAATTATGTTGGGTGTTGCGAAATTGAAAGATTTCACCATCGAACGTAAATTAAAAGGTTACGCAATTAAAGAACCGGTTTTTTCTTATGAGAAATTCCCTGAAGTGACGAAAGAATTAGGTCCGGAAATGAAATCTACTGGTGAAGCTATACGTTTCATTAAAGATTTGGAAGACCCTTACTTCCGCAAGCTTTACAAAGATAAATCGATGTATTTGAGTAAATAATAGCAAAGGGCGATGGAAACATCGCCCTTTTTTTGTTTTCTGATTGTTCGCTATTGCCAATTTGCAACCGTTAATAGCAGCAATAAATTTTGTTTATAAACGGGATTGAAGCGATATCCTTTTAAATTTGCACCAACTTCATTAACAATGTCATGCTGAGGCACGAAGCATCTGCAACCGATAAAACACTACATGCCGCAGGCAGGGATACTTCTTGACTTAGCACTGCAGAAATAATTTAATAGATTAAGCAAAAAGCCCGGCTAACGATGTTTGTAGCCGGGCTTTTGCTTTTCAAAGGATTTATAATTTAGTTTTTCATTCTACCTTGCTCTGCTTCTAAACCGGTGCTTCTGTTTCTGGCAGGTTTAATTTCATTTTTGCCAAAACGATAAGTAAAGCTTAAGCTAACATATTGCCTGTCGTTATTGCCATAAAGTGAATATGATAAGCCTGGGAAAGCACTTTTAATTCTATTAATCTGCGTATTAAAAATATCTGTTGCAGCCAATTTTAAACTCGCTTTTTTGTTAAATAACGACTTGCTAAAGCCAGCATCAAAACCATATCTCGTGCCGATTTCCATTACGCCAAAGGTAACCGGACTATCATATCTAAACATTAATTCTGCAGATAAGCCTGGTTGAATATTAAAGGTATGCTGAGATTTAAATTGAAATGATGTGCTTTTATTATCGAGTTTTTGACCGGCTAAATCTGGCGCTTTAAAGCCGATGTGAAAAATGTTTAAGCTGTTATTACTATTCCACCATTTAACAAATTTAACGGGCGCATTTAAGACTAAAGAATAAGCATTTTGTGTGGCAATATTTTCATTGGTTTGATACAAAGCCTGCTTTTCATTATCAGGAAGCAATACTTCGGTAATCACATCAGTAGTGCGGCTATAATTTAAAGTAACTGAGTATTTTTTCTTTAATAGATAGGTAAATTCGAAATTGTTAGTGTACTGTGGATTTAGAAATGGATTGCCCTGGTTGTAAGTATATTGATCGAGAAAGTACACAAAAGGATTTAAAGCATCGTAGCTTGGTCTATCAATTCGGCGACTGTACGACAGATTGATGTCGTTATTTTTATCTAGCACTTGATTTATAAACACGCTAGGAAAAAAGTTTAAGTAACTTCTATCTATAACTTTATTTGTGGTTATTGAATTGCCCTTTGAATTGGTTTGTTCGGCTCTTAAACCCAACTGCACACTTGTTGTTTTAAATTGCTTGTTAAAGTTTACATAAGCGGCGTTAACATTCTCATCGTAAATAAATTGATTGCTTAACAACTGATTGTTTTGCCAGTTGTTGTTTACAAATCGCTCTGCAATTAAATTGTTATCTGTTGTAACCCAACTGCTTTTTAAGCCTGCTTCTAACTTCATTTGCTTTTTTAAAGGCAAGGCATAATCAACTTTAAATGCTTTTATATTTATTAATGATGGCGTAATATTTCTGGTAATAACTGTAGGTCTGATTAAGCCTCCATTCTTAAAAAAGTAATCACTAACGTAATCTGCATCATCATTTCCTTTATACCTGCCATAATCTAAATCTATCGTAATTTCTTGTCCGGCGGTATCTAAAACAGATTTATAGTTTAAATTGTACGAAATGTTGCTGTATTTATTACGAATTATATTATTGGCCAAAACAGATGAATCTCTTTGGGTAAATGATGCACCGATATTGGTTTTATTAACAGAACCTTCATTACTTATGCCAGTATAACCAGTAATTAATACTCCAAGCGTATTGTTTTTATTTAAGAAAAAATCTGCTCCGGCTTTATAATTATGGCCATCATTTTTTCTTTCGAAAGTGCTCAATTGAGAAAAATATCTGTCGCCTACTGAAGCATTAGCGATTCTATCTATTGTTAAATCGGTAACCCGGGTATTATTATAGTAGCTGTAATTGCCAAATAAATTAACAGATTTTGTGCGGTGATTTATATTTCCACCGGCACTCTCTCTAAACCTTTTTCCTCTACCAAAAGCCGCATTTACGCTTCCGTTTGTACCGCCACCTTTATTTTTCTTTGTTTTAATATTAATAATTCCCGAATTTCCTGCTGCATCATACTTAGCTGATGGATTAGTTATAAGTTCAATTGTTTCTATCTCCGAACTTTGCATACTTTTAAGCAAAGTGGCAACATCTGCATTGCTCATGTATGTTTGCTTACCATCAATCTGAATCATTACACCTTGTTTGCCTTGCATCGAAATGTTATCATTCTGATCTACATTTACTCCTGGTGCTTTTTGTAGTAATTCTAAAGCAGTGGAGCCAACAGCGGTTGAACTGTTAGAAACATTCATAACCGTTCTATCCATTTTTCGCTCAATTAAAGGAACAGTTGCTGCAACGGTAACTTCCTTTAAATTCTGACTTGTTGATACCAATTGAGCAGTTCCAAAATCTATTTTCTGGTCATCGCCCATGGTAAGTGTTTTGCTTTTTATGGCAGCATAACCCATGCTACTTGCTTTGTAAAAGTAGTTTCCTTTCGTGTTTACCGAGAAACTGAAGATACCTGTTGGGTCTGTAAAAGCGGTTTTAACCACGCTAGAATCTGCTGCGGCGTAGAGTACAACGGTTACATAATCTGCTGGTTTTTTATTTTCATCTATAATAGTGCCTGTTATATTTGCTTTAGGAGTTACTTGGGCAAAACTTTTTCCGTAAGAAAAAATGGCTGTTAATATTAGTGCAATTTTGTATAGGTTCTTCATTTGTATAAATTTTAATCGGCTAAAAAATGGCAAAACAATTTCCATAGCGCCATTTTCATGGGCTTTAATCGCATGCTTTAATTTTAAGTTTAGTTCAGAAACGGAAAGGTTTCTTTTGCTCAGTTATAAGTAAGACGACCGTTTTTTTAAAAGGTTACAAGAATTTTAAAAAAGGTTGTACTGTAATTTTCTTGAAAGTGAATATCAGTGGTTTATGGCTTTTTCAGCCCTGCCATTTGCTATAATCTTTTGGTGGCCCTTTCATACTATGTATTTAAGCTTCTACAAACCAAAAGTATTTCCGCTACTGTCAGGCTTAGTTAACAAAAATCACTGCATAAAAAAGCCGCAGGTTTACAGTAAAAATCTGTAAAAGCTGCGGCTTCAAATACGGGTTATAAAAATTATTTCATTCCAAGAACGTCAACACCTTGCTCAAAAACAACATCAACCGGAATGTTCTTTTTCATAAGTCTATCTAAATCACTCTGCAATTCAGTAGAAATATTTGCTTTTTCTTTTTGTGCTTTTGCAACAGCAGTTTTATCGCCATTGCCTTGTAGTGTAATAATGAATGCACTCAAATCGTTCATCGCGGTAGCAAATTTTTCATAATTTACCCGGTAAGCCCCCGAAGCCGAACGTTCAAAGGCACCTTTTTCTTTAAAGTAATTAAAGCACTGCATATTGGCTTTTCCATGTGCGCTTGCCGCACCAAAGCGAACAGAGCGTAAAATGCCGGCCATAAAAGTGGTATAATAATCTTTAATATCGCCTTGCAGTTCTCCTTTTTTTAGTAAACCCGTTACCATGTATAAGCCTAAAATATCGGCTTTACCTTCTTCTAACCAACTAAATTGCTCTTGCAAAGCTTCACGCACAAAACCTTTACCGCTAATGGTTTTTTTAATGCCTAAACCATGCGCAACTTCATGAAACATTACATTTGCGAAAAAGGCATCAAACTTTATGTATTTCTGCTGTTCAGCCTCAATAAGTTCTTTCGAAATGGGCACTAAAATCTTATCAAATTTTGCTCTCATCGCATTTTTTAATTGCGAACGGCGGGTTCCTTTTTCCTGCTGAATTTTTTCATCGTTGGGCAAATTAACGGCGATGGTTTTTGAGCCTGAATTGCAATCGCCGGCATAATAAACTACGTCATAAGCATTCAATTCTGAATCAGTACCAGGTTTTTCGGCTTTGTATTTTGCGGCAACAGGTAAATTTTTCTGCAACTCCGGTAACATGGCAACATATTTAGCTAAGCGCTTGCTCCACGCTGCATCTTTAACCAAAACATAAGCTTCGTAGCTGGTACGGGCGTTAAAAAGTTTGTCTTCATAATTTTCAATCGGACCAATAATAATGTCCAAACCATTGGTTTTCATGTCTAGCCAGGCGTAATCGCTCGCTGTAAAATTATCGCTCACTAATGCATCGGCCCTTAAGTTTAAATATTTTTTTAATCCAGCATCTTCAGTAATTAATGCCGCTTGTTTAAGTAAAGATGAAGCTCTTTGCAATTCCGCAGCAAATAAAACATGATAAGGAATAGTAGTTAAATTACCTGTACTGTCTTTTCTTACCACCGAGTAAGCTCCAAACTTATCTTTCAGATTAGATTTTTCAATCTCCTCTTTAGTCATTCCAGCCGGGTAAAATGATGCGCCATCGGGTTTAGCGCCAACACCATTAACAAAAGGTTTATCGTTGTTTAATCTATCCCAAGGTCCATAGTTTATAGCAAAAAATTCACGTGTTTTTTCATCTTTAATGGTCGCAAGTAAACTGTCTTTTTGCGGGTAAGTTTGTTTCCAGAAAAGCTCATCCATAATTTCTGCAGCCTGTATAAGCAAAGGCAAAATTTTACGGTCGCTTACGCTTAAACTATTAAGGTCTGTAGAAAGCTTTACACGTTCGTAAATCGGTAAGCGCTGTGCAACATAATCTGTTAAGCTATCTTTTTGAACGGCAACGGGTTTATTGGTTTCTGTGGTATTATTTCCGTTGCAGGCTGCAAAAACACTAGCCACCAACGATATTAAAAGTATATTCGATTTGTATAAATTCTTCATTTTAAAATGGATAAGGCCGCTAAATTAGTAAAATTTAAAAGCTTTGAATAATTTTGATGATTTGGAGGATGTTTACTATAACTTTGTCGTTTTACTACATTAACAAAAGCAAATATGTTTTCGTTTAAAATCTCGAAACTTTCTTCTTCAATAGTCATTATTTCTGCAATGCTTGTAACATCATGTAGCACAAGTAAATATGCCGTAACCGAAAAGGTTTATAAGCAAAAAGCAAAGGATTTTTCAGAAATTATAAAGGCAACGCCTCCAGCCGGACAGTTGTACGATTCATTAAACACCAACAATCAGCAATGGGTTGGTTCTGTGAATTTCGGCATCAGAAAGCCTAATTTTGTAGTTATTCATCATACTGCGCAAGATAGTTTAAATCAAACCATTAAAACATTTCACTCTACAAAAGCGGGTACAAGCGCACATTATGTAATTAGTCGCGATGGTAAGGTTGTGCACATGGTTAACGATTACCTGCGTGCAAACCATGCGGGTGTAAGCAAATGGGGCAAAGATACCGACTTAAATTCCTCTTCAATAGGTATAGAATTAGATAATAACGGTATTGGCGATGTTTGGCAAGATGCTCAGATTAATAGCCTGATAAAGCTTTTGGCAACGTTAAAGAAAACCTACAATATTCCAACAGCAAATTTTATCGGGCATGCAGATATTGCACCAGGTCGTAAAAACGACCCGAAAAACTTCCCTTGGAAAAAATTAGCAGATAAGGGTTTTGGTTTTTGGTACGATTCGATTTTGAAAAATCCACCAGCTGATTTCGACACAGAAAAAGCACTGAGATATATTGGTTACAACACCACAAACTTACCGGCCGCCATTGAAGCCTTTAAAATACATTTCATACAAACTGATATAAGTAAAAAACTTACACCGGTTGATATTTTGGTGCTTTATAATCTTTATTTGAAGTATTAATTTTTTTAGCCCTCCCTTCTGGGGAGGGTTGGGTGGGGCTTTTAATTCGGCTACTTAAACAATCTCTCTCCTCTCTTTGGAGAGAACTATGCATGGCTTCTAATTTGTTTAACGCTATTTCTTAAGTCCTCCCTTCCGGGGAGGGTTGGGTGGGCTTTTAATTCGGCTATTTAAACAATCTCTCTCCTCTCTTTGGAGAGAACTATGTAGGGCTTTAAATTTGTTTAACGCTATTGCTTAAGCCCTCCCTTCCGGGGAGGGTTGGGTGGGGCTTTAATTCGGCTTTTTAAAAGTATCTTTCAGCGTAACAGTTCTATTAAAAACCAATTTATCGGCTGTAGAATCTTTATCTAAGCAGAAATATCCTTTACGAATAAATTGATAACGTCCATCCAAATCTGCATCAGCTAAAGCAGGTTCGATATATGCGTTTGGTAAAACCGTTAAACTTTCCGGATTCAAATAATCTTTAAAATCGCCTTCTTCAGCATCTGGTGTTTCAGAAGTAAATAATCTATCGTATAAACGAATTTCTGCAGTTTTTGCGTGTTGCGCACTTACCCAATGGATTGTTCCTTTAACGTTAATGCCACTTGTATCGCTTCCACTTTTCGATTCTGGAATATACGTACAATGAATTTCAGTTACATTTCCATTTTCATCTTTAACAAAATCTTCGCACTTAACAATGTAGGCAAATTTTAAACGAACCATTGCGCCAGGTGCCAAACGGAACCATTTCTTCGCAGGTACTTCCATAAAATCTTCACGCTCAATCCAAAGTTCTTTGCTAAAAGGAATAACACGTGTACCACCTCCATCTTCTGCCTCAGGATTATTTTCTCCGATTAAATCTTCAGTTCCTTTTTCGTAGTTAGTGATGATTAGTTTAATCGGATCTAAAACTGCCATTACACGATTAGCCGTTTTATTTAAATCTTCGCGAATACAGAATTCTAATAAACTTAGTTCGATTAAATTTTCGCGTTTTGCAATACCAATACGTTCGCAAAACTCACGAATACTTTTTGGTGTAAAACCTCTTCTGCGCAAGCCAGAAATTGTAGGCATGCGTGGGTCGTCCCAGCCGCTAACTAAGTTTTCGTTTACTAATTGCAGTAATTTACGTTTACTCATTACTGTTGAAGTAAGGTTTAAACGAGCAAATTCATATTGTTTTGATGGAAAAATCTCTAATTTCTCGATAAACCAATCGTACAATTCGCGGTGCGAAACATATTCTAAAGTACAGATAGAGTGTGTAATGTGTTCAATACTATCACTTTGGCCGTGAGCAAAATCATACATTGGGTAAATGCACCATTTGTTACCGGTACGGTGGTGTTCGGCATGTTTGATGCGATAAATAATTGGATCACGCATTAACATATTCGGACTCGCCATATCGATTTTAGCTCTCAGAATATAAGCGCCATCGGCAAATTCGCCGTTTTTCATTTTGGTGAAAAGGTCCAAATTTTCTTCAACGCTACGGCTGCGATAAGGGCTATCTTGTCCGGGTTCTGTTGGTGTGCCTTTTAATGCTGCAATTTCTTCAGCAGAACTTTCATCAACATAAGCTAAACCTTTTTCGATAAGTTTTACAGCAAAAGAATATAACTCATCAAAATAATCTGATGCATATAATTCATTTTTCCAGTTAAAACCTAACCATTTAATATCTTCTTGCTGGCTGTTAACGTATTCGGTTTTTTCGGTAACCGGATTGGTATCGTCAAAACGTAGATTAGTATAACCGCCGTATTTTTGTGTTAGTCCGAAGTTTAAGCATATCGCTTTTGCGTGGCCAATGTGTAAATAACCATTTGGTTCAGGCGGGAAACGCGTAACCAGGGTTTCATACTTACCACTATTTAAGTCGTTCTCAACAATTTCTTCAATAAAGTTCAATGACTTTTCTTCACTCATAAAAACCTGTAAATTAGGAATGCAAAGGTAAAAAGATTAGAGCAATTCTGGTTGTTTTAGTTAATGATTAATTTGAACATCAAAATCAATACATTTACATCAACTTAATATTCATTATGAGCAAAGTATTAAACAGGCCAATACGCGTTTTGGTGGCAAAAGTTGGGCTTGATGGGCACGACCGTGGCGCAAAAGTAATTGCAACTTCCTTAAGAGATGCCGGTATGGAAGTGATTTATACCGGGCTTCGCCAAACACCTGAAATGGTGGTTAACACTGCATTACAGGAAGATGTAGATGCTATTGGCGTCTCGATTTTATCTGGTGCACACATGACGGTTTTCCCGAAAATTATTCATTTTATGAAAGAGAAACAGCTTGATAATGTACTTTTAACAGGCGGCGGAATTATCCCCGAAGCAGATAGAAAAAAGTTGGCAGATTTGGGTGTTGGGGAATTATTTCCTCCAGGAACAACAATGGCAAGCATTGTAGAGTATATTCAAAATTGGGTTACAGAAAACAGAAATTTTTAAGCGATGGCATATCAAAATTTAATATCAGAAGTAAAAGAAAATATTTTATATATAACGATTAACCGGGAAAAGGCGCTTAATGCATTAAATAAAGATACATTAACGGAACTTGCCGATGTAATTGAGTATGCTGAAAAAACCAACGATGTTAGAGGTGTAATTATTACCGGTGCTGGCGAAAAAGCCTTTGTTGCGGGTGCAGATATAAAAGAATTCTCTGATTACAACGGAAAACAAGGTGAGGAATTGGCAAGAAAAGGACAAGAAAATATTTTTAATGCGATTGAAAATTCTTCTAAACCATTTATTGCCGCCATTAATGGTTTTGCCTTAGGTGGCGGTTTAGAGTTGGCAATGGCTTGCCACATTAGGTTGGCAGCAGATAATGCCAGATTAGGTTTACCCGAAGTTAATTTAGGTTTAATACCTGGTTATGGCGGCACGCAAAGGCTTACCCAATTGGTTGGTAAAGGTAAGGCTATAGAAATGATTATTACTGCAAATATGATATCGGCAGAAGAAGCCGGGAAGATTGGTCTGGTAAATTATGTTGTGCCAAAGGCCGATTTAATTAGCAAAGCTGAAGAAATTTTAGGCTTTGTAAAGCAAAGAGCACCTCTTGCAGTAGCTGGTGCAATTAAAGCGGTAAATGCTTCAATAAATCAATCTGGCTATAATGTTGAAATTGAAGCCTTTGGAAAATGCTTTGATACGGATGATTTTAAAGAAGGTGTAAAAGCTTTTATTGAAAAAAGACCGGGGAAATTTACTGGTAAGTAGTCTTCGTATTATTAATTCTATGAGAATCTGGTATTTAGTGTAGAAAAAATTTCCCGTTTTGAAATATTTTCCCTAATTATGTACTACGATTCTCACCTTATGAAAAAAAAGATATTGATAATTGACGATGAGGTAAATATTGGCCTTTTATTGTCTAAATTTTTAACCCGAAACGGGTTTGAGGTAGCTAATGCCATTACAGGTAATTCTGCAATGGATATCCTAACTACGCAAACTTTCGATTTGGTATTATGCGATTATAGATTGGATGATACTGACGGGCGGGAAATTCTTATCAAAATAAAGGAAAATTACCCTACAACTGGTGTTATTATTATTACAGGTTACAGCGATATTAAACTAGCCGTTGAGCTAATTAAGTTAGGCGCTTACGATTATATAACAAAACCACTTTACCCTGATGAAATTTTAAATACGATTAATAAAGCGCTTGAAACCCAACGTGCTTTAAATGAAAATGTAGTAGTAAAAAATACAAAAGGCAGCAATAATAAAAATACCGAACAAGAGTACATTAACCACAGCGATTATATTGATGGCATGAGTGATGTTTCTAAAACCTTGTTAAAACAAATACATTTAATTGCCCCAACATCATATAGCATAATTTTAACCGGTAAAAGTGGTACGGGTAAAGAATACGTTGCAAAAACCATCCATTTAAATAGTTTAAGAAAAGATAAGCCATTTATTGCAATGGATTGCGGTTCATTAACAAAAGAACTTGCCGGAAGCGAATTTTTTGGTCATGAAAAAGGCGCATTTACCGGTGCATTGTATACTAAAATCGGGCATTTTGAGCAGGCTAATGGTGGTACCTTGTTTCTTGATGAAATCGGAAATTTATCGTACGAAATTCAAGCTACACTTTTAAGAACTGTACAAGAGCGTAAGGTTAAGCGCATTGGGAGCACTAAAGAAATAGATTTAGATGTAAGAATTATCGTTGCAACAAACGAAAATTTAGTCGAAAATATTTCAAAAGGAACTTTTAGAGAAGATTTATACCACCGCTTTAATGAGTTTTCTATTCATATTCCATCTTTAAAAAAGCGTGGTAAAGATATTTTAGTTTTTGCCGAGAATTTTTTAACGGTAGCGAATGAGGAATTAGGAAAAAATATAAAGGGCTTTTCTCCTGCAGTAAAAGAGTGCTTTTTAAATTACAATTGGCCAGGAAACGTTCGGGAGCTGAAAAACGTTATCAGACGTGTTGCGCTATTAACAGAGGGCAACGAAATTCAGGTAGATGTTTTGCCATTAGAATTATCTAACTATGTTAGAGATTACGATAGGGATGAAGTTTTAACACAGGTAAAACTTAAGCAAAGCGATAAACCAAAAGATTTAAAAAATGCAGCTCAGGAAGCCGAATATGATACGATACTAAGGGTTTTGAAAGAAGTAAATTTTAATAAAACCAAAGCTGCAAAAATCTTGAATATTGATAGAAAAACATTGTATAATAAAATTAAAGCTATTAAGATTGATGACCAAAATTAAATCTTAAATCAGCAAAAACAATTATTCTGTTTTTCATCTTTAGAAAGTACTAAGCAACACAACCTTATGTCGGTATTTTCTTATAAGCAACGCAATAACATCAACCTTGTTATAATAATAGCATTGGGGCTTTTAATTGCGTACTCTTTGCAAGGAATTTTTAGTGCCATATTAAGCACGCTGGTACTTTACACCATCATGCGCCCGGGTTACATATACCTTGCAGAAACCAAAGGTTGGAATAAAAGAATTGTAGCCATTCTTATCATCGCAGTTAGTATTGTGCTTATAATTTTGCCGTTTTATGCTTTAAGCAGCATGGTCATCAGTAAAATATCTGAGCTTAAAAGCAACGAAATATTTTTTAGAAACTTACTAGTTAAAATCCAACATCTTATTCCATTTAAGGTAAATGAAACTCTTATTCAGGATGGGATGAATAGGCTGGGTACCTGGGCAACCCAACTTTTTCCTTCATTAATATCGAGTGCAATAAATATTGTACTAAGCCTGCTGGTGATGTACTTTTTACTGTACTTTATGCTAATCGAGCGGAAACAATTTGAAACTTCTTTAATAAAATACGCACCACTACGCGAGCAAAATGCATTACGTTTTGGCGATGAAATGCGAAACACTACTTATGCAAATGTAATTGGGCAAGGTTTAATTTGTATTGTGCAAGGCTCTTTGGTTAGCTTATCTTTTTATGTTTTAGGCTATAAAGATCCGGTATTTTGGGGTGTTATTACTACATTTATATCGTTTGTTCCGGTATTGGGGCCTCCTGTTGTATTTGTTCCGGCAGCAATATTTCAAATTGCAAATGGAAATAACTTTGCAGGCTGGGCAATGTTAATATTTGGCTTTGTAGTTATCATTAATATCGATAACGTTCTCAGATTTATAATCGCGAAAAAAGTTGGCAACATACATCCAATAATTACAGTAATTGGCGTAATTATTGGTATCCCTTTATTCGGAATACTTGGACTAGTATTTGGTCCGCTTTTGCTATCTTATTTTATTTTGCTCATTAAAATTTATGAAACCAGTACGCTGGCTTCAGAAAGATTAGAAAGAATTAAAACAAATAATGAGCAAATTGAGTTATGATTTATAGCTTAACTTAAAATAATATAGCGCCGTTATATTGTAATGTTAAACCCTTAAAATAGATAATTATGAATGATAACTCAAAAGTTGTAGTTGCCCTTTTAGCAGGATTAGCTGCAGGTGCCGCATTAGGTCTTTTATTTGCACCAGAAAAAGGTGAAGAAACTCGTGATAAATTAAGCCAATCTCTAAAAGATTTAGGTGATTCTATCCGCGATAAAGCTGCAGACGAAATTAATAACCTTTCTAGTTTAAAAGAGAAAGTAGTTAGCTCAATTAAAACTAAATTGAGAAGTGTTGAAGAAGAATATAGCGACGACGTAGAGCACGCATAATAAATTTTTAGCCGGATGCGCCCGCATCCGGTTTCATTTACTCAATCTAAACTATGCAAGAAAATAAAGAAAAAAGCATCGAAGATATTGTTGACGATGCGAAGGGCTATTTAGAGGCTAGGATTGAATATACTAGGCTTTATTTAGTAGAAAAAGTATCTAAAATTTTTGCAGATTTAGTTACAAATACTGCCGTAATTGTTTGCTTTATTTTGGCTTTCCTGTTCGGCTCGGTTACGCTGGCGTTATTTTTATCTGATGTTCTTGGTAGTTTTACACGTGGTTTTGGTTGTGTATCATTAATTTATATACTCCTTGCCGTTGGGGTTTATGTAACTAAAGATAAGTACATAGAAAGGGCAATTATTAATATTGCGATAAGAAAGTATTTTGATAAGCTAGCGGATAAGGAGGAAGAAGATGAGCGCATATAAAAACATTCGCACTCTCGAAGATTTGCAATCTAGAAAGCTTGAGCTTAAGGTAGATTTCACGCTAAAAGGAAATTTGCTAAAGGCAGACGCCAAAAAATATGCAAAGCAGTTTACTTTAGGCGCATTGATTAAAAAATATGCTACGCCTAGTAATCTTTTTAAAGTTGATGATAAGCTAAATCTTAGTGGTACTGCAATGTCGTTAATTTTACCAATGTTTATGAATAAAACCTTATTTAGAGGCGCCGGGTTTTTAACTAAAGCAGCTGTTGGATTGGTTTCAGGAAAAGTTGGTAAATCACTTGATGCTGAACATATTTCTGCAATCTTTAATTCTGTTAAAGGTTGGTTTGGAAAAAAGAAAGAAAAAAAAGACAAAAAATTTATTGATTATGGCATCCCGCCGGATAGTGAAACTTACTAGTTCATTGGTATCAGTTGTTCATTAGTAACATTGGTTCATCAATATTAGTTGGTCATTAGTTTATACCGAAATGATAAAACTAAAAAACCCACTTAACATTATGCTAAGTGGGTTTTTTTATTGTCAAAATCCTTGTACGATTAGCCCAATGATCTAATCAACCAATGAACTATTGAACCATCTATAGATCCGTCTTAATCTTTAGTTCCTTTAATTGTTTTTCATCAATTGTACTTGGGCTATCAATCATTACATCTCTTCCCGAATTATTTTTAGGAAATGCAATTACATCACGAATGGTATCTAAACCAGCAAAGATTGAGGTTAAACGGTCGAAACCGAAAGCGATACCACCATGTGGCGGAGCACCAAATTCAAAAGCATCCATTAAGAAACCAAATTGTTTTTGAGCCTCTTCTGCACTAAAACCTAAATGTTTAAACATTAAAGCTTGTAACGCTCTATCGTGAATACGGATAGAACCACCGCCAATTTCCGTTCCGTTGATAACCATATCGTAAGCATTTGCACGAACATTTTTAGGGTCAGTATCAAGCAAAGCGATATCTTCTGGTTTTGGAGAGGTGAAAGGATGGTGCATGGCATGATAACGTTCAGTTTCTTCGTCCCATTCTAACAGTGGGAAGTCTAACACCCAAAGTGCCGAAAATTTGTTTTTATCACGTAAGCCTAAACGATTACCCATTTCTAAACGAAGTTCGTTTAATTGCTTACGAACTTTATCTGTTGAGCCAGCAAGAACCAAAATTAAATCGCCTTTTTCTGTGGCAAAAGCCTCGCTCCATTGTTTCAAATCGTCTTCGTTAAAAAATTTATCTACTGATGATTTAATGGTATCGTCATCATTATGGCGGGCGTAAATTAAACCAGTTGCACCTATTTGCGGGCGTTTGATAAAATCTGTTAACTCATCTAATTGTTTACGGGTATAGCTTGCAGCACCTTTTGCATTAATACCAACAACCAATTCTGCGTTATCAAAAACCGGGAAGCCTTTTCCTTTTACAATATCGTTCAGCTCTACAAATTGCATGTCGAAACGTGTATCTGGTTTATCAGAACCATACAAGCGCATTGCATCGGCGTATTGCATACGCGGTACTTCAGGTAAATCGTAATCGCGAACTTCTTTAAATAGAGTACGGATTAAACCTTCAAAAGTGTTTAATATATCTTCCTGCTCGATGAAAGACATCTCGCAATCGATTTGTGTAAATTCTGGTTGGCGGTCTGCTCTTAAATCTTCATCTCTGAAACATTTAACAATCTGGAAATACCTGTCGAAACCTGAAACCATAAGCAATTGCTTAAAAGTTTGTGGCGATTGAGGCAAAGCATAAAACTCGCCTTCGTTCATACGGCTAGGTACAACGAAATCTCTCGCACCTTCTGGTGTAGATTTAATTAAAACCGGAGTTTCTACCTCGATAAAATCTAAAGCATCTAAATAACGGCGAACCGATTGTGCCATTTTATGACGTAAAACCAGGTTATTTCTAACCGGGTTACGACGTAAATCCAGGTAACGGTATTTCATACGCAACTCATCACCACCATCCGTTTCATCATCAATTAAAAACGGAGGTAATTTAGCTGCATTAAGTATTTCCAAGTCCGAAATTTTAATTTCAATATCACCGGTTAACATTTTAGGGTTTTTGTTGCTACGTTCTACAACGGTTCCGGTTGCTTTAATTACAAACTCTCTGCCAAGCGTACGTGCGGCTTCGCATAACGTACGGTTATCATCCATATTAAAAACTAACTGTGTTATGCCATAACGATCGCGAATGTCTATAAAAGTCATACCGCCTAAATCTCTTGATTTTTGTACCCAACCACATAGAGTTACACTTTCGCCTAGGTTATTTAGGTTTAGCGCACCACAAGTTACTGTTCTTAACATATATTGTAATCTAAATTGAGCGGCAAAAATACCGATTTTGTTTTAAAGTTTTGAGTAAAATTATGTTGCTGTTTTGCTTGCCACGGAAGCGCAGAAAACACGGAATTGGAAAGCTTTCATTTTAATATTTTTCCTCCAAAGTAATTTCAATTGATATGACTTTCCATTCAGGGCCAAATTGTTTCCATTGGTAAATTTCTTCGGTTTGAGTGGTTTTCTTTTTGGTGAATATTAGCAGATTGCTTTGATGTACAACTGATTTTCTGGCAATTTTTTCGATAAAAATTTCATTATCGAATGATGATTTAATTCGATAATGTGAAGTGCTTAGCGATTTTAGGCTATCAAAATATCTTTTAACTTCTTCAAATAGCCCGGCTTTATCTAATATGGTTCCGTCAGCGTTTTTATAATCAATGCTCTCATCAAGAAAATATGCGTATGCGCCAACGTCTTTCTGCTCTAATGCTAAATCAATTTTCCTGTGTATGGCATCTATTTCCGAAATAATTAAATCTGTTTCCATGGCATGAAGTTAATCCTTTGTTTCAGTGTTTTCAAAATTTAAGATGAATTGAATAGGGCATTTTGCAATTCCCCTCCTTTGGAGGGGTGCCCGCAGGGCGGGGTGGTTAGTTTATTGTAGACAAGAAGTTAAATAAACCCGGTTGTAGTAAAAATACTTTTTTAATGGATGTTCGAAAAAGATTACCACGTCGTGCCTCCTCGCAATGACCCAAGTGTAAGGGATTGACAGGAGTTTAAAAAAGATTGCAACGAAATGCGGGGCTACAATAACCTAAAAGCTACTCCAATTGCTTTTCTAAAATTTAAACAATTACATATTTATGAGCGTAAAGAAGTTTCTTTAATTTTTTTCTACCTTGATGCAACGTTTTAAAATCTCTTATGTCTTATAATCAGAATCATCAAAATTTTGGAGACGGTATACATCGATAAAAACCTAGAATTAGTAAAAGAATGCATGCAGGGCAGCCGGGCAGCGCAGTTTGAATTATATAAACTGTATGCAAAGGCGATGTATAACGTGGCCTTGCGCATTTTAAATTACGAAGAGGAAGCAGAAGATGTTTTGCAGGAATCGTTTTTAGATGCTTTTACACGAATTGTTGATTTTAGACAGGAAACCACATTCGGTTTATGGCTTAAACAGATTGTAATCAACAAATCCATTAACTATCTGCGTAAGCGAAAAATGGAATTTGTAAGTACTGATGAAATTAGTGAAGTGCCTGATGAAGTAAGTTTTGATGAACACGAAACTTTATTACAAGCGGATGAAGTTAGACAAGCCATAACACAATTGCCAGATGGTTACAGAGTGGTTTTGAGTTTGTATTTGTTAGAAGGTTACGACCACGAAGAGATATCGCATATTTTAAAAATTAGTGAAAATACGAGTCGCACACAATACATGAGGGCGAAAAAGAAATTGAAAAGTATTTTAGAAATGAAAGGGATGAGAGATGAATAATAGATTAGAAACATTTGTTAAGGATAACCGAAAGGCTTTCGATGTAATGGAACCATCGGCTGCGCTTTGGGCAAAAATTGAAAAGCAATTAGATGAGCAAAAACCTGCAAAACAGGTAAAGCTAAAAAGGTTGTATTTATGGATGAGTACGGCTGCGGCTATTGTAGTTGTTTTTGGTTTAGTTTGGTTGTATAAAGGTAGAACACAAAATAATGATGTAGAAATTGCTGATGTAAATGCAGCTGCTGCTAAGAAAGAAATTCAGTTTACGAGTTTAATTACTGAAAAAAGGGATAGCCTGGCAATTTTTGCTTCTACAAACCCCGATTTGTACAAAAAATTTACAGCTGATTTAAAAAAGCTTGATGAAGATTACGAACGTTTAAAAGCGGAACTGCCAAATACACCAAATCAGGTTTTTGTAGTTAAAGCGATGGTTAAAAATCGCGAGCTTCAGTTAAACCTATTAAAGCAACAATTATCAATAATAAACCAAGTAGACGATTATAAGAGGGATAACCAAATTTAGTTAATAAAAATACATGCGCTCATAACACTAAAACTTAGGCCAGCCGGCAGGTTTAAGCAACAGTGTTTTAAAAAAAAAAAACATGAAAAAAGCAATACTATTAGCCTTTGTGGCTTCAATCGCCGTAAATTCTTACGCTCAACAAGCCAACATATCAATTACAACAGCCAATAATAATTATGCGGTTGTAAACACCAAAATAACATCTAATACATCTTCCGTTGTTAATGTTTATACAAACGATGCTCAGGAAATGGGAGGTGATAATGAACGCTCCAAATCTTTTAGCAAAAGTTTCAGCGTTGATAATGGTGATAAAGTTAATCTTAACAATCAGTATGGAGCCATGGTAATTAAAACCTGGGACAAAAGAGAGGTAAAGGTTGATGTTGACATAAGAGCCTATAGCACATCAGAAAGTGATGCGCAGAAACTTATTGATGAGGTGAGCATTGATGCCTCAAAGAGTGGTGATCTTATTTCTTTTAAAACTAACGTAGGCGATAGAAGTGGCCGATATGGTAGAAACGTAAAAAACGGAGTTACAACCTGGAGAAGAGAAGTTAAGGTAAATTATACGGTTTACATGCCATCGGTAAATGCTTTAACGGTTTCACAACAATATGGTAATGTTGATATGGGCGATTTTTCAGGTCCAACATCCTTAAAGGTACAATATGGAAACTTAACTGCCGGGAATTTATCCAACAATAACAACTATATTAATGTACAGTATGGCAAAGCCACTATCGAAGATTTAAATACGGCAATTGTAAAGCACCAATACGGTAGCGGACTAAGTATAGGCGCAGTAAATACAATCGATTTGGATGCCCAGTATGTTGGCGTTAATATTAACTCTATACGTAAATCTGCAGATTTAAAAATACAGTATGGCTCTGGTTTAACTGTGGGTAATATTGCAGGTAATTTAATGCTTAACGCCGAATATGCAAAGGTTAACATCAATAACGTAAAAGGCAATACGGTAATTAAGCAAGCTTATGGCAGTTTAACAATGGCAAGCGTGGGCAAGCTATCTTTAAAAAGTGAATATACAAGTGTTGCGCTCGGTACTTTAAATGGAGATGCTAATATTGCAATGAGTTACAATAAATTAAACATTGCCGAAATTACACCAGCTTGTAAAAACTTAATTTTTGATGGCGAATATGTTGGTGTAGGTGTTGGTTTTGATGATAGATACGCAGCAAACTTTAATGTTACAACAACTTATGCAGGTTTTAAATATGGCTCGAATGTTTCGGCAAGTAAAACGAGCGGCGAATACGACCAAACTAAAAAGTATACAGGAAAAGTTGGAAGCGGCGGGAATGCCAATATTTCGATAAAATCAGAATACGGCGCTGTCGTTTTTAAATAAGATAAAAAATAAAGTTTTAAGTCTTGTTTCTTAATTGATGCAAGACTTTTTTTGTAAAATGAATTTTTTTTTATTTAGACAAGAGAAAACTCGAATTAAACTTTAAAATCTGAATGCCTAAAAGCATAAGTCTTTTTAATATCTTCGTGCTATCAGATTAATAAAAATATGGACTTTTTAAGCACGCCCGAAGCGTGGATTTCATTACTAACCTTAACTGTTCTCGAAATCGTTTTAGGGATAGATAACATCGTATTCATTTCTATCTTATCGGGCAAATTGCCAGCAAATCAACAGAAAAAAGCAAGGCAGCTTGGTTTAGGTTTAGCAATGATTACCCGAGTATTATTGCTACTTTCTTTAAGCTGGATAATGACTTTAACTTCGCCATTATTTAATATTGGAAGTTGGATAGGCATTACATCCGGAGAATGGTTTGAGAAATTAGCGATTTCAGGGCGGGATTTAATTTTGATTATTGGTGGTTTGTTTCTGATTTACAAAAGCACACATGAAATTCATAACAAATTAGAAGGTGAAGAAGATGATGAAGGCAATATTAAAAAGCATTCTTTTTGGGCTACCATTGTTCAAATCTTAATATTGGATATTGTTTTCTCCCTCGACTCCGTAATTACAGCTGTTGGAATGGCAGATCATATCGAGATTATGATTGCCGCCGTAGTAATTGCCGTAATTATCATGATGTTTTCGGCTGGAGCAATTAGTGAATTTGTTAACAATCACCCAACGGTAAAAATGCTTGCATTATCCTTCTTATTGCTAATTGGCGTTTCCTTATTGGCTGAGGGTTTAGACCAACACATCCCGAAAGGATATGTATATTTTGCAATGGCATTTTCTGTTTTAGTAGAGATGTTAAATTTAAAGATGAAGAAAAATACAAAGAATAAAAAACCAGTTAAGCTTCGTAATATTCCTAAAGAATAAGGCTAGTTTTAAGCTAAAAAAAATGCTTACCTTGTTTAGAGTAGGCATTTTTTTTGCCTTAATATTTATAAATCACCCGCTCAATTTTATGAAATCTCACTCAGGAAAGATTTATGCCTTAATCGCCGCAATAGTTATTTGGTTTGCACTCTGTTTGCAATTTAACTTAAGTTTAATGCTTAAAAATGGCAATGTCATTTTTACGTTAGCTCTTTTCCTATCTTATTTTACGGTACTTACAAATATATTGTGTGGTATATGTTTAACATCAATAGTATTATTTCATGGTAAAAGTTTAGGCAAATTTTTTTCAAAATCTTCAACCATAACCGCAATTACCATTTACATATTAGTTGTCGGGCTAATTTATAATGTTGCACTTCGTGGATTAGTGCAATTGAAAGGTTGGCATATAGTAGCTGATGAACTTTTGCATGTAATAAACCCATTATTGTTTTTAGGCTTATGGGTGTTTTTTGTGGAAAAATCGGCGCTGAAATATCAACAAACTTTTAACTGGTTAATTTACCCATTATGCTATGTGGTAATGACTATTATCCGCGGTTCCGTAATTAACGAATATCCGTATCCCTTTATCAATGTAGTAGAGTTGGGTTACCCGAAGGCATTATTAAATACTTTTATTATAATGATTGTTTTCTGGCTACTCTCCATGTTATTTGTGTTTATCGCAAAGCGATTAAATCACAAAAATTAAAGAATATATTCCTCGTTAATTGGTTTTATTGGTTCAGGAATTTCTTCTTCTTCCAGCATTTGCAGTAAATTAATTTCGATGGTTCTGGTTATAGAATTTAAAGGAACACCAGCCGAATTATTTTCGAATGGGTTAACCAGGCTCATACCATTAATTTGGGTTGATACAAAAACGAAACCAATCATCCAGCCTAAAAATATAGAATATACACCTGCCGATTGACTGATAACAAGTGTAAAGGTCATAACAAATAACCAGATAAAAACCTTTGTTAAATAGTTATAAGTAGTTGGGAAAATGGTATTTTTAATACGTTCGCTCATACCCATCGAGTCAGAAAAACGTACAAGCATTTCGTTAATTTCTATAAATCTGAAACCATCAATTGCATTAGCTTTTGATAATTTTTGTAAATCTCTGGATTGAATATTTAGAAGCGCATTGTGGGTATTCTTGTGTTTTGCCATCTCGGTGATGTCGGCTTCATCCAAATATTTAATATAAATTTCATCTACTGTATCCCTCAGGTTAGCCTTCAATGCATAAAGAAATGCTATGTGCCTGTAAACCATTCTTTTTACAATAACCTGATCGTCTTCAGCATAATTAATTAAATTTCTGGCAAAAGAGCGAGAATCGTTAACCAATGCGCCCCAAACTTTTCTGGCTTCCCACCATCTATCGTAAGCTTGATTATTGTTAAAACCAATAAAAAAGGCAATCGCTGTTCCTAAAACGGTTGGTATTATCGATGGGATTTCAAAATGATGCGCAATCAGGTACTCCCTAACCAAGTAAGCCACGCTGCAAGATGCAATCATGATTAAATCAACTTGCCAGGTATTTCTTAATATTCTGGTTAACCTAATGTTTTGTACTAAAAGCATAAATTTATTTTTTCGTATCAAAATACAAAAGTAAAGCTGAAATGTTTTAATTGTAACAATTTAAATCAAGCTAAAGCACATTATATTGTTTTGAACTTCAAATCATTATCTTAGAAAACCAAACATCATATTTATGAGTGAAGAACTTCCGAAGAATAACATTTTTAAAGTTATTGGTGCCTCATCTTTGGGTACATTAATTGAGTGGTACGATTTCTATATTTTCGGTAGTCTGGCTGTAATTATCGGGCATCAACTTTTTCCTGAAGATGCCGGGGCTTCTGCGCTAATTAATACGCTTGCAATTTTTGCTGCGGGTTTTATTGTTCGTCCTTTTGGCGCTTTGGTATTTGGCAGATTAGGCGATTTAATTGGCAGGAAATATACTTTTCTGCTCACGCTGATTTTAATGGGCGGTTCTACCTTTCTAATCGGATTAATTCCTTCATACAAAACCATTGGTTATGCTGCCCCGATTTTGGTTTTAATTTTAAGACTTATTCAAGGCTTGGCTTTGGGTGGTGAATATGGTGGAGCAGCAACTTACGTAGCAGAGCATGCGCCAAAAAATAGGCGGGGCTTTTTTACCAGCTGGATTCAAACAACCGCTACATTGGGCTTATTTTTATCGCTTGGCGTAATCGTAATTACCAAAAATATTTTAGGCGCTGATGTTTTTGGCGATTGGGGTTGGCGCATTCCTTTTTTACTTTCTATTTTGTTAGTGGTTGTTTCAATCTACATCAGGCTGAAAATGCATGAATCGCCAATGTTTTCTAAACTTAAATCAGAAGGCAAGGTTTCTAAAAATCCGCTAAAAGAAAGCTTTAACAATAAGGCAAACTTTAAAATGGTTTTGCTGGCATTATTTGGGGCTACCATGGGGCAGGGCGTTATCTGGTACACCGGACAATTTTACGCTCAATCATTTTTAGAAAATACCTGTAAATTAGATTTTAACGATTCGAGATATATTTTGCTTTGGGGAATAGCCTTTGCAACACCTTTCTTTGTGATTTTTGGAGCATGGAGCGATAAAGTAGGTCGGAAATGGATTATGCTGAGCGGAATGTTACTCGGTATTATTTTTTACCGACCGATTTACCAAACGTTTTTAAATGATACGAGTGTTGAGAATTATGCTAACAGCCCCGTGCTTTCTAGTACTGCGAGCGATAGCAAAATTACACCTCTTTCAGCTTCTGGAGATAGTTTAAGTATAGTGGAAACCAGAGTAAAACTTGCAAATGGTATGCAGTTTACAAGAGTTCAAACCGATACCATCTCTGTTACCAAAGGAATTTTGCCAGCAAAAGAATTGGTTAAAGATAAAGTATTACCAACGCCTGTTTTCTGGAAATTTGTAGGATTGATTTTCTTTCAAATATTGCTGGTTACCATGGTTTACGGTCCAATAGCCGCCTTTTTGGTCGAACTTTTCCCAACTAAAATACGCTACACTTCCATGTCGCTTCCATACCACATTGGTAATGGGGTGTTTGGTGGTTTGGTTCCATTTATTGCAACATTAATTGCCAGTTTTGCAGGCTCAAATCCACTTTCTGGTCTGTGGTATCCTATCGGGATTGCAACCTTAAGTTTAATAATCGGTACAATTTATTTATCGAACAAAGCAGACGAAAACATTAACGATTAGAAAATATTTTTTATGAATAGGTTAAAGAAATTTTTAGGTTTAATTTGGATGGTTTTAGGTCCGGTTGCGATGACTTTTTTATTTATTCAGGCAATTGATAAAGTAGGCTTAGCGCATAGCGATATCGAAAGAACAAACACCATGTTGCAGTGGGGAATTATACTTTTTATATTTTTCCCAATTAGCCTGGGGCTAATGATTTTTGGTTTTTATGCCTGGAAAGGTGAATATGAAAAACTTGAAAGTTCACAAAAGATTTAAAGATTTAATTTGCCACGGAAACCCGGATTAACACGGAATTTTTTTCCTTGTGTTCTGTGTTTGCGTGGTATTTTTTCTTACAAAACCCTGAGCAATAATCCCTTTAAATATTCTCCTTCAGAGAAAGAAATACGAACCGGATGATCTTCAGGCTGGCAAAATTGTTTAATGATTTGAACTTCTTTGCCGGCATCAAGCGCTGCCCAGGCAATAATTTGTTTAAAGGTTTCTATATCAATCGCTCCTGAGCAAGAAAAAGTAGCCAGTAAACCACCTTTTTCTAAAAGCAACATGCCTAAACGATTTAAATCTTTATAAGCCCTTGCCGCTCTATCCATCGCCGAACGAGAAGGCGCATATTTTGGTGGGTCTAAAACAATAACATCAAAAAGTTCTCCGCTATCTTTAAAGGCTCTCAATTGTTTATTAACGTCAGATTGTATAGTTGTAACCTTCTCCGCATCAAAATTATTTAAGGTAATATTTTGTTTTAAGGTTTCGATGGCTAAAGCAGAACTATCAACACTGGTAACGCTTTTGGCGTTTTTAGCAAGGCTATTTAAAGTAAAACCACCACTGTAACTAAAGCAATCTAATACTTTCTTGCCATTTGTATAACTTGCCAAAATGCTTCTGTTATCTCGCTGGTCGCAGTAAAAGCCCGATTTTTGTCCTTCTGCAATATTGATATGGTAAGCAATTCCATTCTCTTTTACTTCTAAAAATTCAGGTGGATTTTCTCCCCAAAGCAAACCATTTTCAATGGCTAAACCTTCATGTCCGCGGGCTGTGGCATCACTTTTATCAAAAATTCCTTTCGGATTAAGTTCTGCTTTTAAAATTTCAACGATATCATTTTTAACGCTTTCCATACCCGAGCTTAATATCTGCAAGGAAAGAAAATCTGCGTATTTATCTACGATGAGGCCGGGCAAAAAATCAGCTTCGCTAAATACTAAGCGGCATGTATTTGTTTCATCATTTAAAATAAACTGGCGTGAAGCGATAGCTTGTTTTAAACGGTTTTCATACCATTTTGTATCTATTGTTTGGTTTTCATCCCATTCCAAAAGGCGAACAGCCACACGAGAATTGCTGTTGTAGTAGCCATAGCCTAAAAATTCATCATCAAAAGCAATAACTTTTACAACTTCTCCATTTTCTGGTTTACCCTTTACTTTTTCCAAAGCACCCGAAAATATCCATGGATGCCTTTGAATTGCTGCCTTCTCTTTTCCCCTTTTTAAAATGATTTCTACCATGGCGCAAAGGTAAGTAAAAGAGATTTAGGCTTTAAATAATTAATTGTGCTTTTGTAAATGAAGTCTATAGAAATGGATTGCCAACGTTTTTCTGCATCCTTACAAGCTCTGTATCCAATACTTTAGTTTCAAATTCCGTAATTGGTCTTTTTGCTTCAATCATTGAGATAAGCAATTCTGTGGCAACTTGCCCCATTTCAAAGGCTGGTTGTTTAACCGAAGTTAAGGAAGGACTAAATAAATCGACCAGACTTGAGTTTGTAAAGCCCGCTATCGCGATTTTATGTGCAACTTCAGGGCTGCTTTTCTTTAAAGCCATAATACAACCAGTGGTTAACCTATCGCTCGAAATAAAAATACCATCAGGTTTAAAGGGCAAAAGTTCTTTTACTGCATCTTCTAACTCGGCACTATGCATGCCTCCATGCTGGCAATATTTTACCAGTTCTGGATTAAAATTGATGTGATATTTGGCGAGAGCAGCTTTGTAACCAGCCAAACGTTCTTTTGTAATGGATAGGGTTTCAGAATTGGTTAAGTGTGCTATTGTTCTTTTGCCAGATAAAATCAAATGTTCCGTTGCATCAAAAGAGCCTTTGAAATTATTTGCAATCACTTTGTGTGTTTCAAAATTATCAGGTACTCTATCAAAAAACACAATGGGCAATCCTTTTTGATATAAATCTTTAAGGTAACTGATATCTTGGGTTTCTGATGATAAGGCTATAAGCAAACCATCAATGGAACGCGATGCCAGATGCTCTACGTTAAGTTTTTCCTGTTTGGAGGATTCGTGGCTTTGTGCTATTATAACATGATAATCCCTTGCGTAAGCGATGGATTCCATTCCATTTATCACCTGAGAAAAAAAGTTATTGGCAATTTCACTTACAATAATGCCTATTGAATAACTCCTTCTTTCTTTTAAGCTTCTGGCAATTGGGTTGGCACGGTAATTTACTTTCTCGGCGTATGCTAAAACTACTTTTTTGGTTTCTTCGCTAATTTCGTAGCGATCTCTCAAAGCTCTTGAAACTGTAGAAGTAGATAATCCTAAAGCTTTGGCAATATCTTTTATAGTTGAAGTTTCAAATCTCATCTCTTATACTTGCTCACAAGTTACAAAAAATATCTCTTTTAGGCATTTCAAGTCTATTTTTTATAAACGTTAAAACTACGTTTTTGGGAACGATTGCACACTTTTTTGGCTAAAACTGGTTTCAAGCCATTTTTAGTTTGTAAAATTGTTACACCATACAACCAAATATTAACTAAGAATATTTCTACAACTAAAAATAATATTCTATAAGCAAGCAGTTGCACATTCTAAAAAAACCAAATATCAAACAATTAACAGTTATGAGCAGAATTTTACTCTTTTTTAGTGTATTCGCTTTTTATTTCAGCACTGCGCTTGGGCAAACCAAAACGGTTTCGGGCACAGTAACCGAAGCAGGAGGTGAAACCATCCCAGGCGTAAGCGTTTTAATTAAAGGAACCAAAACCGGTACACAAACCGATAACAACGGGCGGTTTTCTATAGCCGTAAATACCGGAGCTACGTTGGTTTTTAATTATATTGGTTATAAAAGCAAAGAAGTTACGGTTGGTAGCCAAACGAATTTAAAAATCAGTCTGGAATCAAACGCTACAGAATTAGATGAAGTTGTGGCCATCGGCTATGCAACGGTTAATCGCCGAGATTTAACCGGTTCAGTTTCATCAGTAGGGGCAAAACAATTAAAAGATATTCCTAATAATTCTCTGGCAGAATCAATTGCTGGTCGTTTGGCAGGTGTGCAGATTACAGTTTCAGAAGGAACGCCAAATGCAAGCGCACAAATAAGGGTGCGTGGTGGCGGTTCGATTACGCAAGATAATACACCGCTATATGTGGTTGATGGTATTCAGGTAGAAAATGCTTTATCTGTTTTATCACCTCAAGATATTGAAAGTATAGATGTTTTAAAAGATGCATCTGCGACAGCAATTTATGGTTCCCGTGGTGCCAATGGTGTGGTTTTAATCACAACAAAAGGCGGCAGAGAGATGAAGACTACCATTACTTATAACGGTTTGGTGGGTATCAGACAATTAGCAAATAAGCTTGAAGTAATGAATCCTTATGATTTTGTTAAGTATCAGTACGAGGCAAGTCGCGGAAACGCAACCAGTGAAAGTTTATACGCAGGTTATTATGGAACTTTTGGCGATTTAGAGAGTTTTAAAAGTTCGCCATTTGTAGATTGGCAAGAAGAATTATTTGGCAGAAATGCATTAATGCAAACGCACAATGTTGGTGTAACAGGTGGTGATGCAAAATCTACGTTTAATTTAAGTGTAACTTCAAATACTGAAGACGGTGTAATGCTTGCTTCAAATTTCGATAGAAAGCTTATCAATTTTAAATTCGACCATAAGTTTAATAACAAGCTTAAAGTTGGTTTTAATGTAAGATACAATAACACCGTTGTTAATGGTGCAGGCACAAGTAGCGAGGGTTCTTCATCGCTTAACAGATTACGCCAAGCGGTTAAATACAGGCCATTATTGGTTAAAGGTCAGGATGTTTATGCTTATGATCCTGATTATGCCAGTGAAACAAATGGAAATAGCCTTTCTTTGGTAAATCCATTATTATTGAATGATGCAGAATACAAAAAGGTATTTACGAACGTAACCAACTTTAACGGTTATTTTAATTACACAATTTATAAGGGTATATCTTTTAAAAGTACATTGGGTGTTGATTTTAGCAACAGTCGTACTAATATATTTAACGATATCATCACAAACGAATCAAGACTGGTTGGCTCATCTCAGCCAATTGCTTCTATCGGAACATCTAACAGACAAACGATTAACAACTCAAACGTAATTTCTTACACAAACTCAGGTTCTAAAAGCGAATTTAGTAAACGCCATAGCATCGATGCCCTAATCGGTCAGGAGCTTTATCAAGATAAAGTGCAAGCTTACTTTACAGAAAACAGGTTATTTCCTATCGGGATAACTGCCGAGCGAGCCTTATCAAACATGGCTTTAGGTACAACGCCGGCTGGTGCAGCTACATCAAGCGATTTAACCGCAAGATTGTTTTCCGTGTTTAGCAGGTTAAATTATTCATTCGATAAAAAATACCTTTTAACCTTAAGTATGAGGGCAGATGGTTCTTCGAAATTTGCTGAAGGCAATAAGTGGGGTTATTTCCCGTCAGGTTCAATTGCCTGGAGAATTTCGGATGAGAAATTTATGGAAAGCTTTAAAACTTCCATCCGTATGAATGATTTGAAGTTGAGAGTAAGTTATGGAGAGGCAGGGAATAACCGCATTGCCGATTTCTTATATACAACTCAATTCAGGCCTACAGCTTTTTACGATATAAACAATACTTTGGTAACGGCACTGGTTGCACCAGAACTTTCAAATCCTAATCTGAAATGGGAAACTACAATCTCTAGAAATATTGGTTTAGATGCAGGTTTTTTAAACAACAGGTTACAATTTTCACTTGATGTTTACAGCAATAAAACCAGAGGTCTTTTAGTAAATAATCCATTTCCATCAACAAGCGGTTATGCTTTTCAACTTCAAAACATCGGCTCTACAAGTAATAAGGGTATAGAGTTTCAAATCAACGGAACACCAATACAAACTAAAAACTTCTCTTGGGCAACTAATTTTAACATTTCCTTCAACAAAAACAGAGTGGAGAGTTTGGGTGAATACCAAAAAGCTTTCTTAATAAATTCTGGTTGGGCTGGAACAAATGTTCCGGCAGATTACCAGGTTGCAGTAGGGCAGGCCGTTGGTAAAATGTATGGCTTAGTGAATGATGGTTTTTATAAAATTGAAGATTTTAACTACGCAAATGGTGTTTATACATTAAAAACAGGTGTACCAAATAACTCGAGTGTAACCTCATTAACGCCAAAACCGGGTGTAATCAAATTTAAAGATTTAAATGGTGATGGAATTGTTGATATTACGAATGATAGAACCACTATTGGAGATGCAAATCCAAAATTTACAGGTGGTTTTAATCAATCCTTTACTTACAAAAACTGGGATTTAAACGTATTTGTAAATTTCCAGGTTGGTAACGATATTTTAAATGCAAACAAGCTAGAGTTTACAAGTGGTTATACCCCAAATAGTAATCTTTTAGCCACCATGAATGGTAGATGGAGAAATGTAAACGACCAGGGTGTGGTGGTAACCGACCCTACGGAATTGGCTGCGCTTAATGCAAATGCTACGCTTTGGAGCCCGCTAACCAGTAACAGTTCTTTCTTTGTAAATTCTTACGCAGTTGAAGATGGCTCTTTTTTGAGAATTAACAACATAACCTTGGGCTATACTATGCCAAGCGAGCTTTTAAAACGAATCAAAATAAACAGAATGCGTTTTTATGCAACTGTTAATAACCTTGCTGTATTTACAAATTATTCTGGTTACGATCCGGAAGTAAATACTCGCCGTGCTAATGGAACAACCCCTGGTGTAGATTATTCTGCATATCCTCGCAGCAGAGCATTTATTTTTGGTATAAACTTTACGCTTTAAACTGAGCAAAATGAAAACTAATTTAAAATTAATTATAGGTGGAATTTTTATCACCACAACACTTTTCACCGTTTCTTCTTGTAAAAAATTTTTAGAAGTAGAACCAATTTCATCTTTCGGTAACGATTACGTTTTCAGTAACGTAACAAATGCACAAAAGGCTGTTTTGGGTGCTTATTCAGCGCTTGGTGGCGACCAAGGCTACGGCATACGATTAAGTATGTATTATCCATACGATAATGATGAAATGATGGGTCAGGGTGGAACACCTTATCCAGATAATGAACGTAGAGATATTGCCCACTTTAACGTTCAACCCGCTAATACACAGTTGGCAGGACCCTTCAATCAATTATATACAGGTATAGAACGTGCAAACATTTGTATAGATAATATTCCAAAAATGGATGCTTATACAAATGGTAGTGCAGCAGATCAAAAAGAACTCAAAAGACTGTATGGCGAAGCATTGGCTTTGAGGGCACAGTTTTATTTCGAAATTATTAGAAATTGGGGTGATGTTCCGGCTCAGTTTACCTCATCAATAAATGTTTCTGACCCATACAATGGTAGAACAGATAGAGATACCATTTACAACCGTATTATTAAAGACTTAGCTGTTGCTGCTCCTTTAGTTCCCTGGCGTACAGAATCTTCTGTAACAAGCGATAGATTAAGTCAGGGTGCAATTAGAGCGCTACGTGCCCGTTATGCTTTATTTAGAGGTGGATATTCTTTAAGAAGTGACAGAACCATGAAGCGTAATGCCGATTACAAAACATTTTATCAGATTGCTAAAGATGAATGTACAATAATTATGGCTAGGGCCGACCATAAATTAAATGCAAGTTTTCAATCTGTATTTAAAGATGCCCTAAATGCACACCGTTTTGAGGCAAATGGAGAAATACTTTGGGAAGTTGGTATGACCGGAGGAAGCTCGGGTGTGGGCGATAGTAAACTAGGTTATTACAACGGCCCTCGCCAATTTACAGTTGCCACGCCTGGTACAACAGCACTTGGAAACGCAGCCTTAACCATTTTACCAACTTATTTTTATGCTTTTGATGCAAACGATAGACGCAGAGATGTTACCTGTGCGCCATACGATAATAACCTGGAATTAACTTTACGTCCCCGTTCTTTGGTTACCATGCTTGATGGAAAGTTTAGAAGAGACTGGCAAACGCCATCTGTTTTAACAAGCGCATCTCAGTATTTTGGTGTTAACTGGCCAATTATTCGTTTCTCTGATGTGCTTTTAATGTTTGCTGAAGCAGATAATGAATTAAGCGCTGGGCCAACTGCTGCTGCAAAAGCTGCTTTTGAGCAAGTGAGAGTGCGTGGATTTGGTGGTACAGCATCACTAATCGGAACTACGCCTTCAGATTATAATAGTTTCTTCAATGCGATTGTTAAAGAGCGTCAGTTTGAATTTGGCGGTGAAGGTATTCGTAAATATGATTTAATTAGATGGAATATGCTTGCATCAAAAATCGCTGAAACAAAAACAAACTTAGCGCTTATGGCTGCCAGGTCTGCTCCTTACGCAAACTTACCTGCAACCATGTATTACACACCAAACCAGGCAACTGTGGTATGGCTCAATTCATTTTACTCGCCATCTCCAACGGCGCCTACTGGTTCGGCAAATGTGGCATGGATTAATCCAACAACAATTAATAGCACATTACTTGCCTATTACGCAATTGCGTTTACACCAAATAAAAGCGAATTATTACCACTGCCGCAATCTGTAATTGATGCTAATCCGAAGTTGGGCGGACAGTTATACGGTTATTAAAAAATTTAAACCAAACAATTAATTTAAAAAGGGCTATTTTTATTAGCCCTTTTTTTATGACGAATTAATCTAATCGCTTTGCTAATCAATTCTAATAAAATGAAATTTATTTACTCAAAGGTTATCATCTTATTTCTTTTACTCGTTGCTGGAAGAGATTTATCCGCACAGAATAAAACTTATCCTTCAAAAATTACTGTTGATAAAAGCGGAACTGGCAATTATAAAACCATACAGGAAGCCATAAATTCAATACGTGATTTAGGAGCGCAAGAAGTTGAAATTTTTGTAAAAAACGGAACTTACAACGAAAAGATTATTATTCCATCATGGAAAACAAAAATTTTATTAATTGGAGAAAGCAGAGCAAACACAATTATTACCAATAACGATTATTCAGGTAAACTGGTTCCATCTGGTAGGGATGAGTTTGGTAATGCTAAGTTTTCTACATTCACTTCTTATACTGTACAGGTAAAAGCGAATGATGTTACTTTTAAAAATTTAACAATTGCCAATACCGCAGGTAGAGTTGGCCAGGCGGTTGCTTTACATGTTGAAGGAGATAGATTTTCAGCGCTAAATTGTAGTTTTTTAGGGAATCAGGATACACTTTATTTGGCCACAGATAATAGTAGGCAATATTATGCTAGCTGTTTTATAGAAGGCACAACCGATTTTATTTTTGGCTCGGCAACAGTTGTATTTGAAGACTGTACGATTAAGAATTTAACAAATTCCTTTATCACTGCTGCATCAACATCAAAAGCCCAAACATTTGGCTTTGTATTTTTGCATTGTAAGTTAATTGCAGAAGCAGATGTAAACAAGGCTTATTTGGGCAGGCCATGGCGGCCTTATGCTAAAACAGTTTTTCTGTTCTGTGATTTAGGAAAACATATTTCGGCAGATGGCTGGAATCCATGGAAAGGTGATGCCATGTTTCCTGATAAGGAAAAAACAGTTTTTTATGGAGAGTTCAAAAATGTTGGCGAAGGCTCGGTAACGTCGCAACGCGTAATTTGGGCTAAGCAATTGAGTAAAAATAAGGCAAAGAAATATACTGTTTCAAATATTTTGTATGGTTATGATGGCTGGAATCCTAAAAAATAAATCAACAATAATTTTTAGCATTGGTGTGGTTTGCTCAATACTATTGATGTCTTTCGCAATTAAAAAACAAATCACAATTTACATAATTGGCGATTCGACAGCTGCAAACAAACAAGCAAAGGCTTATCCGGAAACAGGTTGGGGAATGGAGCTTCAATCGTTTTTTAAAAAATCTGTAGTTATTGATAACAGAGCGCTAAATGGACGAAGTACAAAATCTTTTTTAAATGAAAAACAATGGCAACCAATTACCGAAAAACTACAACCTGGCGATTATGTGTTTATAGAATTTGGCCATAATGATGAAAAGATTGACAAGCCAGGTACAGGCACATCAATTAGTGAATTTAAAGCCAACCTTTGCAAATATGTTTTAGAAACAAGGAATAAAAACGCTATACCGATTTTGTTAACACCGATATCGAGAAGAAGTTTTAAAGATAGTAAATTGATGGATACGCATGGCGATTATCCAAAAGCGACCAGAGCAGTTGCAGATTCTTTAAAAGTTCCACTTATTGATATGTTGGTTAAAACTGAAAGTTTATTGAATAGATTAGGTGACAAACCATCAATTAAACTTTTTAACTATGTCGATTCCGGGCATGTGAATTATCCGGCAGGCAAGAAAGATGATACGCATTTAAGTCCTGAAGGTGCCCGGCAAATTGCAGGTTTAGTAGTGGAAGGGATTCAAGAACTGAAATTAAATTTGGTGAATAAGTTACTTTAAAAAAATCGTCATTGCGAGGCACGAAGCAATCTATTGGTAAAGATTGCTTCGTGCCTCACAATGACGATTGGACTATATATTTTAAAAAATATACTTCGTACTTAAGAAGTTAGAATCATCTCCGCTTACAATTTCATTTAACAGTTTCTTATTATTATCTGTTAATTTGGTTGCAACTAACGAACGAATTGAAAACGAGCGTAAAGCATCAACAACTGAAAGCGTTCCTTCGGCACTGTCTTTTCTTCCGGTAAATGGAAAAACATCCGGACCACGTTGGCACTGGCAATTTACATTAACCCTGCTTACCTGATTTACCAATGGATCGATAAGTGAAGAGATTACAGCCGCGTTATTACTAAAAATACTAACTTGTTGACCATGTGGTGAGCCAATTAAATACTCGATTGGTTCTTCCAAATCATCAAATGGAACAACCGGAATTACCGGGCCAAATTGTTCTTCACGATACAATTTCATGTTGCTGTTAACCGGATATACAATTGCCGGATACACAAAAGTCTCCAAGGTTTGTCCGCCGTTTTTATTAACCACTTTTGCGCCATGAGATACTGCATCATCAATGCAATCTTTTAAATATTCTGGCTTATTCAACTCAGGAAGCGGTGTTAATGCAACTCCTTTTTCCCAAGGCATTCCAAATTTTAATTTTTCTACTTCTGCTGATAAACGCTTTAAAAATTCTTGTGCAAGGCTGCGGTGTACGTACACAATTTTAATCGCCGTACAACGCTGTCCATTAAATGATAATGAACCTAAAACAGTTTCAGAAACGGCTAAATCCAAATCTGCATCTTTAGTGATAATTGCAGCATTTTTTGCGTCGAGTCCTAAAATTGCTCTTAACCGATTCACTTTTGGATGCAGTTTTTTCAACTCATTCGCAACCTTACTCGAACCAATTAAGGTTAATACATTTACCTTACCAGATTTCATTAATCCGGGCACAATCGTATTTCCTCTTCCATAAATGGTATTTACAACACCTTTTGGAAAACTCGAACGGAAAGCCTCTAATAATGGATAATGCAATAAGGTACCATGCTTAGGTGGTTTAAAAAGTAGCGTATTGCCCATTATCAAAGCCGGAATTAAGGTAGTGAAAGTTTCATTCAATGGATAATTAAACGGCCCCATACACAATACAACGCCCAATGGCGAACGACGAACCTGAGCAATAATACCTTGTTCTTGTTCAAAACGAGAGGATTGACGGTCGATATCTTTTAAGGCATCAATAGTTGCATAAATATACTCAACGGTACGGTCAAATTCCTTGATAGAATCTGCATAAGATTTACCGATTTCCCACATAATTAACTTCGCAACAATTTGCTTTTGCTCAATCATTTTATGTGTAAAGTTTTCTACGCAACTAATTCTATCCGCAACACTCATGGTTGGCCATTGTCCACGGCCATTATCATAAGCAGCAACTGCGGCATCAAGTGCTTCTGTTGATTCTTTTTCAGTGCAAACCGGAAAGCTGCCGATCCGTTTACGTTTTAAGCCTTCGGGCGTTTTTACACACACCGGCGAAAAAACATCATTGAATGGACCATTCCAGGTTTTCATTTCTCCATTAGAGAGAAACTCTTTCTGCTCTATTTCTTCGTGAAGCCTAAATTCTTCCGGAATCTGGCTTTCATCAACGAAAATGCTTTCGAGGTTTAAGTTTGTGCTCAAGTTGGTTTATTGTTAGGTTTATAATTCGGTAAATCTATAGTTTAAGTATAGATTTGTTGTTTAGTGCTTTTATATGTTTTTCCATGTGCCTTTTTTAAAGGCGCATGGAAAATAAATTTATTTTACTTCGACAATTTTATAAGTTGGTACCAAGGTTTTCATTACTATCCAGCCAATAAGGTAGGCAATGGCGCAAAAAGAAAATACAATGAAATAGCCAGCTTCTTTGCCTTGAAAACCCATAAAAGTCATTTGAGTATCGCCCGCAAAAGTAAACAGTACTCCAGAGCCTTTGTTTATAAAAAACGAGCCTAAACCTCCGGCCATGCCACCAATTCCGGTTACTGTTGCAATGGCTTGTTTAGGGAACATATCACCTACGGTTGAAAAAATATTTGCAGACCAAGCCTGATGTGCCGCACCGGCAATACCAATTATTATAACCGGTAACCAAAAAGTATAGCCACCTAATGGCTGCGCAAGCAAAGCAAGTAAAGGGAAAAATGCAAAAATTAGCATGGCTTTCATTCTTCCATCATAAGGATTCATATTTTTCTTGCTTACAAAATACGATGGTAACCAACCACCAACAATAGATAACAAGGTAATAACATACAAAATGAATAACGGAAATGCACTTTCGGTACCATTCATTTTATAAATATCTTTTAAGTAAGCTGGCGACCAGAACAGATAAAACCACCAAACTCCATCTGTCATAAATTTACCAAAAGCAAAAGCCCAGGTTTGTTTAAATTTAAGGCAATCGGTAAATGATAATTTTTTTACTGGTGATGCCGCTGTAACCGTTTCAGAAAGTTGTTCGGTTACCACGATGTCTTGCTGTATGTAGGCTAACTCTTCTTTACTTACACGTGGATGCGTTTCAGGTTTGCCGTAAAGTAGAATCCAAAAAAACATCCAGATAAAACCTAATGCACCGATAATTAGGAAAGACATTTCCCAACCATAAGCTTCTGCTATGTATGGAATGGTAACAGGTGCCGCTAATGCACCAACAGTTGCCCCTGCATTAAATATACTTGTAGAAAATGCCCTGTCTTTTTTAGGGAAATATTCGGCTGTGGCTTTTATTGCAGCAGGGAAATTACCTGCTTCGCCCAATGCAAGTACAAAACGTGCGAAAATAAATAATGATAAACTTGTAGATAAAATTAAACTTGTATTGCCAACGGTTGAAAGGGATTCTTTAGCGCCTGAGAAACTTAAAGCCCAATCGCCGGTAATTAAACCAGAAGTTGCAATACCGCAAAAAGCATGAATACAAGCACCTACAGACCAAATGCCGATTGCCCACAAGAACCCTTTTTTGGTGTCCATCCAATCTACAAAACGGCCTGCTATTAACATCGAAATTGCATAAAAAAGAGAGAAAAGTGCGGTAATTGTGCCGTAATCGCTATCTGTCCAGTGAAATTCAGGAACGAAATAATCTTTCCAGGTAAGCGAAAGAACTTGTCTATCTAAATAATTAATGGTTGTTGCTACAAACAATAGCGCACAAATCGTCCATCTGTAATTTCCTTTAACTGCTTGGTTCATTTTGGTTAGGTTTGTGTTATTTATTTGCTTTCTTTAATCAAATCAAGCGCTAATTTTGTGTTTTCGAATAAATCATCGTAAAGACCTTTACTCATCACCTCTTTACTAATTAATTTGCTGCCCATTCCAACAGCGCAAACACCAGATTTAAACCATGTTTTAAGGTTTTCTAAATTGATTTCTACACCACCTGTTGGCATAAAAAGTTGTCCGGCAAATAAATCTTTTATCGATGAAATAAATTCCGGACCTAGAATGTTAGCCGGGAAAATTTTAATTAACATGGCTTTATGTTCCTGTGCAATGCTGATTTCGGTTGGCGTCATACAACCCGGAATCCAAAGCATACCAATTTTATTTGCAATTTCTGCAACTGCAGGATTAACAATTGGCGCAACAATAAAATCTGTTCCGGCTTCGATAAACGCATTTGCATCTGCCGGCGTTTTTATGGTTCCAATACCCAAATATAAATCTGGCATTTCTGCATCGCGAATTTCTTTTAGCTTTTTAAAATTTGGCAAAGCCGATTTACCACGATTTGTATATTCAAAAACACGAACACCAGCTTTGTAAAGTGTGCGCAAAATTTCTACGCTTCCAGCTTCACTATCCTGATAAAAAAGTGGTAACATGCCTTGCTCTAAAATGGCATCTAAAATTTTATGCTTGTTGCTTATCATTTCGTATAATTCTTTTTTCTATGTCGATTACGGTGCTGGTTGTTGCATCGCTCGGAATGTATAATTTATCGTAGGCAGCAGCCGTTGCAAAATCTAATGTTTCTTGTACACTGCGGTTGTTGTAAAAACCATAAATCAAGCCGCCCATAAAACAATCTCCGCTACCAACTTTATCTAAAATTTCTTCAGAAACGTATTCAGCCGAAACTGTTAATTCATTTTCAGTATAAATTGCGGTATAATATCTAATTCCTTTTCCATTATCAAAACGGAAAGTATTTGCAACCGCTTTACATGCCGGAAAATCTTTTATTATCTCTTTAGAAGTTTCAATTGCCTGTTGTAGTAGCGTTTCTTTTGCATAACCTTCGGATGGTTTTAAATCATCATGCAGGTTAGTGCCCAACATTTTGTTTGCAGCCCATACGTTACCCATAATCAAGGTGCAATATTTGGCAAGTTCTGGTAAAATTTCAATAGGTTCTTTACCATATTTCCAAAGTTTAGAACGGTAGTTCAAATCAAGAGAAATGGTAATGTTTTTTGATTGAGCAGCTTTTAAGGCTTCAAGACAAACATCGGCAATATTTTGATCTATTGCCGGGCAAATTGCACTGAAATGAAACCAGGTTACACCATCAAAAACTTCATCCCAATTTATCTGTCCGGGCATTAAAGTTGCATAAGCAGAATTTGCTCTATCATAAATTACGCCTGCATTTTTTAAGTCTTTTCCCTTTGGTAGATAATATAAACCCAACCTTTCGCCATGGTAAACCATGGGTTTGGTATCAATATTTTTATGGTTTAAATAATCAATAATCTCATCAGTAACCGAATTTTTAGGCACAGCCGATAAATAAGCAGATGGAACATTCCATAAAGCTAGGGCAGTAGCAACATTTAGCTCTGCACCCCCAATGTAAAAAGGGAGCTTATTTTCTTTAAGCCATTGTCCATCCATATCAGGGCAGATGCGTAAAAGCAATTCGCCAAAGCTTAAAACTTTTTCTCCTTTTCTTAATGAAGATGATATCGGGTTGCTCATTTTTTTGATTAATCGGCGTGTTTACGCTATTTTGATAGCTGAAATATAAATTTTAGGAAAACGATTGAAACGATTTGATTCTAAGGGTTTTCCTGATAAAAGCTTCGTTTTGGTTAAAATTTAAAATAATTTTTCGCGTTAAAATACGAAATATCCTTAACTATCTTGCCAATCCACTCAATGTCGTTCGGTAACTCTCCGTTCTCTACATCTGTTCCAAAAAGGTTACATACAATTCTTCTAAAATACTCGTGGCGTGGAAAAGAAAGGAAACTTCTTGAATCTGTTAACATGCCCACCAAGCGACTTAAAAGGCCCATGTTTGATAGGGCATTAAGTTGTTTAATCATACCATCTTTCTGATCTAAAAACCACCATGCAGAACCAAATTGAACTTTGCCAGCTACTGAGCCATCGTTGAAATTTCCAATCATTGTGGCAATCAGTTCATTATCTGCAGGGTTTAAATTATAGATAATGGTTTTAGCCAATTTATCCTGTGTATCTAATCTATTTAAAAACTTAGAAAGCATTCTCGCCTGACTAAAATCACCAATAGAATCCCACCCTGTATCTGGCCCGAGTTTGCTTAACATTCGGGCATTATTATTTCTTAAAGCGCCTAAATGATATTGTTGAACCCAACCTTTTTCATGGTCCCATTCTGCAAAATGAACCAGCATAGCTGATTTGAATTTTAGATTTTCCTCATATGAAATGTTTAGCTTATTTCTGATTTTATCAAATATTGAAGAAATTTCTGCTTCTGTGTAATCTTCCGCATATATCTGCTCTAAACCATGGTCAGAAACTGAGCAGCCATTCTCGCTAAAATAATCATGGCGGCTTTTTAAAGCACCGATATAATTCTGGAAAGTGCTAATGCTGTTGTCTACAACTTTTTCCAGCTTATCAATATATTCATTCAAGCCTGAAACATCATCGCTATTCATTGCCTTATCCGGGCGAAATGCAGGTAACATTTTAAGTTTAGCGCCTTCATTAGCCAGTTGTTGATGAAAGTTTAAGCTATCCAAAGGATCATCCGTTGTACAAACGGCTTCAACATTCATTTTAGCAAGTAAACCACGCACTGAATATTCTGGAGTTTGTAGCTTCGCCGAGCATTCATCGAAAATTTTTCTAGCTGTTTTACCGGTTAATAATTCACTTATCCCGAAGTAGCGCTGAAGCTCTAAGTGAGTCCAATGGTATAATGGATTTCTTAGCGTGTAAGGAACGGTTTCTGCCCATTTCTCAAATTTCTCAAAATCAGAAGCATTTCCTGTGATAAACTTTTCATCAACTCCATTCGCACGCATAGCCCTCCATTTGTAATGGTCTCCGGCAAGCCAAACCTGACTTATGTTTTCAAACTGAACATCATTGGCTATTTGTTCAGGAATCAAATGGTTATGATAATCTATAATAGGTAAAGCCTTAGAATACTCATGAAATAACGTTTCTGCGGTTTTGGTTTCTAAAAGAAAATTATCATCTAAAAAAGGTTTCATGCTAAAATATGTTTCAGATATTGCAAAGCACATGCTTATTGCTAAAATCTATTATTTTTAAATTAATTATTTATTTTGTCTATTCAGATATCTGAATTATAAGCTAACGCCTCTTTTCCAAGGGATAAAATCATCTTGATTTAGTAAAACAGCTTTAGGAATTACTTCGCCACTAGCAGCCTTAATGCAATATTCTAAAATATCTTCACCCATTTGCTCGATGGTTTTTTCACCTTCTATAACTGGTCCGCAGTTAATGTCAATAATATCACTCATTCTTTTAGTAAGTGCATTATTAGTAGAAACTTTAATTGTTGGGCAAACCGGATTGCCAGTTGGTGTACCTAAACCTGTTGTAAATAAAATCAACGTTGCACCAGATGCCGCTTTACCGGTTGTGGCTTCAACATCGTTTCCAGGTGTGCAAACCAGGTTTAAGCCGGGTTTTGTTGCCGGTTCGGTGTAATCTAAAACATCTTCAACTGGCGATGTACCGCCTTTTTTTGCCGCTCCGGTACTTTTTATCGCGTCTGTAATAAGCCCATCTTTAATATTTCCTGGCGATGGATTCATAAAAAATCCTGAGCCAACATTTTCAGCTGCCTGGTTATAGTTGGTCATTAACTGGATAAACTTACGAGCCGCAGTTTCATCTTTTGTTCTATCAATGAGTTGCTGCTCTGCACCGCATAATTCAGGGAATTCAGCCAATAAAACTGTACCGCCAAGTGCAACCAGTAAATCAGAGGTGTAACCTACTGCAGGATTTGCGCTGATGCCGCTAAAGCCATCGCTTCCACCACATTTTACGCCTAATACCAATTTATTTAAAGGTGCCGGCTGACGCTCGAATTTATTGATTTCGGTTAAGCCAATAAAGGTTTTACGAATAGCCTCTTTAACCAGCTGTTCTTCGCTTTGCGATTGTTGCTGCTCAAAAATGAATAGTGGTTTATCGAAATTAGGGCTACGTAATTTTAAATCGTTAACAAAATCCTGAACCTGCAAATTTTGGCATCCTAAGCTTAATACGGTTACTCCGGCAACATTTGGATGATCGGCATAAGCTGCTAAAAGTTTGCTTAAAACTGCCGCATCCTGACGAGTACCGCCGCATCCACCCTGATGATTTAGAAATTTAATTCCATCAACGTTTTTAAAAATTCGGTTTGAAACATGATTGGCCTGTGCAATAGAATTACTATCTGCTTCACTCAAATTCTCTCCATTTTTATAGGCTTCTACAAGGTGTTGAGTATAGGTTTTATATTTGTCGGTAACTGCGTAACCTAATTCGTTATGTAATGCTTCTCTTATCACATCCAGGTTACGGTTTTCGCAAAATACGGTTGGAATAAACAGCCAGTAATTTGCTGTGCCAACTCTACCGTCATTGCGTATGTAACCGTTAAAAGTTCTGCCTTCGAATTTAGAAACATCAGGTGCTTGCCACTCATAATGATATGGTCTAAATTCATAAGGGTCGGAAGCATGTTTAGTGTTCTCGGTATCCATCAAGCCGCCTTTTAAAATAAAATGCTGTGCCTTCCCAACCAATACGCCATACATTATGATGTGATCGCCTTCATTCATATCCTGCATAAAAAATTTATGCTTTGCCTGAATATCATCCTGTAAAACATATTCGTGGCCATCATGTATAATGGTTTCTCCTTTTGCAAGATTTTGCAAAGCCACTAATACATTATCATTCGGATGAATTTTTAAAATTCTTGTTACCATTTTTAAAGTGTTCTTTCTGAATGCAAATTACTCAAAGTTTCCTTTGCACCCTTATTTTGTAATAACTTAACGTAGTTTTTAATTGCCGCATTAAAGCCTGGGTAATTGTTTAAATTTTTATCCCACAAACGTCTATCGCCTAAAATGTTGTCGATTGCAGTTTCAGGATTTTTCCAGTATTCATATAATATTTGTGCAAACTCGTCATCAATAGCAAAATTCTTATCGTTTACATTCGCTGTAAATGTTTCGCCATCTTTTTTAGTGTTCATGAAAATGATGTACGCTGCCAAACCAACCGCCATAAATGGTGGCACTTCGTTTTTCTGACTATAATGTTTTCTGATTAATGGCATATTCCGCATTTGCATCTTCGATGTAAAATTTAGCGTAATGGCTTGCCATTTATGTTCTAAAAATGGGTTGCTAAACCTATCGATTACACTTTTAGCAAAGTCAACGGCATCAGTATAAGTAATGTCGTCGTTCTCCAAAGATTGTGCAATTTCATTTTGCATTAGGGTAGATACATAGCTGGCGAAAACTTCATCAGCCATTGCTTCTTTAACTGTATTAAAGCCCGAAAGGATGGCTAATCCACAGCTGAAAGTATGCGTGCCGTTTAATAAGCGAAGCTTAAGTTCTTTAAATTTATTGATTGACGGAACAATGAAAATTCCTTTATCCGCCTTTGCGAAAGATAAAATTTCTTTAACCTTTTCATTTGATGATTCAATTGCCCATAAACGGAAAGGCTCCGCCATAATCATCAGTTCATCGCTATAACCTAATTGTTTCTCGATAGATGCCTGAGCTTCGGCAGGCAGTTTTCCGGGTACAATTCTATCTACCAGAGTTTTACAGAAATGGTTAGCAGTTTTTAACCATTGCTGAAAATCCCAGCTAAGTTTGTTATGAATAGCTAAATTCAATAAAATGTCTTTAAGCTTATCTGCATTATCGCTAATTAATTCTGTTGGCACGATAACCATTCCGCTTTCAACAGATCCGTTAAAGGTTTGAAACCTCTCGTGTAAAAAGGCCAGTAATTTACCCGGAAAAGATTGTGGAGGTGTATCTGTAATTTTATCTTCACTAGCTACAATGCCAACTTCAGTTGTATTTGAAATTACAATTTGTAACTCCGCATTTTGTGCAGCTTTTAAAATTTCTGCCCAATCCTGCGAAGCAGATAAAACTCTGCTTATTGAAGAATTGATGGTATTTTCCTCTACATTTTTTCCATCTTCGATTCCTTTAACACAAAGCGTGTATAGATTATCTTGTTTAGAAAAAGCATCAGCACCGCCTTTGGCAGTCGATTTTACAACCAAAACGCGACCGTTAAATATACCATTGCGATTTGCCTTATCGATAAAATAATCTGGTAAGCCACGAAGTAAAACACCTGTGCCAAACTGAATAACTCTTTCGGGCAATTCTAAAAGTTCTGCCGCAGGGATATTAACGTTTTCTGCGTTTATGTTTTTTAAATTTTCTTTGTTTAAAATCATTGTTTTCTTTTTTGCCGTTTATGACGAGTTTATATTATTTTATTCCGTTGGTTGTTAACCATTTTGGATATTCTTTTTCTAATAATTTTTGAGCGAAGTTGCCATACCATGCGTAACCATTTCTGCGTTCTGGCAATAAATCTTCGAGCTTTAATTTTATGCTGTTATCTCTGTCTCCAAAAATTGGGATATTCTTTTCTAAATCATAAAATCTTGCCCAAACTACACTTTTATCATCTTCTAGCAGCGCCGCGTTTTTGCCTGTCGAGTTTTCAGTTCTATCAAATCTATAGCCCGAAATTTTATATTTTTCAAACCATTTTACAGCTGAAGAAATAGATGCTTTTATTTCAGGTGATGGATTTGGCAAACGCATTAAGAACTGAACAATACCTACAGATTCAGCTGTGCTCAGAGATGCTGGTTCAAAATTTCTTGCTTTTGCAGGCAACATTGAATCTTTATCGTATTGTGCAGCCCAAATGGTTAATTGGCCGTTTTGCTTTACCTGTGTTTTTAAAATACAATCGATTCCGTTTTTTACAGCTGCTTCGGCTTTTGGAATATAAGATTGATTCACCACATCAAAACCATTGGCTTTTGTAATAATATCTTGAAGGATATTCAAAATATTAATCATTGCATCATCGTTATAAGTAATCTGCGAGCGATAAAGCGACTTGTCAGGATAATATTGAGGCCAGCCACCATTTTTATTTTGTGCAGATAAGGCATAATCTAAACCCTTTTCGGCTGCTTTTAAGTAAGTTTCATTTTTGGTAGTGTTGTATGCTTTAATCAGATAAGTAATTTCTCTGCTGGTTGCCTTATTATCAAAAGTTGCATGTAAAATAGTGGTTGCTTTAATTTTTGACAATAAATCATCGTTTAAAGTGGCACCATAATTTATCACGCTTTTATCTTCCAGTTGTTTAGGCCAGCCGCCGTTTGCCAATTGATAAACCAACATTTTATCGGCTGTGCTATCTGTTGGCTTTTGCGCATAACAATATACCAGCATAAAACTGCATAGGAGGGATGATAATATTCTATATCTATTTATCATTATTTAGCCGCCGCTTGTTTGATTAACCAATTTACTAAATCGTTTGTTGCTTTGAAATTTTCAAGGTCTTTCGGTAATTTTCTACCATCAATATATTCATTGTAAAACCAAGGGTCGCCAACCGCGAATACAGTTCCTTTTCCATATTTTGCTGTCGCGATTATCACATCGCCGTTATCAGTTAAAGCCGATACCGCGGGTTTATTAATCTTTATGGTAGAAATTTCTTTGATGTAAACTTTTTTAGCCGTTTTAAAAATTGTATTTCCTTCCGGGATTTTTATAGCACCTTGTTCAAAATTTAAACCCTGAACTCTATTTCTGCTATCCTCGTTAAAATGGATGCCAAACGTTTCTGGCAAAACATTAAATTTTGTTATTTCACAATTTCCAGCATCGTTTGAAAGCAGTACCAAAACACCGCCGGCTTTTACCCATTCGTTTACTTGTTTGGCGTGTTCTGCATTCATAAAGTTTGGAGATGCGGTTTCTTTTTGTGTATCCGGATCTACAATGATGTAAATATCCGTGCCTTTTAAATTTGCAGTTGTTGGTGCCGTCTTTAACGTTGAAGTCGCTACACCTGCATCATTAAAAACCTTACCAAATAGAGAAAAACCGTTGTTGTCATCTTCATCCCAAAGGTAATGGAATGGAATTTTGTCGCCCGTTGGGCCGGTCATGTATTCGTTGTTAAAGAAATTATCAACCATAACCTTTAAGCCTTTTCCTGGTTTTGGCAAGGCAGCTATTTCCATTTCTGCCGAAGCGCAAATGAAAGCGCCAACACCTTTCGGGTCGTTTGTGATAACTTTTTCGCTGATGTAGTACTCAAAACTACCGTCACGGTATCTAGGTTTTCCACCCAATCCCGAAACGGAAACGGTTTTAGTTAAATTTACTCTATCGGTTCCTGCCGGTTCAATAAATTCCTTTTTTAAACCTGCATAACCTTTATTCGCCGCTGCGGCAAAAGATTTTTGCAACCAGCCTTTTCTAACACCTTTTGCTAAGCCATAAACAAACATGCTCGATGCTGATGATTCCAGATAATTTCCTTCACGTTTAGGCATATCCAAAATATCAAACCAAACGCCAGATTTTGCATCCTGGTACTTTACGGTTGCTGTGGCAGTGCGATTTAAAATCGCTAGCAATTCATTGTATTTTGGATGATTTTTTGGGAAGTAATCTAAAACATCAACAAGCGCCATTATGTACCAGCCCATTGCTCGTCCCCAAAAATTTGGCGATTTTCCAGTTGTTTTATCTGCCCATTTTTCTTCGCGACTTTCATCCCATCCGTGGTAAAGTAAACCGGTTTTTGAATCTCTGGCATTTTTTTCCATCCAGATAAATTGATTGGCAATGTCATCAAATGCAGCATCTTTTTTCATTAAGGCCGCATACTCTGCATAAAATGGCTCGGCCATGTATAATCCATCCAGCCACATTTGGTTTGGATAGATTTTTTTATGCCAAAAACCACCTTCTTTGGTACGAGGTTGTTGCTGTAATTGGTCGTATAACTTCGTTGCTGCTAATAGGTATTTCTGTTGTCCGGTAACTTTGTAAAGCAATAATAATGCTCTGCCATTCTTTACATTATCAATATTAAAATCCTCGGCTTTATAAGTAGTGATGTTGCCATCTTTATCTAAATAAGCATCCATAGAATATTGGATGTACTTAAAATAATCGCCATTTCCGGTGTTTCTCCATACCAATGCGGCACCTTCCAAAACAACGCCCATATCATAACTCCATTTTGGTCCTTTAGCCGTTTTCAAGACCGTTGTATCCTGAAAAAGTTTCTCCATGGCCGTTAATGTGAGCTGTTCTGATAATTGCTTTTGCCCGAAGCTACCGATGGATAAAATACTCAATCCAAGTACAGCAACGGATTTATAAATGACAGATAATTTCATGCTTAATTATTTGGAAATTTCTAAAACTGATTTATTTACTTCTTCGCCAAAGGCTGATGTTTTCTTTGCTTTTGATACATCGGTTGCTAATACTTTAACGCCTTTGGTTTTTTCTCCGTTGATATTAAATAAAAGCTCCGCGTCTTTTTTGTATTGCAAGCCGTTTATATTTACATTACTTGCGTTTTGGATGGTTACAACCGGATTTGTATCCTCTGTTATAACGTTTACATTTTTTAAGAAAATGCCCGAAGCCTCGATAATTTCGATACCTTTTTTAGCTTGTATCGTTACATTTTCTAAGTGGATATCTTTAATATTCATCTCCGGCAATCCTCTAAAAAATATGGCTTTCGAAGCACCATTAGCTACAACATTTTTTATGTAGAAGTTTTTGAATTGTGGCGTAGCCTCTGTTACCGGAACGGTTACCGTTTTTATGGCTTCGCGTTTTTCACCAGCAAGTTGAATCGGGTCTTGCGCAGCATAATACATATCAAAAAGAATCGCTTCACCCGGAATATCAATCATGTTAATTCTATCAATATAAATGTTTTCTACAACGCCGCCGCGGCCACGTGTAGTTTTAAAGCGTAAGCCAATGTCTGTACCGATAAAAGAACAATCGTAAACCCAGATATTTTTAGCACCACCGCTCATTTCACTGCCAATTACAAAACCGCCGTGGGCGTGATAAACCACATTATTTCTAATAATTACATTTTCAGTTGCTACACCTCGTTTTCTCCCTGCTTCATCTCTACCAGATTTAATACAGATTCCATCATCGCCAACATCGAAAGTGCTGCCCTCTATTAAAACATTTTTGCAAGATTCGATGTCAACACCATCACCATTTTGTGCAAACCAGGGGTTTTTAACCTGCAGGTTTCTTAACGTTAAATCTTCACAAAGTAATGGGTGCAGGTTCCAGGCAGGTGAATTTTGAAAAGTAACACCTTCTAAAAGAACTTTTTTGCAATTTGTAAGCACCAATAAATTAGGGCGAAGAAAATCTTTGATATCTTCGTAATCTGCTGCAGTTTTGCCCGGAATAATTACGCCTGCATTTTTGGTTTTAGAACCTTTTACAGTTTTTTCTGATGGATACCACATTTTTCCATCTTCACTAACAGAACCACCAGAAGCAACCAAGTTTTTCCATTGAGAATCGGTTAATTTATCCTTTTTTACCATTCTCCAGGCACCGCCATTACCATCAATAATCCCACTACCAGTAATCGCTATATTTTCGAGATTTAAACCTGAAATCGGGCTTTGGTTTCTCCACGCAGGTTGACCTTCCCAATTACCTTGTACCAGCTTGTATTGATTGAAATCAGCCGTGAACTGCAATATTGCATCACGTTTTATGTGCAAGTTAACATTGCTTTTTAGCTCAATTGGTCCGGTAAGCCATAATCCGGAAGGAATTAAAACCACGCCGCCACCTTTTTGGTTCATTGCTAAAATGGCTTTGTTTATTTGTGCTGTATTTAAAGTTATGCCATCGCCTTTGGCACCGAAACTTGCGATGCTTAGGGTATCTTTTTTAAATTTAACCTGTTGGATGGTTGGTAACTTTTGATTTTGAGCTTCTGCAACGCCTGCAGAAAACAAAATGGCTGTAAATAATAGCCTTTTAAATTGGTTTAAGTAACCAGAATTATGTTTCATTAGCTGCTCGGTTTAAATATACTTGGTTGTTAATAAACAAGTGTACGGTCTTTACAGCTAAAATCGAAGAGAAATCTATGCAATCGTTGCCAAAGATTACGGCAGAGAGGCTTGAGTGTGTTTAGTTAACTGGTTTGTAATGAATAAATTAATGCTTTATTTGGGCTCCGGTATCCATCCTCGGAAAACGTTTTCCAAAGTGTAGAGTTGGTATTCTTGCCGAGTTAACTGATGAGCCCAATTTACTCTTAAAGTTATTTTTGAACCTGCACCGGTATTATTGTACTCGGCGTAATAAGCTGTTTTTTCGTTACTTTCTTTACCCCAATTGTTCCAGCCTTCTGGTTTGATAACTGCTGATATATCACAATTCAGAAATGCAACTTTCGCATACGGACGCCATGGTCTTCCTAAATAAAAACTATTATCGGGCGCATCTCCCGTAACCTTACATTTATTAAAAACATAACCGAATTTTGTAGTATCGGCAGTTGATGCGGCAGAAATATAGCCCGCCTTTTTGCAAAATAAAGTACAGTTTTCGAACCAGGCGGTGGCTGCTCCAAATATATAATCAACAGTACCTTCTATGTAACAATTTTTATAATACTGGCGATTATTCCCTCCATAAGTGTAGAGCGTGTCTTGAAAGCCTAAAAATCTGCAATTTATAAAGCTTGATTTATCACCACCAACCCAAACGGCAACAGCTTGTCCAACCGGACCAGAAGAATTCTGGAAGGTTAAATTTTCGGCAGTAAAACCTTCTCCATAAATATAAAAACTAGCGGAGCCTGATGTTCCTTTTTCTTCGCCGAAAGCATTCTTTTTTTGTGCAAAATCATCATAAGTTAGAATGGTTTTGTGCAAATCCTCACCAATAAATTTTATATTTTTTTTTGAACCTGAGAGCACTAGTTTTTCTTTATAAATACCCTTTTTAATAAAAATAACGGTCACCTTATTTCTAAAGTCGGGCACAGCGTTAATGGCTTCCTGTACGGTTTTAAAATTTCCACTACCATCTTTAGACACGATAAAATCTGCTTTAACATTAGTTGCATAAACTAATGGGCTAATAAACAAAAGAAATATAAATAAGGCTAATTTCATATAATTTGGTTAGGTATAAATTAAAATCGGCTGCATTTTTTAGTTTCCTAATAAGCAGCCGAATTCTAAAACTAAAATATGATAAGCAATTGTAGTCATTAAACTTAAAGCTAAAAAACATTTGTCAGAATTTAAAAGTGCAAACGATATCGGGAACGATTGCACAACTCAAGTTGTTTTCGGGCTAAAATTCAACTAAAATTGCTTAACCAAATATAATTTCTACCATTTCAAACGAGCCTATGAAATACTTTGTATATACCTTCTTTCTGGTTAATATTAGCTTATCTCTTCATGCCCAAAATACGCTAAACATTTCAAAAGTATGGATATCTGATTTGGGAAATGGTCGGTATAAAAATCCGGTTATAAATGCCGATTATTCAGACCCGGATGCCATTAGGGTTGGCGATGATTTTTACATGGTTGCTTCAAGTTTCGATGCTGTTCCCGGTTTGCCAATCTTGCATTCGAAAGATTTGGTTAATTGGAAAATTGTGGCTCATGCCTTGCTCAAACAACCTCCGCTTGAGCATTTTGAAAAAACACAGCATGGTAATGGCGTTTGGGCACCCTCAATAAGGTTCAAAAATGGCGAATTTTATATTTACTATCCCGACCCGGATTTTGGAATTTATTTAACAAAAGCAAAAAGTGTTACCGGAACCTGGTCTGAGCCAAAATTAGTTATTGCAGGAAAGGGTTTGATAGATCCATGTCCGCTGTGGGATGAGGATGGTAAAATTTATCTTGCCTATGCCTATGCAGGTAGCCGTGCAGGTATTAAAAGTGTTTTAGCTGTTATGCCTTTAAATGCCGATGGCTCGCAGGCTAGCGGTAACGGCCAAATTGTTTACGATGGACACGAACTAGACCCAACTATTGAAGGACCCAAAGCTTATAAACGCAATGGTTATTATTATCTTTTTGCACCTGCAGGAGGTGTTTCAACCGGATGGCAGCTTGTTTTAAGGAGCAGAAATATTTATGGCCCTTACGAACGAAGGGTTGTGATGCATCAAGGTAAATCTACCATTAATGGACCACATCAGGGCGCTTGGGTTAATACAACATCAGGCGAAGACTGGTTTCTTCACTTTCAGGATAAAGATGCTTATGGAAGAGTTGTACATTTGCAGCCATTGAAATGGGTAAATGATTGGCCCGTAATTGGTTTGGATGAAGATGGTGATGGAATTGGTGATCCAGTTGTAAGCTATAAAAAACCAAATGTTAATCAGGTTTATCCAATTCAAACACCAGCAGAAAGTGATGAGTTTTCATCGCAAAAATTGGGTTTACAATGGCAGTGGCAGGCAAACCCGAAACCAACCTGGTTATTTACTGATGCTGCAAAAGGTGTACTTAAACTTTACACTGCCAAAATTCCTGATAACTCAAAAAATTTATGGGATGTGCCTAATGTTTTGATGCAGAAATTTCCGGCCGAGGAATTTCAGGTAACGACTAAACTCACGTTTAAACCAAATCCGAAACTCGAAAATGAAAGAACTGGTTTGGTTATTATGGGCAGAAGTTATGCAAGCCTTTTTGTAGAAAGTAAAAATGATGAATTGTTTTTAAGCATGGGCATTTGCCATAATGCAGATAAAGGAAAAGATGAGCAGGCAACCGAAATACTTAAATTAAAATCATCTACCGTTTACCTAAAAGTAAAAGTTTACGCTGGTGCAAAATGTAAGTTTAGTTATAGTGAAGATGGTAAAAACTACATCGAAATTGATAAAGAATTTCAGGCAGTTGCAGGCCAATGGATTGGTGCCAAAGTAGGAATTTTTGCTACCCGGAATACGCAAACAAATGATTCAGGGTTTGCTGAATATGATTGGTTTAGAGTTGATAAAATATGAGCAGGCGACTAATAATTTTGATGATGTTATTGTTTGGTTTGATTTTTCAGGCCTTTACACTAATTAAAAAACCAACTGTAATTTATTTGATTGGTGATTCTACAGTAGCCGACTATTCCTTGGAAGAAAATTATATGGCTAAAAAATATCCTATAACTGGATGGGGGCAGGTTTTTCAGCAATTCTTTAGTAAAGAAACACTTAAAAAATTAAACCATTTAATTGATAATGATACTGTTTTGGTTGTAGATAAGGCTAAAGGCGGGAGAAGTACAAAAACTTTTTTAGCAGAAGGCAGATGGACAGAAATTACAAAAAAACTTAAAAAAGGCGATTTAGTTTTAATTCAGTTCGGGCATAATGATGCCGCTAAAGATAAACCAGAAAGATATATTGATACTGCTGGATATAAAAAATTGCTAAGGTTGTATGTTAAGGAAACACGCGGAAAAAAAGCAATCCCGATATTGATTACTCCGGTTACCAGAAATTATCCATGGAAGGGTAAGGTGCTTGGAAGCGCACATGGTGATTACCCGGAAGCTGTTAAAGATGTAGCTAATAAAATGCATGTTCCGATTATTGATTTAACAAAATTATCAGCAGAATTCTTCACTGAAATGGGTCAGGATTTTGTGTCAAAAAACTATTTCATGAATTTAGATTCAGGTAAGTATGAAGCTTACCCAAAGGGACTAAAAGATAATACGCATTTCCAGACAAAAGGTGCAAAAGAAGTGGCCAGGTTGGTTTTTGATGAGCTGATAAAGATTAATAAAATGAAATAAACTTCACCTTTGGGCGCCATTTAGGCGGAGTTTATTTCAAAAGGTTTAGCCAACCATAGTTCTTGATGTTATCGCAATTCTATTCCAGGCATTTATAGTTACAATGGCCATAATAATTTGTGATAAATAATTCTGGTCAAATAACTTTGCTGCTTTATTGTACGTATTGTCTGATACGTGGTTTGTAATCAGCGTAACTTCCTCAGTTAAAGCTAAAATTGCTTGTTCTTCTTCGGTAAATAAATTGGTTTCTTTCCAGGCGTTTAATAAATATATACGTTGTTCTGTTTCTCCTAATTTTCTCGCATCCACACTATGCATATTTAAACAAAAGGCGCAACCATTAATTTGTGATGCTCGCATTTTTATTAATTCTTTATGAATTGGTGTTAGTTTGCTGCCAGCTAAATACTTTTCTAGTGCATACATAGCTTGATAAGCAGCTGGTTCTGTTTTTTGAATATCGATTCTACTTTCCATTATTTTTGTTTTCTGTTGATGTAAAGTTCTGAAACCCGACTGTTAAAAAACTTAATGTAGTTTAAGAAATAAATTAATCCATTTAATGGTAATCGTTTATTATTAATAGTTAAAACTTATATATTTGAGATTATTAATTGTTTTTAACTATATGACTTTAGTTCAGCTGGAATATATTGTAGCCGTAGATACGTACAGAAGTTTTGTAACTGCCGCAGAAAAGTGTTTTGTTACACAACCAACTTTGAGTATGCAAGTGCAAAAATTGGAAGAATTGCTAAGCGTTAAAATCTTCGATAGAAGCAAACAACCGGTAAGTCCGACCGAAATTGGCGCTCAAATTATTGCGCAGGCACGAATCATTTTACAAGAAAGCGGTAAGGTTAAAGAATTAATTAATAGTCAGCAACAAGATGTTTTAGGTGAACTTAGAATAGGCGTTATTCCAACTATAGCGCCTTATCTTTTGCCCGAGGTAATTTCTACCATGCTCGAAAAATATCCTGAATTAAAACTTATGATTTGGGAATACACCACCGAAGATATTATTCATCATTTAAAAACCGGCGTTTTAGATTGCGGCATTTTAGCTACGCCACTAACGGATGCTAATATTGTTGAAATGCCTTTATATTATGAAACATTTGTAAGTTACATTAGCAAAAACAGCAAATTATACAAGAAAAAAGCGGTTGATTCGGAAGATTTAAACGATGAAAACATTTGGCTTTTAAACGAAGGCCACTGCATGCGCAATCAGGTATTAAATATTTGTCGTTCTACTAAAAATAATCGATTACAAGGTTTAGAATACAATACCGGAAGTGTTGAAACTTTAATACGAATGGTTGATTTAAACGGAGGTGCCACTTTATTGCCAGAATTAGCAATAGCAGAATTGAGCGCCAAGCAAAGTGGAAAAATCAGGCATTTTAAAAGCCCTGAACCAGTGCGGGAAATTAGTTTAGTTACACATAAAAATTTCATTAAGAAAAGGATGTTAAATGCCTTAAAAGATGAAATTTTAGAAATTATCCCGAAAACAATGAAGCAAAAAAAGAAAAAGGATATAATTGGAATATAAGCGTTAGTTCATTTTTTCTGGTTTTGCTAATAAAAGACCATTGATGTCGCCTTCAACCTCTTCTTCGCCTTTTTTCTTCTTTTTATTAGATTTTCCGCTCAAACGCTCTTCGATAATTTTATCGTACTGTTTTGGCTGGTCGCCTTTTAAAACGTTACGAATGCTTTTAGTGGTTTCATTTTGCATTTTAAAATACTTGTCGGCATCTTCTTCTCTAGATGTTCCGGCCTGCTGACGTTTTATCAGCTCTGCTTGTTCTTTAGCCTGGTTAAACGTTAGGCTATAGATAATGCTTTTTTGCGTATCATTCAATTTTAGCTTTTTATCTAAATCCTCTACATTTTTCTTCGCGATTTCTGTAGGCGTAGGCATTTTATTTTGCTGTGCCTTTGCTAAATTACTGATGCCTATTGCGATTAAAAATAAAAATATAACCTTTTTCATATCTGCTAAAATTTATACGAAGTTATTAATTAATAAGAAAGCCTGCAAATTTGTGTTTTGCAGGCTCCCATATCATGCTAAAATGTGATGATTAAAGTGCTTTTTTGTAAAGTTCAGCAACTGCATCCCAGTTTACTGCATTCCAAATTGCCGCTAAATAATCCGGGCGTTTGTTTTGATATTTTAAGTAATATGCATGCTCCCAAACATCGATACCAAAAATTGGAGTACCTTTTACTTCGGCAACATCCATTAATGGATTATCTTGGTTTGGAGTAGATGAAACCTGAAGTTTTTTATCTGCACCAACTGATAACCAAGCCCAACCAGAACCGAAACGTGTAGCTCCAGCTTCTTGCATTTTAGTTTTTAAGTCAGCAAATGAACCAAAAGCATCATTAATGGCTTTAGCTAAATCGCCAGTTGGCTCGCCACCTTTATTAGGGCCTAAAACAGTCCAGAATAAAGAGTGATTGTAATGACCACCGCCATTATTTCTAACTGCAGCAGGATATTTTGAAATATTTTTTATAATATCTTCGATGCTTGAATTTGCTTCAGGCTTACCTTCTAATGCTTTATTTAGGTTGGTAACATAAGCCTGGTGATGTTTATCATGGTGTATTTCCATGGTCGTTTTGTCAATATGCGGTTCTAGTGCATCGGTTGCGTAAGGTAACGCAGGTAATTCAAAAGCCATAATATTATATGTTTAAGTTTAAAAATGTTTCTTGAAGCAAATATAACATTCGAACATTAAGTTTTGTTCATGTAATTATCATCAATTGCATTTGTGTTAGGTTAAATAATTGTAATGTTGATAAAGGCACATAGCAAAATATTACCTTTTCTTTTTAAAAAAATCAACCATTAACCTGCTGCATTCTTCTGCTAAAACACCACCTTTTAGTTTAGTTTTTGGGTGTAAAAGATTTGTATCTTTAGATAGAAAACCTCTTTTCTCTTCTCTTGCACCATATACAATTCGGCTAATTTGAGTCCAATAGCTAGCACCTGCACACATAACGCAAGGCTCAATCGTTACGTATAGCGTGCAATCGTTTAAATATTTACCGCCAATAGTTTGCGATGCTGATGTAAAAGCCTGCATCTCTGCATGAGCGGTAACATCATTAAACCGCTCGGTTAAATTGTAACCTCTGCCAATAATTCTATTTTTACTAACGATAATTGCTCCGATTGGAATTTCATTTTCTGCCAGGGCTTTTTCAGCTTCGGCCAAAGCAAGCTTCATGTAATGAATATCTTCCGCTTCAGGATTGTTATCTTCGAAATTATAAAAACTCATATTATATTTAAATCAACTTGCTGCCGTTTGGTACAATTAGTTGCGTTGTACTGAGTACAATATCTCCATCTTCGTTAGCAAAGCCGGTTACTAAAAACTCAGACATAAATTTACCAATTTGTTTTTTAGGGAAGTTTATCACGCCAATTATTTGCTTGCCAGGTAACTCCTCCTTGGTATATATCTTGGTAATTTGGGCACTACTCATTTTAATTCCAAATGGTCCAAAATCTACTTTTAGTTTGTAAGCAGGTTTTCTGGCTTCCGGGAAATCGAAAACTTCAAGTATAGTTCCCGCCCTTAATTCTACTTTTTCAAAATCGTTCCAGCTAATATCTTCCATGGTATGTTTCGTAAAATGATAATTTGTTAAACAATTAGAAATAAAAAAGGCCTTTACAAAAGGCCTCAGATAAAACTTTTAATATTTATTGGGCACAAGGGCCGTCTGGAATTTCTTTGCTAATTTTTATCACTTTGGTAACCACCAGTGTCGAATCAAAATCAGCTGAAACTGTGGCAGTATCTGATTTTGCAAAATAGCCTTCTAATTCTACATAAACCGGCTCGTAAGGTTTTTCGAAATTAAGGTTGCTATAAGATAGTTCGAGATTTTTTACGCTATCTAAAACCCAATACTCACGATTATCCTCACACAGTGTGAAAGATTTCATCTCCGGGCCAAAGCTATATAAACCCTTAACAGTTCTCTTGTCGCTTTCCTCTGGCTTTTCTGCTCGGTTACAAGCGGTAATGGCCACACCTAAAAGCATAACATATACAATTGCTTGTTTAAATAACTTCATTTTTATATTGATTGATTTATTTGGTCTATCTTTTTAACACTTAAATTTGATGACAAAGCAGATGCCAAAAATGAGAAAATCCCTACAGTTACAAAAACTAAAATGAAATCTTTCCACTTAAGGCCTATGGGATAGGAACTTAAAAGTGTATCACTACCTTCTCCCATTTTTATCAAACCGAAATTATGTTGTATAAGGTAAAATATAACCCCAATTATTAGCCCCAATACACACCCCGACATTGTAATCATCATCCCTTCAAAAAGAAAAATTTGTTTTATAAGCTTTTTGCTTGCGCCAAGGCTGCGTAATATCGCTATATCTTTAACCTTATCAATTACCAGCATGGTTAATGAGCCTATAATATTAAATATAGCAATTATTAGTATGAATGTTAGAATTATATAAACAGCCCATTTCTCGGTATTTAGGATGTGATAAACGGAACGATTTTGCTCTGCCTGATTACGGACCTCAAAATCGGTTCCTATATGCTCTGCTACATCGGTTTTGAATTTCTCTATATCAACACCTGGTTTAAGGTTTATTTCAATTGACGAAACATTTTCTGATTCGCCCAATAATTCGCGGGCAAAATCTAACGGAACAATAATCCCATTATCAAATTCTTGCTGAACCTCAAAAACGCCACTTATACGAATACTTTCGGTTACAAAATCTTCAGCTGGATTTATGCTATTGACCTTAATATCTTTCTTTGGCGAAAAAATTTCAAGCTCTGTAAAGGGATCAACTGTGTTTACAGCCAAGTATGTTTGCAAGGTAGAGCCAATTACGGAAGTGTAGCCACTTCTGTTGCTGAGCACAAAGCGACCCTCTTTTATGGTGCTATCCAGTTTTTTATTTTTCAGAAAATCTGGTCCAACGCCTTTAACCATTCCTACAGCTTGTTTATTATTATACTTTAAGAGCGCATTTTCTTGCAAAACTTCTGTAAAAGAATAAACATCTTTATTTTCCTTTAACTTATTGAAATATGCTGTGTTTGGATTAAAGGTTTTTCCCTTAGCAGGTGTAATTGCAATTTCAGGCGTAAGCGTATTAAACATGTTTAAAATGGTTACTTCTAAGCCATTAAAAACAGATAGGATGATGATTAATGCTGCGCTACCAACCATAACGCCCACCATGGATATGCCGGAAATCAAATTGATTGCATTTGTCGATTTTTTGGCAAACAAATATCTTTTGGCGATATATAAAGGCGTATTCACAGATTAAATATAATGTTTTAGCTTAATTATGTAGAAATTGTTTGCTTGTAGATAGACACTTAGAAAAACGGATTGTTTTGTTTTTCAAAACCAATTGTAGTAGATGGGCCGTGACCAGGAAAAACTTTGCATTCGTTTGGTAACGTAAACAGTTTAGTTTCAATACTATTGATTAATTGCTGGTGGTTTCCGCCCGGTAAATCTGTTCTGCCAATGCTTTGATAAAATAAAACATCACCACCAATTAAAATGTTATCAACTTTGCTGTAGAAACACAAATGTGCCGGCGAATGACCTGGCGCAAAAATTAGTGCTAAGGTGCTATTGCCAAAGCTTACAGTTCCGGTTTCACCCAAAAATGTTTCAGGCTCAGGCGATAATTCATACTGAGTAAAACCCATTTGAGGCGCATAGCCGGGTACAGCCTGCAAAACTTGTAATTCACCTTTGTTAAACTGAGGTTTTAAACCCCAGGTATCAAAAACGAATTTATTACCAACAATATGGTCTAAGTGGCAATGGGTATTTAACAGTAATACGGGCTTTAAGTTATTTTCTTTAACGAATGAAACTAACTCGTTCTGCTCAAAGCCTTCATACATTCCCGGGTCGATAATTACACATTCATTGGTTTCATCAAAAAGCACGTATGTATTTTCACCGTAGGCATTAAACGTAAATATTTTTATTTTAATCATGTTTTTATAATCTAATTTTTCCATTTAAAGGTTGTAATCATCTTATCAATGTCTTTCTTGATAAATTTTACAACAGGTTCAATAGAATCGTACTGCGGGCGCTCATTAAAGTAAAGCGCAGCCCTAAAATAGTGCTTAGCGCTATCTGTTAAAAAAAACTGAACTGATGAAGCTGTATTGCCTTCTATGGCATAATATATTCCGTAAACTTTCCTATCGGGATAATTAATAAGTTTCTGGTCGATTGCACTTGCTTTTATGGTATGTTTAAATGCAAGTTTCCGGGCATCTTCCACCATTTCATCATAAATGGCTTTATTGGCAATATCATAATATGTTAAATGCAGATAGCCATTAAACTGCGAAAAATGTAGATTGTACCAATATTTTTGCCCTTTCTTGTCATCATTTTCCATTTTAGCATAAACCGGATATTCAAAACTGAAAGGAGCTTTACTATCAAAAGATTGATATTTTTTTTCAGGATATACGATGCGAAAATAGCCTTTAGGTTTTGGGCTATAATCATTGTTCTGACAGGCAGCAATAAACAAAAGTAAAATAATGGGTAAAAAAAATAAGTTTTTAGCTTTCATATCCTGTTTGCCAAACGTTTTTTAATCCAAATTGTTCCATATACGCCAAGCTTGTTCTGCTTGTTGATGCAGCATTTCTAAACCATTTTTTGTAGAAGCGCCTTGTAATGCTGCCTTTTCTAAAAATTTAGTTTCCAATGGGTTATAAACCAAATCATAAGCTAAGTGTTCTTTGCTTAATAATGTGTATTCAATTTCCGGGCAACCTTCTAAATTCGGAGACATACCCAAAGGCGTTGTGTTAATTAAAAGCTTATGAGATTGCAGCATATCATCCGTAATTTCTGAATATAAAATTGCGCCTGAAGCAGGTTTTCTAACAACAGTTTTGTAATCAATATTTAATTTGTGGAGTACATATTTAACAGCTTTTGCTGCGCCGCCATCACCAAAAATCAAAGCCTTTGTATGTTGCGGTTTAAGTAAAGGTTTTAAAGATTCTTCGAAACCAAAAGCATCCGTGTTGTATCCTTTAAGGTGTTTTTTGCCATTGATGTTTTTTACAGAAATACAATTTACAGCACCAATTTTATCTGCTGCTTCATCAATCTCATCAAGAAAAGGCAAAACCGAAACTTTATGAGGAATGGTTACGTTTAATCCGCAAAGGCTTTCGTCATCATTCAATAAATTTACGATTGAAGAAACATTTTCCATTGGAAAAAGCTCATATTGGTGATTTGAAATATGCTCTTTCGAAAACTTTTCAGTAAAATATTTTTTTGAAAAGGAATGCGAAAGCGGATAACCGATTAGACCGTAAGTTTTCATTTTTATTTCGTTTGCCCAATAATAGAGGTAAAGAATTGCGTGCCGATAATATAATAATGGCTTTAGCCTGTTTAAGCTAAAGCCATTTTGCCATTCAAATAAATGGTTTAAATTTTATTTATTTAAGTTAAGAAAGTGATCAAATGTATCACCTCTTAATCCTAATCTGATGGTTTCTAATGGAATTACTTCAGCAGGTGCAATATTACCAAGGTTAACATTGGTTCCAATAAGTTTGATAAACCATACTTGCTGCTCTTTTTGTGGTGCTTCCCAGATAATTGTTTCTTCAGGTATTTGTGTTAAAATTTCATCTACCAAACCTTCTCTTACTTCACCGCTACCGCGATAAATACCAACATTTCCACCTTCGCGAGCTTCGGCAATAACTTTCCAAGAGCCAGCTTCAAGTTCGGCCTGCATTAATTTAATCCATTTATATGGCGCAAATATTTTAGCAGCATCTTTACTTCCAACTTCAGAAATTACAGTAACCTGTTTTGCAAGTTCACTAATGTAATTGCATTTTAAATCGTGCTCAATTTCGATGGAGCCATCAGAAACTTCGGCATATTCCATTCCGTATTGATCTAAAACACGTTGGTAATCTGAAAACTGATTGCGGATGATAAATGCCTCAAATAAAGTTCCTCCAAAATAGGTTGGAATACCGGCACTTTTATATAATGCTAATTTTTCTTTAAGCTTTGGGGTAACATGAGAGGTAGCCCAGCCTAATTTTACGATATCTGTATGTACGCCCGCAACATCAAGAAAATCTTCTACCTGACGTAGGCTTAATCCCTTATCCATAACCATTGTAATGCCTTTTTGGCGTGGCTTTTCCGGACGCTCGGGAACGTTTAATAATGGGTAATTCATATGTGTACAAAAGTGGAAAAAAAATTGAGAATTATATGTCAAAATTTTCTCACACTGATTTTACCTGATGTAACGGTTAATAACATTTATAATTGCACTATTATCCTGCAATTGTGGTAGGTATTCAAACAAAATATAATGCTTATCCGGGTCGGTAGTTAGAGCAGTTTCTAAATAACCTAACGCATCGGCATAGTGGCCAAGCGCAAATAAGTAAGCAACCATTCTGTAATATAATTCTGCCGCTTCCGGGTTGTTCTTAATGGCCTCTGCCATGGTTTCAGAAGCTTCTAAAAGTTTACCTTGTTCGTACAAAACGGTACTAAAATCTAGCCAGGCTTCAATATCCAAAGGATTGTATTCTAAAACCTTTTCGTACGCTTCTATAGATTCATCAATTTGATTTAGCTTGTAGTAGGCATCGGCCATTGCAAACCAGAAATCAGAATTTTCGCCTTCTAAATCAATTGCTTTTTTATAAAAATGTAACGATTCGAAATAACGTTCTTCATGGTTTAATGTAACGCCAATACCAAACCAGGCATCAGCCATTTTTGGGTCCATCTTTACCGATTTCTTGTAATAAGAACGGGCTTCGTCCATTTTTTCGAGCTTCTCGAAACATTCGCCAATTGCACAATAGGTATCGGCATTAGGCTGTTCATATTCAAAAGTTTGTTTGTAAACCTCTATAGCTTCATCATATTTATCGAGCTGAACTAAAGCATTTCCTTTATTAAAATAAGCAGAGCTGAAATCTTCTTTGATTAAAATTGCATAATCATACGCATCAATTGCTTTTTCAAAAAGATTTAATTTATGAAAACTGTTGCCTAAATTATACCAGGCCGCATAAGAGTATGGGTCGGTATCAATATACTGCTGATAAAATTTGATACTTTCTTCCTGTTTATCTAAAACATCATAACAAAATGCCAGTTCATACAAACCATCCTGGTTTTCCATGTTTTGCTCTAAGCTTAGCTTAATGTAAACAATGGCATTTTCATAGTCAGACATGCTTTGGTAAACATAAGCCATCTGCAAAAGTATTTCATCCGTACTTTCTGCCAAGCCTAAAGCTTTTTCATAATTTTCTAAAGCTTCGGTATAACGCTCAGTATTTTGATAAATGTTTCCGCGAAGCAGATAAATGTCAGGTTCTGATGATTCTAAAAGTTCAGCTTTTTGTAAAGACAGAAAAGCGCTCTCATAATTATTTGTTAAAATATAAAGGTGCGCCTGTTTAATTAAAAAAACTGTTGCATAAGGATGCTGACTAACAGCGTAATCTACAACTTGTAAAGCCTTAACCGGATCGTTTTTTTCAATGTAAAAATCTACAATGTATTCAAAAGCGCCTGCATCGAAAAAATATTGATCTTTATTACGGATCATCTCTTCGTAACGTTCAACTGAACGTTGTGCATCTTCGTTGGATTCAAAAAAGAATTCTTCTTCCATATATTAAACTATTAAAGAACCGTGCCAATAAGCAGATAAACACAACCTAAGTTTACAATATTTACAAAGCAACTATAAAAATAATTATCAACATTGTTAATGCTGTTGCATGTAAATGGTTGAAAATAAATGATATTGGCGGTTTTGGCCTGTGTGTATTATCAACAACTTTTTTCTGTAGCGCAGTTCCTTTTCCCTTCTTTCACAAAAATAGTATAAATTTATTTAATTAAGCGTAACCAATAAGTCATGAAAAAAGTAACCTTTTTAACGTTATTCATCATTTTTTCTGCTAATGTATTGTGGGCACAAAGTGATGATGAACAAGCCATTAAGCAAACTATAAATAATCTTTTTCTAGGGATGAAAAATGGCGATAGCTCTTTAGCGGCATCAGCTTTTGCTAAAGAAAGTATATTGCAAACAATTGTAAGTAAAGAAGGCAAAAACACCATTAAAACAGAATCCGTTTTGGGATTTTTAAAAATGATAGCTATACCACGAACGCAAATTTATGATGAGCGGATTGTATTCTCTAAAATTTTAATTGATGGTGCTTTAGCTGCTGTTTGGACCGAATATAAATTTTACATTAATGAAAGATTTAGCCATTGCGGGGTAAATTCCTTTCAACTGGTAAAGGGCGAAAAAGGCTGGCAGATTGCTTATTTAATAGATACCCGTAGAAAAGATAATTGTAAACCTTAGATTTATAAAATAATAATATCAAAAACATGAGCGCAAATATTCAATCGATTTTAACACAACTCGGCATAGAAAATATTAACCCGGCATATAGTACCGGCAATGATTGGGGTGGTGCAAATAACACAGAAAATATAGATAGTTTTTCGCCTGTTGATGGACAAAAAATAGCATCGATAAAGGTTTCTTCAAATAATGATTACGAACAAGTAATTGCAAAAGCGCAAGAAGCATTTGTGTATTGGAGAACTGTCCCTGCACCTAAACGAGGAGAAATTGTGCGTCAGTTTGGCGATGCTTTGCGTAAAAATAAAGAGGCTTTAGGAACATTGGTTTCTTACGAAATGGGTAAAAGTTTGCAAGAAGGCTATGGCGAAGTGCAGGAAATGATTGATATCTGCGATTTTGCTGTCGGTTTATCGCGTCAGCTTTATGGATTAACCATGCACAGCGAGCGTCCAAACCATCGCATGTACGAGCAGTGGCATCCGCTTGGAATTGTTGGAATTATTTCTGCCTTTAATTTTCCTGTTGCGGTTTGGAGCTGGAATGCTGCGTTGGCATGGGTTTGTGGTAATGTTTGCATCTGGAAACCTTCAGAAAAAACACCACTTACCGGCATTGCCTGCCAAAAAATTATTGCAGCAGTTTTTAAAGCTAATGATATCCCTGAAGGGGTATCGAGTTTAATTATTGGCGATAGAATAATTGGCGAGTTAATGACTAATGACGGACGTGTACCTTTAATTTCTGCAACTGGTTCTACCAGGATGGGTAAAGCTGTAGCTGTGGCGGTGGGTGCTCGTTTAGGTAAAAGTTTATTAGAACTTGGAGGTAATAACGCCATCATCATATCAGAGCATGCTGATTTAGATATGAGTTTAATTGGGGCAGTTTTCGGTGCGGTTGGTACTGCTGGTCAACGTTGTACCTCAACAAGAAGATTAATTATTCACCAAAGCGTTTACGATACATTTGTTGCCAAACTGGTTAAAGCTTATGCCCAGTTAAGAATTGGCAATCCTTTAGATCAAAATAACCATGTTGGTCCGCTGATTGATAAAGATGCGGTAAATGCCTATCTCGATTCTATTGAAAAATGTAAAGCCGAAGGTGGTAATTTTGTTGTTGATGGAGGCGTTTTAGAGGGTGAAAAGTATGCCAGTGGTTGTTATGTTAAGCCATGCATCGCCGAAGTTAAAAATGATTATAAAATTGTTCAGCATGAAACTTTTGCACCGATTTTGTATTTGATTAAGTATACAAATCTTGATGAAGCGATTGCATTGCAAAATGGTGTTCCTCAAGGTTTATCATCAGCCATAATGACGCTTAATTTAAGAGAGGCCGAGCAATTTCTATCTTATCAAGGCTCTGACTGTGGAATTGCAAATGTAAATATTGGTACTTCCGGAGCAGAAATTGGCGGCGCTTTTGGGGGCGAAAAGGAAACTGGCGGAGGAAGAGAAAGTGGTTCTGATGCATGGAGAGCCTATATGCGTAGACAAACCAACACCATAAATTACGCTAATACTTTGCCTTTAGCACAAGGAATAAAATTTGATTTATAGTTTAAAATACAAAAACATCGGCCGGAATTGCTCCTGCCGATGTTATCATTAACTAAAACTAAACTATATGTATGATGGATTATTAGAAAAGTTTTTCTAATAAGTCTATTTTTAAATCTTCATAGCGATTTAAGTTGCTTGCATAAATTGCTTTTGGCGCAATGCTGATGTTGGTATTTTGAGCAGCAAATTCATTCATTTTTAATTTCGCCTCATTGCCTAAAGTTGCAGTATGCATTTCTGTAGTGCCTTCTAAATTCAAACTTGTACCATCATTTGCTATTGTAAACAAGTTTACGGTGTTGGCATTAATGTTTGCCGAAGCTTTGTCTTTAAGGATAACCTCTAAATCTAATAAATTGAATTTTCCTGAGGTGGTAACGCTTGATGTATTTGAAGCTACAATTGATTGAATGTTGTTAACATGTGCAATAACAGTTAAAGGTTCTTTGGCAAATGAACTGATTCTAAGTTCAGAACCTTGTTGTTGCACCAATGCATTGCTGGTATAATATTTATCAAAAACCTCTATGCTTTCTTGGCTATCCTGAACCAGGATTAATTTTACATTTCCGCTTACCGAGATTTTGCTGATGTTTTTTACCTGATTAATTGTAGTGTAACTAGACTTCAATTCTGTTGCGTTTGCTACAACTGTGGCGCTACTTAAAGTTACCATAACTAAAGCTGCTGCGAATAAGTTTTTAATAGAATTTTTCATGACCTGAATATTTTATGTTTTGTAAATCTTTTTTTAATCCCCTAATTTCTAGGTGGTTTTAAATATAAGACGGCAACACTCAGGAAACGTTTCAGACTAGTGAACAGTAATATACCACTGTCGGTAATTTATAGACGAACGGGCATTATATCTATACCAAAAATGGTAAACTTATAGCTGTTTCAGCTAAAACGTTTCAGCTAATGTAATTTCCACATAACATTATTGTTAAATTTTGTTAAGGCATAATGAAACTAAAAAATTAGTTTTATATTGGTCCTGAAAACCAACTCTATTTATGAAAAGAACGCTACTCACAGTATGTTTTCTCTTTTTGATTTTTTGTACAGCAAAAGCTCAAAATTTGCATACTATTAAGGGCCGTGTTATTGATACGGCCGCAACCTCTATCCTCGGAGGAACCTCAGTTTCGATTTTAAATGCCAAAGATTCTACTTTGGTAAAATTTACCCGGGCAGCAGAAAATGGCTCATTTGAGCTCCCCAACATCCGTAATGGAAAATTCATCCTTTTGGTTTCCTATCCGAAATACGCTGATTTTGTTGATCACTTTGTGCTGGATTCTAATAAAAAAGATGTTGATTATGGTAAAATTAACCTAACGGGAAAAGCGCAGCTTCTTGCCGATGTAATTATTAAAGGAAATCGCACTGCGATAAAAATTAAAGGAGATACTACAGAATTTGACCCGCAGGCATATAATATTGAGCCCAATGCAAAGGTTGAAGATTTAATTAAACAGTTTCCGGGAATAGAGGTTGATAAAGACGGCAAAATAACCGCACAAGGCCAAAAAAACGTGAAGGTTTTAGTAGATGGAGAAGAGTTTTTTGGAGACGACCCCACACTGGTGACAAAAAACATTAGAGCTGATATGGTTGATAAAGTTCAGCTTTATGATAAAAAAAGCGACCAGGCAACTTTTACAGGTGTTGATGATGGCGAAAAAACCAAAACGTTAAACATTAAGCTTAAAGAGAATGCTAAAAACGGCTATTTTGGAAAAGTAATTGCAGGTGTTGGTACAGATGATTTTTATCAAGGCCAATTAATGTTTAACAAATTTGCAGGTAAGAAGAAATTTTCTGCTTATGGTATACTAGGTAACAATGGTAAGGTTGGTTTAGGCTGGGAAGATAGTCAGAAGCTTGGAACGCAAAGTGCTGGTACAATGAGTGATGATGGTGGTATTTATTTTACCAGCAGTGGTGATGAATTTGAGGGTTGGGGCGGACAATATAATGGAGAAGGTATTCCGGTAGCCAGAACCGGTGGTTTGCATTTCGATAACAAATGGAATAGCGATAAAGAAACTTTAAATACAAATTACAAAATCGGTTCTTTAAGGGTTTTTGGTGATAGAAATACAATCAGCCAGAATAATTTAGCTTCGGGTATCATTAATAATATTTCAAATCAGAATTATGATAATGATGTTTTCAGACAGAAGCTTGATGCGATGTATGAAATTAAGTTGGATACTACTTTAACACTAAAAATTAATGTTGATGGAACACTTAAAAAAAGCGACACCTTTCAAGATTATGCTACCGTTAGTACTAGAGGTAATAATAGTTTGCTAAATACAAGTTCTAGAACATTAGCTAATAATGCTGAAGATAAGATATTTAACATCAATGCCTTTTTAACAAAAAAACTAAAAAAGAAAGGACGTACGTTATCTCTAAATTTAAGTCAATCTGTTACCGATAATAATACAGAAGGATATTTAAACTCTGCTAATAGTTTTTATAATGTAAATGGCGCTTTGGATAGTATTGCAAACATAAACCAGTATAAATTGAATAGCATTAAAAACAATGTTTTTAAATCCAATTTGGCCTATACAGAGCCCATTACGAAATCTTTAACAGTGATTCTTAATTATGGTTTAAATTTAAGTAATGGCCGTTCAGATAGAAAATCATTTAATCAATCTTTACCTGGCAGATATGATATATTAGATACTCAATTTAGTAATGATTACCAATTGGATCAGATCATCAATTCTGGGGGTGCAGTCTTTAACTACAAGAAGGGAAAAAGTGTTTTAAATGTTGGCTCTAAATTTAGCGATGTTAATTTTAAACAGGAAGATTTATACAATAAAATCAGATACGACAGGAAATTTATAAACTACATGCCACAGGCGATGTATCAATATAATTTCTCTCAGCAAAAATCTTTCCGTATAAACTATAATGGAAATACACAACAGCCAAGTTTAGACCAAATTCAGCCTATAAGAGTAAATACCGATCCCTTAAATATTACTTTAGGAAACCCGGATTTACGACCATCTTTTAGAAGTAATTTAAATGCAAGTTATAATTCCTATAAAGTTATAAGCAGTCAGTCTATTTATATTAGTGGTTATTTTAGCTTTACAAACAACCCGATTGCAAGTAATGTGGTAACCGATGCAGCAGGTAAAAGTACTTTTCAAGCTGTAAATTTAGCAGATAAAGTACCAACAAATTTTAGTTTATATTCTAGCTTTGGTCGGAAAATTTTTGGTACAAATGTGGGTTTAGGTCTTAATATGAACGGTAGCACATCTTATAACTTTATTAATAGTGTATTAAACCAGACTAAAACAATGCGTTATTCTCCTCAAATCAATATTAATAGATATAAAGATGGGAAATACAGCATTTACGGCTATTTCGGGCCAGATTACACAACTTCGGTAGCCTCGGTTCAGCAAGCTTTTAATAGTAATGGATGGGGCGCTTCGGGTTACTTATCAGGTTCGGTTCAATTACCAGGTAAATTGGAGATAACAACAGACGGGCAATACACGTATCGTGCAAAAACTCAGGCTTTTAACGAATCATTTACACAACTTATCTGGAATACTACAATAACGAAAAAGTTCTTCAAAGCACAAAATTTAAGAACATCAATTCAAGGGTTTGATTTACTAAATCAGAATCAAGGGTTTAACCGTTATGCATCAAACGGAAACATTACACAGAGCAGTTATAGAACCATCAGAAGATATTTTATGTTTACTGTAAGCTGGGATTTTACTAAAATGGGCGGTGGCGCAGCTACTCCAGCACCTCAAAATTAATAGCCATGAAAACGATATTAAAACTTACAATAATTTTAGCGGTAATATTTATCAGCAATACTTGTATTGCACAAAATGTACATTTTATTAAGAATGGTGTTATCGAATACGAGAAACGCTCAAATATGTACGCATTGGTAAAAAAGAAAATAAATAGTGATAATGAATCTTACATGGCTCAAGCTTTTGAGAATTATAAGAAGAATTTTCCGCAGTTTAAATCGGCTAAAAGCACACTAAAATTTAACAGCGATAAAAGTTTCTATAAATTTATTGAAGATGCGGCACCAACAACCAATAATTGGCTGCACAATAATCCAATAGCCGATTTAAAAAATATTATCGCCACTGATTATACTACGGCAACCAATACCATTCAAAAAAGTGTTTATGAGGCAACCTATTTGGTAAAAGATAGCGTACGTAAAATAAATTGGAAAATTACTGATGAAACCCGTGAAATTGCTGGATATGAATGCAGAAGAGCAAATGCAATTATTATGGATTCGGTATATGTTGTAGCTTATTACTCCAACCAAATTGCTGTTTCTGGTGGCCCTGAAACCTTTAGTGGTTTGCCTGGTATGATATTAGGTTTAGCTTTACCGCACGATAATATTACCTGGTTTGCAACCAAGGTTACTGAAGTAGCCGTACCAGAAAAAGATTTGTTGCCGCCAGCCAAAGGAAAGCCTACAGATAATGCGGGGCTAAAGAAAATCCTGCTATCGGTTTTTAAAGACGAAGGCGCCTATGCACAGCCCTATCTAAAAGCCTTTACACTATAATTTGTGGTAAATTGGCGGGGTTAAATCAACTGAAATGTATAGCCCACTTTTAAATCATATCAACAAATTTATCGATTTGAGTAATGTAGAAAAGGAAACCCTGACTTCATTACTCAAACCGATAACAATTAAAAAGAAAGCTTTTTTGCTTGAGGAAGGACAAGTTTGCAAAGCGAATTATTTTGTTGTTAAAGGTTGTTTGCGTTTATACTTCATCGATATAAAAGGAGCAGAGCAAACTACTCAATTCGCTATCGAAAATTGGTGGATTACCGATTTGACAAGTTTTTTGTTTCAGAAATCTTCAGAATTTTATATTCAATCGGCAGAAAATACCGAGGTAATTGCTATAGAACACCGTGACTACGATTTGCTCTTTAGCAAATTGCCAAAAATGGAAAGATATTTCAGACTTATTTTACAGAAAAATCACCAGGCATCGCAAATGCGGATTAAGTTTTTATACAGCCAAACTGCCGAAGAAAGATACCACCACTTTAATAAGTTATTTCCAGAATTTGTACAACGAATACCGCAATATATGCTGGCTTCTTATTTAGGTTTCACACCAGAATTTCTCAGTAAAATCAGGGCTAAGAATTAATTAATACCTGCTTAAAAAATCCTGATAAGCAAGAGCTATTCCTTCACGAAGTTCGATGGTGTGTTTCCAGCCTAAGTTATGAAGTTTAGTAACGTCCATTAATTTACGCGGTGTTCCATCGGGTTTACTGGCATCAAAAACCAGTTCTCCTTTATATTGCAAAACATCTTTAATAAGCAATGCTAAGTCTTTAATGGTTAAATCATGTCCAACACCAATATTTATTAAGTTTGCTTCGTTATAGTTTTCCATTAAGAAATAACAGGCATTTGCCAAATCATCGGCAAATAAAAACTCACGCATCGGTGAGCCAGAGCCCCATACAATCACTTCTTTTTCATTATTAATTTTAGCCTCGTGAACTTTACGTATCAATGCAGGTAATACGTGCGAGTTTTGAGGATGATAGTTGTCATTATAGCCGTATAAATTGGTTGGCATTACAGAGATAAAATTACAACCGTATTGGTCGCGATAGGCATCGCACATTTTAATTCCGGCAATTTTTGCAATGGCATAAGGCTCATTGGTTTCTTCTAAAGTTCCGGTTAAAAGATATTCTTCTTTTAATGGCTGCGGAGCCAATTTAGGGTAAATGCAACTCGAGCCCAAAAACATAAGTTTTTTTACTCCGTTTAAATATGCATTATGGATTACGTTGTTTTGAATAGATAAATTCTCAAAAAGAAAATCCGCCCTGTATGTATTATTGGCTACAATGCCACCAACTTTTGCTGCGGCTAGAAATACATAGTCAGGTTTTTCTTCAGCAAAAAAATCAGTAACTGCCTGCTGGTTTCTTAAATCTAATTCTTCAGAAGTTTTGGTGAGCAGGTTTGTGTAACCTTCTTTTTCTAACTTGCGAAAGATTGCTGAACCCACCATTCCTCGGTGCCCTGCGATGTAAATTTTGGCTGATTTTTCCAATGTTGAATGTTAAAAATGCTTCCAAAAATACAACACATTAAGCGAATACGTATTAAGATTATTGGTAAAAAAAATTCCGTTAAATGATTTAATTGTATTTTTGACGAAAAAAAACTCTTGGGTAAAGATAAACTTAGGCGTTTTGCAGAGATTGAAACTTTTGCAAACGTATTGCAATTAGATGAAGGAAAGCCGCTCAAAGGCAATTGGGCTAACACACATTTCAAAAATAATAATCCTATTGTGCTCGAATTGGCCTGTGGGAAAGGTGAATATTCGGTAAACCTTGCTAAATTATTTCCTGATAAAAATTTTATAGGGATTGATTATAAAGGCAATCGCATTTGGCGTGGTGCTAAAACTGCTATTGAAGAAGGTATAAATAATGTTTCCTTTTTAAGAATTCAGATAGAAAACTTGCTTGATTATTTTGAGGCTGGAGAAATTGACGAAATATGGATTACTTTTCCTGATCCTCAACCACAGGATAGTCGCGAAAAGAAACGGTTAACCTTTCCAGCGTTTTTAGATAAATACAAGGCTATTCTAAAAGCTGATGGAAGGGTAAATTTAAAAACTGATAATGATCAGCTTTATCTTTATACAAACGAGAAAGTATCAGAATTAAATCTTCCGGTTCATAAAAATACCGACCATTTGTATACATCAGAATTTGCTGATGAAATACTTTCGATTAAAACATATTACGAGAAAAAATACCTTTTGCACGATAAAAACATTAATTACATTCAATTTTCGTTTGCGTAATGGACACCAACTTTTATGAGCAAGTTTACGAGGTTGTGAGGCTCATCCCAAAGGGAAGAGTTACCTCATACGGTGCAATTGCAAAGAGCTTAGGAGCAGCAAAATCATCTCGTATGGTTGGGCATGCAATGAGCTATGCAGGTACTGCGCATCCTTATGTACCGGCGCACAGAGTTGTAAATAGTAGCGGCTTGTTAACAGGTAAGTTTCATTTTAGTCCGCCAGAATTGATGGAGGAATTGCTTGCAAAAGAAGACATCAAAGTAAAAAACGATAAGGTTGTAGATTTTAAGAAAGTCTTTTGGAATCCTTTAGATGAACTTTCTGTTGACTAATTGCACCGGCAGGTTGCTTACAATTTTTATAAAAAATCATTCATTTAAATAATAATCATGGGGAAATTAGTAGAAGAATTTAATGGCTATCGCGAAAAAATGAACGATAGAATTATGGAGACTGCAAACACCAACATTAAGCGGTTTTTTGCTTTAGATACCACAAGTTATGCCGATGGCGCTTTAGATGTTAAAACTAAGGAGATGTTGGGTTTGGTTGCATCGATGGTTTTGCGTTGCGATGATTGTATCAAATATCATTTAGGAAAATGCCATGATGCAGGTGTAAACAGTGATGAGATGAACGAAATTTTTATGATAGCAAATTTAGTTGGCGGTAGCATCGTCATTCCGCATTACAGAAGAGCTGTTGAGTATTGGGATGAGCTTTCTAGTTAGTCAAAAGTATTATACCAAAATGCTATATCAGAAAAACAATATGGTATGTGTAAGCTCAGAGAACTAATTGTTTATAAAAAATGATTTTCCTTATTAGTAGAGATCCGTAATTTAACAAAGACTTTTCCGAGAAGCAGAACAGTTTAGTTTGTTTGCTCAAATTCGGAGCTCATCAAGGTAGGTTTGTAGTAGTATTGGGGAAGCTTAAAATTTTCGTAAAATGACTGAAGACTTGGGACTAAAGACTGAGGAGTGCATCCGTTGCACATGGGCTGGCTCAGATCCGCTTTATGTAAAGTATCATGATGAAGAATGGGGAAAGCCAGTTTACAATGATAAAACCCTTTTTGAGTTTTTAATTTTAGAAGGTGCGCAAGCAGGTTTGAGTTGGATAACGATACTCAAAAGGAGAGAAAACTACAGAACAGCTTTTGCTGATTTTGATGTTGAAAAAGTTGCTGCATTCGATGGTAAAGATATTGAACGCTTAATGTCTGATGCGGGAATAATCAGAAACAGACTTAAAGTAAATGGTGCAATTACCAATGCTAAACTTTTTATAAAAATTCAGCAAGAATTTGGGAGTTTCGCAAATTATATCTGGGGATTTTTACCTGATGGAAAGCCAATTTTAAATCATATTGAAAAGATGTCTGACGTTCCTGCCAGAACAGAATTGTCGGATAAAATAAGTAAAGACATGAAAAAACGTGGCTTTAAGTTTTTTGGGACAACGATTTGTTATGCGCACATGCAAGCTACGGGAATGGTAAATGATCACTTAATAAATTGCTGTGCAAGATGATTGATGTTTTTCCTGAATTGTGTACCGATAGATTGCGATTAAGGCAATTTGAAGATTTTGATTTAGAAAATGTTTACAAAGGCTTATCGAATCCTGATGTAATCAAATACTATGGAGTACATTACCAAAGCATACAAGAAACTCAGGAACAATTAAAATGGTTTAAAACAATTCAAATTGAACACACAGGAATATGGTGGGCAATTTGTAATAAGCAAAATGGCGATTTTATGGGCGCTGTTGGATTTAATAATTTTAATAAATCGCACAAGAAAGTAGAAATAGGATTCTGGTTAATACCTAAATATTGGAAAAAAGGAATTGTAAATGAATCAGCAACTGCAATTTGTAACTACGCATTTTATAGTTTGCATGTTAACAGAATAGAAGCTTTTGTAGAATCTGAGAATGAGAATAGTAAAAATGCATTGCTAAAATTAGCTTTTGAATACGAAGTAACCATGAAAAACTGTGAAATTAAAAATGGCAAGACAATTAGCCTGTCAATTTTTGCAAAGTTGAAACCTTTATCTTAAAATCCTTAAATTTTAAAAATCCTGATCCTATTTTTTTCCTTCGTTATATTCTCTAACCAACTCAACAACATCCTTACTATTTAAGCTTGAGTTTGCTTCAATCTTTTCTTTTATAGCAGGCTTGTCGCCAAGCTTTTGTAATAAAATGCTACGCACTTCTGCTTTTCTTGTGTCTTCTGTTATCGCTTTTATTGGAATTTCCTGAAGCGGGCCTGTTCCTGGTTTTTCGATAAAATAGCGAACCACCAGCGCACCAATTGGAGGTTCTGGACCACTGTTTCTTCCACCACCTATGCTAATTCCGCCACCCATTCCCATTCCTCCTAAGCCACCGGTTCCGGTACCAATACCAATCGAAGGTCTAAACCTTACATTTTTTTCCTTTTTAACAGGCATCAATGTGCCTCCGCCGAAAGAATATAAATTTATTGCACCCGTTTCAATAACTTTTACAAATCGGTATTCAAAGTTTTTCTTATTGGCAAAGCCCTTACTAATGTAGCTGTTACCATTCCAAAAGAAATTCTTCACATCTTTCGCAAGCAAAATTACATCAGCTTCGTCATTAGCACTAATGTAAACAGAGAAATAATCGGTGCCTTTAATTGTACCACGAATTACATCATCATTATTTTTTACGATAAAATCCTGGGCAGAAGCGGTAAGTGCAAAAACAGAAACTAAAATCGAAAGGAAGAATATTTTCATAATAAAAAAATTGCTTGCTCAAAAATAACGGAACTAAATTTATAATCTTATCCTTTACATTTAAATTTTATTGTTATCGTTAACTTTGGTTACTTTTATCTGGCAGCAAAATATTGCCAATCGGTAAATTATTAAACCGTTTTTCACATGAACAATAAAAAACTCTTTCTTTTAGATGGTATGGCGCTAATGTACAGAGCGCATTTTGCACTAAGTAAAAATCCTCGTTTTACATCAACAGGAATAAATACATCTGCAGTGATGGGTTTTACCAATACTTTGCTCGATGTTTTAAAGAAAGAAAAGCCAACACATATTGCCGTTGTTTTTGATACTGAAGCACCAACTGAAAGACATACAACTTTCGAAGCTTATAAAGCACAGCGCCAGGCAATGCCCGAAGATTTGGCAGCGGCGATGCCTTACGTTATAAAACTCATTACAGGCTTTAATATTCCGGTTATAACATCTGATGGTTATGAAGCAGATGATATTATTGGAACATTAGCTAAAAAAGCAGAATTAAAAGGTTATCAGGTTTACTGTATGACACCCGATAAGGATTTTGCGCAACTGGTTTCTGAAAATATTTTCATTTACAAGCCTGCCAGAATGGGTAACGATATGGAAATATTGGGTGTTAAAGAGATTTTAGCCAAATGGGAAATTGAAAATGTATTACAGGTTATTGACATTTTAGGCTTGTGGGGTGATGCAGTTGATAACATTCCGGGTATTCCGGGTATTGGCGAGAAAACGGCAAAAGCGTTGATTAAGCAATATGGTTCGATGGAAAATATTATTGCAAATGCGCATGAACTAAAAGGAAAGCAGCGTGAAAACGTAGAAAATTTTGCAGAGCAAGGTTTATTATCTAAAAAACTTGCTACCATTTTATTAGATGTACCGGTAGAACTTGATGAAGAAAGCTTAGAGCTTTGCGACCCAAGCAAAGATTTATTAGAGCCTTTATTTACTGAGCTCGAATTCAGAACTTTAGGCAGAAGGGTTTTTGGGGATGGCTTCTCGGTTACTACTGCAAAATTTCAAGAAGGTGCACAAACTGATTTATTTGGAAATCAGCAAGGTGAGACTATTGTTTATACCAATACCTTGGAAGAAGAGCCGGCAGAGCAATTACCTGCCAAAAATATAGACAATACAGAACATCACTATCAATTAATTGATACTCCTGAAAAACGATCAAATTTAATAAAGCAATTACTTCAGGAGAAAAAAATTTCATTTGATACAGAAACCACAGGTACAGATGCAAATATGGCCGAACTGGTTGGTTTGTCTTTTTCAATAAAACCGGGAGAAGGCTTTTATATTCCACTTTCTGCTAACCGAGATGAAGTTTTAGCAATTCTTAATGAATTTAAGGTTGTGCTCGAAAATGAAAACATCGAAAAAATCGGACAGAATACAAAATATGATATTTTGGTGCTGAAATGGTATGATATAGATGTTAAAGGAAAGCTTTTTGATACGATGCTTGCACATTATTTGATAGATCCGGATACTCGCCATGGCATGGATGTTTTATCTGAAAATTACCTGGGTTATTCGCCAATTTCAATAACAAAACTGATTGGGGCAAAAGGTAAAAACCAAGGCAATATGCGTGATGTTCCGGTAGAGCAAGTTGTTGATTATGCAGCAGAAGATGCAGATATCACACTTCAATTGGCACATGTTTTTGAGCCAAAGCTTAAAGAATTAAATGCCGCAAAACTTGCCGAGGAAGTAGAAAACCCTTTGGTTTATGTTCTTGCAGATATTGAAAAGGAAGGGGTGCGTATAGATATTGAAACCTTAAAAGCATATTCTAAAGAGCTGGAAACAGATATTGTTAAGTTTGAACAAAATGTTTACGACAAAGCCGGTGTTAAATTTAATCTGGCTTCTCCAAAACAATTAGGTGAAGTTTTATTCGATAAATTACAGCTCGATCCAAAGGCCAAGAAAACCAAAACCGGTCAGTACCAAACCGGGGAAGATGTTTTATTAGCTTTGGCTAGCAAAAGCGATATCGTTCAGGATATTCTGGATTTTCGCCAGTTGCAAAAATTAAAATCTACTTATGTTGATGCCTTGCCGTTGATGGTTAATCCTAAAACTGGTCGCGTACACACATCATATAATCAAGCGGTAGCTGCAACGGGTAGATTAAGTTCCAATAACCCAAATCTTCAAAATATTCCAATCAGAACCGAACGCGGTAGGGAAGTGAGAAAAGCATTTATCGCGAGGGATGAAAATCACATTTTGTTATCTGCCGATTATTCGCAAATAGAGCTTAGAATTATTGCAGAAATCAGTAAAGAAGAAAATATGCTCGATGCTTTTTCAAAAGGTATTGATATCCACACCGCAACAGCTGCAAAAGTTTATGGAATAAGCATTGAAGAAGTGGATAGCACTCAGCGTAGAAATGCTAAAGCGGTAAATTTTGGAATTATTTATGGCCAGTCGGCTTTTGGCTTATCTCAAAACCTGGGCATTCCACGTAAAGAAGCAGCAGAACTTATTGAGCAGTATTTTAATCAATATCCTGGTATTAAACGATACATGAGTGATACCATGAATTTTGCCAGGGAAAATGGTTTTGTAGAAACCATAATGGGCAGAAGAAGGTATTTACGTGATATTAATTCTGCCAACCAAACGGTTAGAGGTTTTGCTGAGCGAAATGCTATTAATGCGCCAATACAAGGTTCGGCTGCAGATATGATTAAAATTGCCATGATTAACATTCATAAAGAAATGAAGGCACAAAAACTTCAATCAACCATGACAATGCAGGTACATGATGAGTTGGTTTTTGATGTTGTAAAATCTGAAAAAGATATAATGAAAGCCATTATTCAAGATAAAATGGCAAATGCGATTAAATTAAGCGTACCAATTGTTTTAGAAATTGGTGAGGGAGAAAATTGGCTTGCCGCTCATTAATTTATTAATATGAAATTTGTAATCATCCTGGTTTTAACATTAATATCTATTAAATCTTTAGCGCAGAAAAGCGATACTTTGTATAGTTATATTAATATTGGTGGCAAGGAAATCAAAAAGGAAAAAACTACAAATGTTTATAAAATTTACAAGCTTAATGATTCTACCTGGATTAGGACAACGCTGAACCAAAACCTGGAACTCTTGAAGAGAGAAACCTTTATCGATGAGAAATTAACAGTTTTAAATGGTGATTATATTGAATACGAGCATGCAAAACCTAAATTAAAAGGTCATTATTCAAATGGGAACAAAAGCGGCACATGGATAATTTATGATGCAAGCGGTAATGTTTTACAAACTACTACTTTCGGTGAAAATTGAGTATGTATGTTGTTTAAATTACAGCGGGTTAAAAAAATAACAGGATACAGATTTAATACAGTAATAATTTAGAAGCAGACAATATTTATCCCTATCTTCATTAAAACTTCATCCCGATTCTTCAATTTTATACCAATCAATTAACGAATTAAAAAAAAAGAAACATACGAACTTTGAATTTAAAAAAGAGGCTCGTGTTATTTAAAAACAAATCTAAAGGATATGAAAAAGTTATTAAGTTTAATCGCAATCGCAGCATTTGGTTTAACAACAGCATTTGCTCAAACACCAGCTACTAAGGCGCCTGCAAAAGCAATTGTTAAAAAAGAAGTAAAAACTACAGTTACACCTGTAAAAGCTGGTGCAAAACAAGAAGCTAAAAAGGTAGAAGTTAAAACAACTACAACTGCTACTAAATTAAAAGCTGATGGAACGCCAGATATGCGTTATAAAGAAAATAAAGGTAAGGCGGTAACCAAGGTTGTTGGTCCTACCAAAAAAGATGGTACAGCAGATATGCGTTACAAAGCAAATAAACCTGCTGCAAAAAAGAACTAGGTTTGGTTTTTAATTTTGAGAAGGCTCCGATTGAAAAATTGGAGCCTTCTTTTTTTTATAAAGTTATGGTTTCGCCTATTTGCGGAAGTAACAGACTTTTGTGTTCTCTTTCAAATTTGGCAACAGCATCTTCTGTATCAATGCTAATTGGTGGGAAAGTATTGTAATGAACACCAATAATTTTATCGCAATCAATGTATTTTGATGCAATTACGGCATCATCCACTCCCATGGTGTAATGACCACCGATAGGCAGAATGGCATAGTCTAAATTGTGTAATTCGGCTAATAGTTTCATTTCTACCGTTAATGCCGTATCGCCAGCAAAGTAAATTTGCTTTCCTTCTAAAGTTAATACAAATCCCGCCGGATTTCCACCATAACTACCATCAGGATTTGAACTGCTGTGAACAGCCCAAACAGTGCGTAATTTGCCGAATGGTAATTGCTGTGTGCCGAAATTAATATCAATAACGTTTTCCACACCTTGCTTTTTAATCCAGTCTGCAACTTCTACCATTGCAATAACGGGTGCACCTGTTTGTTTTGCTAGTTCAACCAAATCAGCAACGTGGTCGCCGTGGCCATGACTAACCAAAATATAATCGGCCTCGATTTTTGAGGTGTCTACATCCTTAGCTAGAGGATTATGTTTTATAAATGGGTCGAATAAAAATTTTTTGCCATCTGCTTCTAGTAAAAAGCAAGATTGACCATAGTATGTAAAGTTCATAGTTCAGATTAATATTTAGAATTGTTTTTATTTTTACTGACCAAACATGCCACCCAAACCACCAAGCATATCTTTTGCTGATGCCTGCATTTCAGTATTGCTTACCTCTTCGGCATTGGCTAAAGCTTTATTAATTGCAGTTTGCAGAAGCTCTTCCAATTCTTCTCTATCTGCATTTTTAAAAAACTCTTCATCAATTGCAATGCCTGTAATGGCTTTATTTGCTGTTGCAGTAATCTTAATTGCACCGTTTTCTACTTCGCCATATACCGAAATAGTATCTAAGCGTTTTTTTACTTCTTCGGCCTTTTGTTGTGCTGCAAATAATTTATCGAACATAATTTTATCGTTTTAATTAAAAAACAAAAATCGGCAAATTGTTTTAAGAATTTAATTATTCGGTGTTATTTTACTTAATTATTTGCAAGTAGGTTGCATGAACTTTTTTGAATTTATCTGGTTTTTTTTGAAGCGCAAGGTTCCGTTTTTCATGGCAAATCCTGTCCCGCCAATGCTGCAATCTTTTGGTAACTTCTGTCATGCTGAGGCACGAAGCATCTGTTTCATTTGTTGCAGATGCTTCGTGCCTCAGCATGACAATGTATCGAAGGTTCTGCATACCAAAAGTATTTCCGCGTTTGTCGGGGCTATTAACCTAAATTAATTGCATTTCGGTGGGTTGGCAATCCGCCAACCTTTGTTTATAAACCCGATAGCGCCAAATAGCGCCCGATTTTATAAAAGTATTTGCTTCGTTCTTGCACAGGCTTCATCGGGCCTATTGGCAATTGCGGGGCTATCGGCCGCCAAATACGGCAACCGATAATTTTCAAATAAATATTTTGATTGATTTATTAATCCTCGTCGCTGCCTGGTAAGCTGCCATTGCCATGATAAGCGCCTTTGCGAATAACAGGCATGTTAAAGTGCTTGTACAAATCGTCGAGGTGCATTAAACTGCCGTTTGTTAAATTGCCTAAAAAGACAATTACGATGTTTTTATCCAAATCTCTAACATAAATGTGGCGGAAACCATGCCACCAACCTGTATGGTAAACCACTTTATCCATCTTTTCGCCATCGAACATGCGCCAGCCATAACCATAATTAAAGTGGCCATTAACTGGTTTATTTCGGCCAACGTAAGCAGAATCGAGACTTTTTTTGCTCAGCAATCTTTCGTTTTTCAGGTATTTATCAAACAGAACCAAATCATGCACGGTGCTGTAAATACCTTTATCGCCAACCGGCCCATCTAAGAAATTTTGCGCTACCGAATAACGCCAGGTTCTATCGTGACCAACCACATCTACCGGAATTTTTTCATATTCAGAAGTGCTGTACACGTGGGTGTGTTTTAATCCGGCAGGTTTGAAAACGTGCTCCATCATGTATTGCGAATAGCGTTGGCCAGTAACTTTCTCGATAATAGCCCCCAAAACCATAAAATTAGAGTTGTTGTAATGGAAACGATTATTGGGTTTTGTGTATGGAGTTGGTTTACGCTCGGCAATAACATTCATCACATCCTGATTGGTTATTCCTTTTTTCATCGGACGTTTTTCTTTTCTCCAAATGTCGTCGATGAAATAAACATAATTCATCATGCCGCTGCGGTGGCTTAAAAGTAGCTTTACTGTAATGCCATCGTAAGGGAAATTTGGAAAGAATTTTTTAACATCATCATTAAGTGAAAGCTTTCCGGCTTCTACCAATTGCATAATGGCAACGCCGGTAAAAGTTTTGGTAATGGATGCCAATTCAAATTCTGAATTGATTTTTAAGCTATCGCGATGAAGATAATCTGCCCATCCAATTGCTTTTTCATAAAGAATTTTACCATCTTTGGCCACAAGCATATTTCCGTTAAAACCATATTTTTTGTGCAAATTGGTTACAAAATCTGCAATCCATTTATCGCCTTTTTGCGGGTCGTAAGTTAATAATAAGCTGTCGGCTTTGTCATCTTCTTTAATTCTGACTTTCTTTTCAGCAGCCTTTTTTTCTTCTGTTTTTTTGCTGTTGCAGGCGGTTAATATGGTAATCGAAATTGCTAATGCAGAAATTATATGCTTAAAATTCATTTATTCAGGTAGTGTAGTATTTAAAACCCGAAAATTAAATAATTTTGTACGGTTAAAGGCAAAGAGTTTTACACATTTTGGCAATTCTGATTATACCAGCACTCAAATAAGTGTCCTTTGCTACCATAAACCGGGTCGTTGTCGGGTTTCTCTACTTTTGCAATATCTTCATCTGCTTGTGGTCTTTCACTTGCTTCACCATATTTCATGTTATATTCTGCGCCTTTCGGGTAAGCGCCAACAACCTGAAAATCATCACTTGAGTTTAACTTTTTATGTGCAACACCGGCAGGAATTAATACTACATCGCCTTTATCAAGTTCTATACAAACACCATGTTCGCCACCAAATTGTACATCGGCTTTGCCGCAGAAAACACCCATAACTTCATGCGTATTGCTGTGGTAGTGATGATAGTCAAAAATACCATTAACCCAGGCATTTGTATAGCCGTTTTTAGCAAAAACTGTTTTAATTACATCGATTTTATCATCAGGATGTATCAAAAATGCACCCTTATAAATCATAAGTGGATATAGGGGGTTATTTGGGAAATTTCCGTTTTCTTCAATTTTATGCGAAACTAAATAGGCTTCCTGAATTAATTTTTCTTTATCCATGATTAGGGTGTTTTAATTAATTAACAATGGAATAGGGAAAGGGTTTAAGATTGTTTGTCCCGCAGATTAAAGAAGATTTTCGCAGAGGTATTATTTTTTCTTACATCTATTCTTTATGGTATGATATTTATTAGATTTAAAGTAATCATCCATACTTTAAATAAAGACAATTATGGATGAAAATGATATATCTATCTAATCAGAGGAGCAATCTTCACAACTTACAATGCCCTAAGCCCAGGATTGTTAGAATCTGCTTATGAAGCAGTAATTAGTTCACTTGTTGACTGAAAATGGCTTAGACGTAAAAAGGCAAGTTGTCTTGCCTATAATTTTTGGTGGTATCGAATTAAATGCAGGGTATAGATTAGACCTATTAATAAATGATTTGGTTATCATTGAAATAAAATCCGTTGAAATTATCGCACCTGTTCATCATAATCAATTATTAACTTATCTTAAACTTTCAGGAGTGAAGCAAGGGATTTTAGTCAATTTTAATACTGCAAACATTATCGATTCGATTTATAGAGAGGCAAATGGCTTATAAATTTCTGGTTATATTTCAAATCATTAAAATCTGTGTAAATCATAAAAATCTGCGGGACAAATATTAAAAACCAAAAAAGCTTCCCGATAAATCAGGAAGCCTTAAAAATATTACGAGATCCTTCGACTAGTTCAGGATGACAATTGCTTTTTAATGTTACGCTAACAATCTAATTGGCTCTTCTAATAATCCTTTTAAAGTTTGTAAGAACTGTGCTCCGGTTGCGCCATCAACCACACGGTGATCGCAACCTAAAGTCAATTTCATTACGTTTCCAGGAACCACTGCCCCATTTTTAACCACAGGAACTGCTTGTATAGCACCTACAGATAAAATTGCACCATCAGGAGAGTTGATAATTGAGGTAAACTCATCAATGCCAAACATACCTAAGTTAGAAACGGTAAAGGTTGAACCTTCCCAATCTGCAGGTTGTAATTTCTTAGCTTTTGCTTTGCCGCCGAAATCTTTAACCTCCGCCGAAATGTGAGATAATGATTTACCATCAGCAAAACGCACAACAGGTACCAATAAGCCATCTTCAACTGCCATAGCAACACCAATGTTAGTATGCTCGTTGAAACGGATTTTATCGCCACCCCACGATGAATTAACTGCCGGATGTTTTTTCAACGCAACAGCAACTGCTTTAATAACCAAATCGTTAAAAGATACTTTAACAGGAGCAACTGCATTGATAGTTGTACGAGCGGCCATTGCGTTATCCATATCAATACTTACCGTTAAATAGAAATGTGGAGCAGTAAATAAGCTTTCTGCCAAACGTTTTGCAATTACTTTACGCATTTGCGAAACAGGTTGTTCGGTATATTTAACTTCGCCAACATAAGTTGGAATTACCGGAGCGGCAGCAGGCTTCTGACTTTCTGACTTCGGACTTTCAGATTGTTGCGCAGCAGCTGGCTTAAAGTTTTCGATATCTTTTTTAATGATACGTCCACCTTCTGCACTACCTGCAACTTGCGATAAATCGATTCCTTTATCTTTAGCAATTTTCTTAGCTAAAGGAGATGCTTTTACACGGCTATCAGAAGAACTTTCTGCAACAGGAGCAGATGTATTTGCATCGGCAGTAGCAGTTTGTTTTTCTTCTTTCGGAGCTTCTTCTTTGCTTTCAGCTTTTGCTCCTGGCGCAGAACCGCCAGCTAAAATTCCGCTAACATCAGTTCCTTCCGGGCCAACAATAGCAATAATTCCATTTACTTTAGCAGCCGAACCTTTTTCTACCCCAATGTGTAATAAAGTACCGGTTGCATAGCCCATAACTTCCATAGTAGCCTTATCGGTTTCTACATCAGCTAAAACATCATCATCCTTCACTTTATCGCCAACTTTTTTATGCCATTCAGCAATTACGCCTTCAGTCATTGTATCGCTTAATAAAGGCATGCGGATAACCGTAACACCTTTAGCTGCTAATTCTTCTTCGCTTAAACCACCGCCTTGGGCAGGAGCCGCTTCTTCTTTTTTATCTTCAGCTTTGGGCGCTGCATCTTCAGATTTCGGGCTTGCCGATTCCTGACTTCCTGATTCAGCCTCTAATGCCGCTTTGTAATCTTCGCCTTCTTTACCAATAACGGCCATAACAGCATCAACCGGAACAGCAGTACCTTCTTCTACACCAATGTATAAAAGAACACCATCCCAATAAGATTCCATATCCATTGTTGCTTTGTCAGTTTCTACTTCTGCCAAAACATCGCCGCTTTTCACTTTATCGCCTACTTTTTTGTGCCACTTAGCCAAAACCCCTTCGGTCATGGTGTCGCTCATTTTGGGCATTTTAATTACATCAGCCATTATATCTAATTAATTGAAATCCTTATAAAATTAGTCCATTACGTAAGGGTAGTTCTCAGTCATGTATACATCTTTGTACAATTCAGATGCATCTGGCCAAGGAGATTCTTCTGCAAATTTCACAGCCTGGTCTACCGTAGCTTTAACTTTAGATTCTACTTCTTCAATCCATTTTTCATCAGCATACTTCTCTTTAAGAATAGTTTCTCTTGCATGCTCAACCGGATCTTTTGCCTTATAATCTTCTAATTCTTCTTTAGAGCGGTATTTAGCAGGGTCAGACATAGAGTGACCTCGGTAACGGTAAGTTCTCATTTCTAAGAAAGTTGGTCCTTCACCTTTACGGGCACGTTGAATGGCCTCATCCATTGCATTGTGTACAGCAACAGGGTCCATACCATCAACAGGAGCGCAAGGCATATCAAAACCTAAACCTATTTTGTAAATATCTGTCATGTTTGTTGTGCGTTGTACCGACGTACCCATTGCATAACCGTTGTTTTCGCAAACAAAAACAACAGGCAATTTCCACAACATAGCCATGTTAAAAGTTTCGTTTAATGCACCCTGGCGCACCGCACCATCGCCCATATAACAAATATTTACGTTGTCTGTTCCTTTATATTTTTCTGCAAAAGCAACACCAGCACCTAGTGGAATTTGACCTCCAACAATTGCATGGCCACCATAAAAGTTATGCTCTTTGCTAAACATGTGCATAGAACCACCTTTACCTTTAGAGCAACCAGTAGCTTTACCATACATTTCAGCCATAATACTATCGGCACTTACGCCTAAAGCTAATGCATGAGCATGATCACGGTAAGTAGTAATCATCGAATCGCCTTTTTGCATTGCAGAAATTGCTCCTGCAACTACAGCTTCTTGTCCAATGTATAAATGACAAAAGCCACGAATTTTTTGTTGTCCGTATAACTGGCCAGTTTTTTCTTCGAATTTGCGCATAAGCAACATCGACTCGAACCACTTCAACCAGGTATCTTTATTTATTTCTACTGCACTCATTTTAAGGTTATTTGTTTTTTGCGACAGCAAATCTAATTTTTTTATTGTAATTTTTGTCACTTTCTATTGTAAAAACATCATAATAATAGGGTTAAAATATCACTTAATAGTTGTTTTACAATTAAATAAATCAAATCTCTGGCATTTACACTAAGTAGCCGATTTTATAGAAGTTTAACTTTGCAATTTTTCAAGATATTGATTTTAAATACAAGTAAAATTTAATTCTGCAAAAGGCAAATTATTCATAATATAAAGATTTTTAGAAAGGCAATTGAAGTAGTAAATCGGTTACATCAGTCCCGCCATTCGCATTATCTTTTTTATCGAAATTTTCTGCTGATTTTTAGGAATTGCATCAAAAAAGTATAATTGCTGCTGTCGGGCTTATTTAATTTGAGCCTGTTCTAATAAATACCATTTTACATCTTGTATAATTTGGTTATCGTTTAAACCATTGTTTTAGAAATTAACATTAAGCCTTTAATGATTACAAAATATCATAACTAAATATGTGTGCGAAAACAATTTTTGAGTTTTTCTTCGAAATAAATACTGGTGATAAATCACAAAACCTATAGCTATATTCCTATCAAAGCATCTTCCAAAAAAGAAAAAATGTTAATAACTTTAGGTTTTTAACAACAAACATTTGGATAACATTTGTTTAATTAATAATTTTGAAACTCAGACAATAAGCCCTAGCTGGTGTACGTTAATGTGTAAGTGAAGTACCCAAACATAACTGTATAACATGATTAAAAAATTTTTGTTTTCATCTCTAATCGCTATTTGCACGCTCTCCGCCGCATTTGCGCAAACAAAAACAAAAGAAACAGGCAAAGAATTAAATGACCCAGATAACCTGGCTTCTCAGTATTTTTCTCAGGTTATGGGTGTAGCTGTAGATGCAACATCTAATTTAAAATTATACAAATTCGTTTACGAATGGATTGGAACGCCTTACAGTTTCGGTGGAAATACCAAAAGAGGCATCGATTGTTCAGCTTTTACCAAAGCTATTTACGATAAAGTTTTCAACACAACCATCAGAAGAAATTCAAGAGATATTTTTAGCATGGTTGATCCATTATCTAAAGAAGATTTAAGAGAAGGCGATTTAGTTTTCTTCAAAATAAAAAGCAGAAGCATTTCTCACATCGGTATTTATTTAGGAGATAACAGATTTGCTCACGCATCAAGTTCTCGTGGGGTAGTTATCAGCAATTTAAATGAGCCTTATTACAGCCGTTATTTTTATAAAGGTGGCCGTATTTTAGAGTCGTTTAAGAAAGATTTTACAGTAGAATAAATAAATTTAAGATTGTAGAATTACGACTTAAAATAAATATATACAATCCTCCAAAAGCAATTTTGGAGGATTTTTTTATACATACCCGTTCAACTATAGTCGTCATTCTAAATTTATTTCAGAATCTTAAAGCGATAGGTATTTATTGGAAGCACATAACTTTAATTGACTACTTAATGAAATTAACCGCTAGCATAATTCTATCATTCCTCATTTTAATAGCAATAATCAGTTGTACGAGCAATAATGCTCAAACCCTACCTATCAACAAAGCAGATACTGTTGCCAGAAAAATAAAGGATACAATTACCATAACTGCAGTTGGCGATATTATGCTTGGTTCGGCATTTCCATCCAAAGTTAATCTTCCACCCGATGATGCTGTAGGTAGCTTTAAGGCGGTTGACAGTCTTTTAAAAGGCGACATCGTTTTTGGAAATTTAGAAGGATGCTTTCTAAATTCTGGAAATTCTACAAAATGTAATGGCATTAATCCAAACAATTGTTACGCTTTCAGAATGCCCGAGCGTTATGCAGGCATCTACAAAAAGGCAGGTTTTAATGTTTTAAGTATTGCCAATAACCATGTAGGTGATTTTGATGCAAAAGGCCGTAAAAATACCGCAAGAATTTTAGATTCACTCCAAATTCATTATGCCGGCCAGCTAAATAAACCTTTTGATGTTTTTGAAAAAGATAGTGTTAAATATGCCTTTTGTGCCTTTGCTCCAAACGAAAATACCGTATCAATAAATAAAATTGATAGTGCTAAAGCGCTGGTTGCAAGGCTTAAAGCAATTGCTGATATTGTAATCGTTTCTTTTCATGGTGGAGGAGAAGGTGCAAGGTTTGAACACGTAACACGAAAAAACGAAATTTTTTACAATGAAAATCGTGGAAATGTTTACGCATTTGCGCATGCTGTAATTGATGCCGGTGCTGATGTGGTTTTGGGTCATGGGCCGCATGTAAGCCGAGCTGTAGAAGTGTATAAAAATAAATTTATAGCATACAGTTTAGGTAACTTTTGTACTTATGGCATGTTTAGCCTTAAAGGTTCAAATGGTTTTGCACCTCTTTTGAAGCTTAAAATTAATAGCAGAGGCGATTTCTTATTTGCAAATATGATTTCGGTTAAGCAAGATAAAATTAACGGTTTAACGCTTGATGAAAATTATACTGCATTTAAGAAAATTAAAGAGCTAACGGATATTGATTTTAATGGTCATCAATTAAAATTTGAAAACAATAAAATAAGCTTAAAAGATTAAAGTTTGCTTAACCTCCCTATAATTAAGACCATTTGTTAATGAAAAATTTAATTTACGTACATTATATAATTTGCATAAGCGCAGTAATTTTAGTTTTTGCTGCTGGATTTTACATCAACCAAAATCCTAAAAACTTATTATCTGCTGGTATAATTATTCTTGCAGGTTCGGTTGTAGCCTATAGCCAATATCTGATTATCAAAAGCAAAAGAAAAAATAAGTAGATTATTTTTGTATTAGTATTTCTTCAGCAGATAAGTTTAAGATTAAAGCAATATGGAAGAGTCTTTCTAGAGGTATATCTTTTGCTTGCTTTTCGTTTTTAGAGTAGGTGGCGGTAGCAATGTTAAGCAGGCCAGCCATTTTTTCTTGAGTAATTTTTAATTCAACTCGTCTCGTACGAATTGTATCACCTATAAGTTGATATCGCATATCTTGTCCCATAATTTAGAGTTTTAAATAAATTTTGGGATGATTTTGAGAATGCAAAAATACGAATATGATCGCATTCTCAAAACAAATTATAGGAGTTAATGAAGTTTAACTTTCATCTTTAGTATTCTTAACCAGGCCAATACCTGATACAAAGAAAATCAAACCAATTATACCGTAAACCATCAGTCCGCGTGTATCTTGGCTGTGTTGTACAAAACCATAACCTGCATAAATTAATCCAATAACACCTAATATGGTTAATATTGTTCCAAAAGTGCGTTTTACATTCATATGTTAAAATTTATCAGAGTATAATACAATAATGGTTTCGTTTTGTTTTAAACTTCGTTAAATATGTTAAAAATAAAAGCCACAGATCTCACAGATGATTAATCCGAAAAATCTGTGGCTAACGTAAAAATCTATTTACTTGTTATTAAAGATTACCAAACGCCTAATCTATTCTCAGGCGCAATGTACATTTTTGCTGTTGCCGGTACATTAAATGCTTTATAAAATGCTTCCATATTATAAACTGGGCCATTTACTCTGAACATTTCCGGGCTATGTGGATCGGTTTTTAAACGCACACGCATTGTTTCATCGCGATTCTTGATTCTCCAAACCTGAGCAAAACTTAAAAAGAAACGTTGATCTGGAGTAAAGCCATCAATTTTATCAGTTTCTTTTCCTTGTTTAGTTAATTTAAACGCATCATAAGCAATATTTAAACCGCCTAAATCTGCCAGGTTTTCGCCCATTGTTAAGGCACCATTAACATGTTGATTATCTAACAAAGCAAAATTACTGTAGAATGCACCAACTTTATCCGCTTTGGTTTTAAATTTGGCAGCATCTTCTTTTGTCCACCATTCTTTTAAATTTCCGGTGGCATCGTATTGTCTGCCCTGGTCATCAAATCCATGAGTCATTTCGTGACCAATTACAGCGCCAATCGCTCCATAATTAATGGCATCATCAGCATTAAATGCAAAAAATGGAAATTGTAAAATTCCGGCAGGGAAAACAATCTCATTGTAGGCAGGATTATAATATGCGTTTACCGTTGGCGGCGTCATAAACCATTCACTTTTATCAACTGGTTTACCAAGCTTATTAATCATTTCTTTATACTGATTTTTTTCAGCCGATTGAAGGTTAGCAAAAAATGTATTTTTAGCTATCTCCACATCATCGTATTTTTTCCATTTATCAGTATAACCGATTTTCTTTACAAAGGCATTTAATTTTTCCAGTGCTTTTTTCTTGGTTTCAGCACTCATCCAATCTAGTTTTTTTATTCTATCCTCATACACTTTTTGCAAATTATTAACCAGCTCAAGCATTCTCTTTTTAGCTTCTGGTTTAAAATATTGCTCCGCATATAACTGACCCAATAAATCGCCTAAATTATTATCAGTATTATTTACCATCGATTTCCAGCGCTCTTTTTGCGATTGGCGGCCAGCTAATGTTTTATCGAAAAATTCAAACCTGGCATCTCTAAACTTTTGAGGCAGGGCATAGGCTTTACTGTTTAAAGCATCAAACTTTAATTTTTCTTTCCAAACGGCTATTGGTTGTGTTTTTATTAAAGCCGCCAATGTTTTATAATATTTGGGTTGGCGTACAATTATCGTATCTACACTTGTACCCAATTTGCTTAAAACACTTTTAAAATCAATGTCCGGCACTTGTTTTTGAAAATCTGCAACAGCAAATTTATTATAGTTCTTTACCGGATCTCTCAACTCAACAGGCGTAGAGTGCGATTGTGCAATCGTTGTTTCAAGCTTAAGAATATCGTCAGCATATTTTTTACTGTTTGTAGAATCACCAGCAAGCGCAAAAATTTTAGAAATGTATGCCAAGTATTGTGTTCTTATCTTTTTTGCCTTATCATCCTGGTCTAAATAATAACTTCTCTCGGGTAAATTAAGGCCGGTTTGCGAAAATACCAACGCATTTTTATTACTAATTTTATCATCAGGTTCAACGCCGAAGCCGAGTAAATCTCCCTCTGCATTTTTGTAGCCATCGGCGACAAAGTTGATTAAATCTTTGCCATCTTTAATCGCATCGATACGAGATAAAAGTGGTTTTATTGGCTCAATACCTAGTTTTTCGATAGTAATTGAGTCCATTCCGCTAGCGTAAAAATCGCCAACTTTTTGTTCTGCAGTACCTTTGGTTGCATTTCCTTTGGCAGCCTGCTCTAATATGGTTTTTAGGTTTTTAAGGTTATCATTATACAAAGTATAAAAAGAGCCCCAACCAGTTTCGGTTTTTGGAATTTCGGTTTCTTTAAGCCATTTTCCATTCGCATAAAGGAAAAAGTTATCACCAGGTTTTACGGTTGTATCCATACCGGCTGTATCAAAAAATACAGTTCTTTGGTCAGCCTCATTTGCCTGATGGCTTTTGTCATTTTGGCAAGCAGCTAACATTAACAACACAGCTGCAGGCAGAATTAATTGTTTTTTCATACGTTTTTAAAAAGTTAGTTAAGTAAAGCTACAAAATGCAGCAGGTAGTTTATATTAAATTTTTTCTAACTTCATAAAAAAATCTAGTTATGCAATATACAATCTACATTCTCATTTTTATTGGTGTTATCATTCTATTAAGCTCTTTTGTTACGGTAAAGCAAGGTACTATAGCAGTGGTAACTGTTTTTGGTAAATACCAACGTTTGCTTCGTCCGGGTTTAAATTTTAAAATACCATTAATCGAGCAAATTTATTCACGTATTTCCATCCAGAATCGTTCTGTAGAACTGTCATTTCAGGCGGTTACTCAAGATCAGGCTAATGTGTATTTTAAAGCCATGTTGCTTTATTCGGTTATAAATCAGGATGAAGAAACCATAAAAAATGTAGCTTTTAAATTTGTTGATGCGACCAACCTAATGCAGGCATTAATCAGAACAATTGAAGGTTCTATCCGGGCTTATGTTGCCACCCAAAAGCAGGCAAATGTATTGGCACAAAGAAATGAAATTGTGCTACATGTTAAAGAGCAAATCGACCAGGTTTTAGATGGTTGGGGTTATCACTTGCAAGATTTACAGTTAAACGATATTACTTTCGATGAAGAAATTATGCGCTCAATGAGTCGTGTTGTAGCTTCAAATAACTTAAAAGCAGCCGCAGAAAACGAAGGACAAGCGTTATTAATTACGAAAACAAAAGGCGCTGAAGCCGATGGTAATGCCATAAAAATCGCTGCTACTGCCGAGCGTGAGGCCGCTCAACTTCGTGGTCAGGGTATTGCATTATTTAGAGAAGAGGTTGCAAAAGGTATGACAAATGCTGCCCACGAAATGCAACAAGCTAATTTAGATACTTCGGTAATTTTATTCACTATGTGGACTGAAGCCATTAAACAATTTGCAGAGTACAGCGAAGGCAATGTTATTTTCCTTGATGGCAGTACTGAGGGAATGAACAATACCATGAAGCAAATGATGGCAATGCAACAAACTCAGGCAAATAACGCAAAAAAATAATATTATATGAAAAGCAAAAGCAGTTAGTATTCGGTTAAACCAGTCAGGCTGTTCGCTAAATCTTTTTTGCTTTACCAAAACCTTACAAAGTTTTGGGCTGTATTGTATCATAAAGTTTCATAACTCTGGCCTTCAGAAGCAAAAAAGTATACCGCTACCATCCTGTTTATTTACAAAGGTTGCTGCATCAAAAAGCTAATTGCATAAAAAAACCCGATAGCTTATTTCACTATCGGGTTTTTCTTAATTAAATATTATTAAAACTTCGGCGAAGAACCTAATCCTAAATTCATAACGTAACTACCCGACTGTTGCATAAAATCACCCATAACATGCAACGATTCATCCTCAATGAAGTCAAAAGCATCCTGTTTGGTAACTTTTTCACCTTTCTTTAATGCAGGTAAACCTCTTGCTGTTCTCAACTCGTTTGCACGAGCCAAAGATTTAGTCTCCTGTGCGTCACGCTCCGATTTAAGTTTTGCCTCGTTTAACGTAACCGAAGTTTCTGCATCACGTTTTTTCATTTCGGCAATGTCTTCCTTCAGATATTTAAAATCTAATGAATTAGAAACACGTTGTTCGCTATTTTTAATCAGATTAGGCTTAACTGCCGTTAAATTTGCTACAGATTTAAAGTTTGATTTTGGAATTACATCCCATGGCAATGCAGACGGCTCAGTATCTTCACCAATTTTATCCATTGGATAAAGCGATGGGAAAGTTACATCAGGTACAACGCCTTTATGTTGTGTGCTGCTTCCGGCTACACGGTAAAATTTAGCCATTGTTAAATTAATCTGACCAAGGTTAATATCTGCTGCTGTTGCTGCTGCAGCGCCAGAAGGTGCTGTGCCAGTTGTTTTGTTTTTAGTGATAATGCCGGCAATTCTTTGCAACATACTTGGGTTAACCAATTTGTTTAAATCGATTGATGATTGCACAGTTCCTTTGCCATAGGTTTGGCTTCCCATAATAATACCACGGCCATAATCCTGAATCGCTCCGGCAAAAATTTCAGATGCAGATGCACTTAATCTATCTACCATCACTCCAAGCGGTCCATCCCAGGCAACACCCGGCGCTTCATCCTCATTAATCTCAATTTTGCCGCGTAAATCTTTAACCTGTACAACCGGCCCTTTATCAATAAATAAACCCGTTAATGAAATAGCCTCAATTAAAGAGCCACCGCCGTTACCGCGTAAATCCATTACAATTGCATCAACCTTATCAAAAGTTTTTAGCGAATCAATTAATTTCCTAACATCACGGGTTGTGCTTTTATAGTTTTTATCACCTGCATTAGCAGCTTTAAAATCGGCATAAAATGCAGGTAATGAAATTATACCCATTTTATATTCTTTGCCATTTTGTGTTATGGTTTTAACTTTTTTCTTCGCCGATGTTTCTTCCAGAACAATTTTATCTCGAATTAATGAAATGATAACTGGTTTCGAAGACATCTCTTTTCCGGATGGAATCACTTTTAAGCGAACTTTTGTGCCTTTAGCGCCTTTAATTTTTGCAACAGTAGCATCTAATCTCCAGCCTACAACATCTACAAATTCTCCATCGCCTTGCGCAACAGCAATAATTTTATCACCCGGACTTAATTGTTTGTCCTTAAAAGCTGGTCCGCCGGCGATAATTTCCGAAATTTTAACCACTTCGTTTTCTAATTGTAAACGAGCGCCAATACCTTCAAATGAACGCGACATGTCTTCGTTAAAAGCAATAGCATTAACAGGGTTGAAATAATTGGTATGCGGGTCAATAGATTCAGTAAATGAGTCCATCAATATCTGGAAAACATCCTGATTATTGGTTTTAGACGTTTGAGATTGAAGATTTTGATAACGCTTGGTTAAAGTTTCAATACTTTTTGGTCCGGTTGTACCTGCTAAATTCAAGTTAATTAACTCATACTTAACACGTTTTTTCCAGGTATCATTAAGTGATGCAATGGATTTTGCCCATGGCATTTTCTCTCTATCGTAAACGTATGAATCTGTTTGATTAAAATCGTATTTGTTTTTGATTTGAGCCAATGAATATGTGAAATACTCATTTAAACGTTTAGCATAAACATTATAGATGTAAAAAGGGCCACTTAAATCGCCATTTTTGAAATCGTCATCAAGCTTGTATCTGTATTTTTCAAACTCCTTAATATCAGAAGCTATAAAATAGTTTTTACCTTGATCTAAAGATTTTATATATCTATCTAAAATAATAGACGATATTGAATCGTTAATTTCGAGTTTTTTATAGTTGTAACTCTCAATTAAATTAACCACCTCTCTAATTACAAGCTGTTGTTGCTCGTCTGGCTTAACATTTACTACACCTTCAACCATAGGTTGGGGTTTCGGAGCCGCTTGACAAGCGAGAACTGCCGCCGTAAATAGTACAAAAAATATTCTCTTCAACATCTCTTTAAATAATTTAAAATCCATTTCAAATTTTATATAGCCAATATGATACCATTTTATCAAATAAACAAAAAAGCGGAAGTATTATTTCCGTCTGTTTTTAAAATGTACCAAATCTAACCAAAAGCTTTTTATTTTTCAATCCACTAAAACAACGATAATGTACGCCTTTTGTTTTGAAATGAAGAATTAGCTTGGTTTAATGTATGAAATTTACATCAAGATTATCACTATGTTAAATAGTGTTAAAATTGTTTTGATGAGGATGGAAGATATTGGTTATTTCTTTGCAGATGTTTTAGAAGCGATGACTTCTCGGGCGTCTTTTATCTGAGATTTGTATGATGTGTTTTTAAGCGAACGCGAAAGGAGTTCAGCCTGATTTAAGTCTCTGCTTGCTAAAATATAGTCTTTCTTTTTAATTTTTACCTGAGCCAAGCCAAGAACTGATTCTACGTAAGCGCTATTGTTGCTTAATTGCTTAGCTAAAATGCCTTGCTGGGTGTAAAACCACATAGATTGAGTATATTTATTACTGGCCAGATAAACCTTGCCAAGTAAATTATAGGTATTCATTTGCCCGCTACGGCTTCCCATTTTCGAATAATTTTTTAAAACAACATTTAACAGAATCTGCTCTGCATCGCCAAAACGACCTAATAAATAGTGCATGTTGCTCATTTTAGTAAGCGCTTGTACGTAAAGATTAAGATTTTTTACGGCATTAAATTCAAATGCAGCTTTGCCAAACAGCGTTAGGGCTTCGTTGAAATCGCCTTTGCGTTCCAAATCCTCTGCATCTTCAAAAAAGTTATTACCTTCTGCCAAATCATATTTAGATACAGCTATGTTGATAGCACTTCCGCCTATACCTGGTTCTTGATTATCAGATTTATCAATGTTTTGAGCATTAAGTTGTAGGGATGCAAAGAGGCTTAAAAAAGCCACAACTATTTTAGTCATGCAACAAAAATAATACTTTAAATTAGATTTTAGCTAAATACCTGTAAATTAACATCGAAAGATGCCCAAACCATGTATGGGTGAGAATCGCAGTGGTAAATTTCTCCCCCTGCGGTTATTCCAACAACGCCTGCAAAGCCATTAAAAGCTTTTAATTCTTTGAAAGATTTATCAGCGGCATCTTTTAGTGAAAAACCATCTGTTACCCGTGTTACAATCTTTGCGGCCAATGCACCGCTAACAATATCTTCGCCAACACCGGTACAAGATATACCAGCAAATTGGTTTGCATAGTTTCCGGCAACGGTTGCAGAATCACTTACGCGGCAAGGAATTTCAAAACCTTTACCACCGGTTGATGTAGCAGCTGCAAGATTTCCATCTTTATCCAAAGCCACACAACCTACCGTACCTTTATTGTTTTGCTGATTTAATTTGGCTTGGTATTCTTGCTGTCTTTGTGCTGTAATCGGGTTAAAAAAATCAAAGCCGTTTTTTCTTGCAAAATTTTGCGCACCTGCACCACTCAAAACGCGATCATCGTAATCCATTAATTTTAAAGATAACTCAACAGGATGCCTAACATCTTCAACATTGATAACACCGCTAAACTTTTCAGTTTTACCATCCATTAGTGCAGCACTCAATCTAACCTTACCATCACTTTGTATTTGTGAGCCAATGCCAGCATTAAACAATTCATTATCTTCCAGAAGTGCAACAGTGTAAACTACAGTTTCTAGAGCGGTATGATTTTTTAAATACTGGTGTCCAAGCGTTACAATTTCTGCAAGGGCATCTTGCTTCGCTTTTTTGGTTTCTAAATTTGTAGATGACTCGCTAAAAAAGCCACCATGAATAATTAGTTTCATTTTGTTAGTTTCTAGCTATTAGTATTAAGATGTCAGTATCAGATAATAAGACTAATAGTTATTAAGGTTTTTTATCCTTTTTGCTTTAAGCTTGCTGAACTATGCTACAGGAATAACTTTTGGATGGTGAATCACCAGGCTGTGATCGGTTAAATCATATACATCACCATCGCACATAACATGCACCACCATATTTTTTATCGAAACTGGTTGCCCCATCTCTACATCAGTTAAGTTTGTATCGGCCATGTTTCTGCCATCAACTAAAATTACCATTCCAGAGCCGATGGCTTCCATGGTATGTCCATCAGAAATAAATAAACCGGTATCTTCACCTAAACCAATGCCTAAAATACCAGGATTACTAGCTGCTGCATACAATAAACGGCCAATTCTACCGCGTTGTACAAAATGTGTATCAACAATAACATCATCAATAAAACCTAAACCACCTGTTATTTTTACTTCACCTTTAAGTAAGGCATCTTTGCTGCTGCCTTGATATATCATGTTTTTAGAACTTGCAGCAGCACCAGCAGATGTGCCGGCAATAACTACGGCTTCATTCTTATATTTCTCCAATAAAATTTGATGGATTTTTGTTCCCCCGAATATTGATGATAGCCTTAGTTGGTCGCCACCAGTAAATATGATAACATCAGCGGCTTTAATTCTTTCGCAATTTTCTTCAGCATTTGCATCTTCGCGGTTAGCAATATTTAATACGCCCAAATTATGAACATCAAGTTGAGCATAAGCCTTTATATATTCTTCACCAACTTTTTCTGGCATTAAGGATGCCGTTGTAATGATTTCAAATCGAGATTCTGCATCCTTAACAGATTCTGTGGTAATTCTCTTTAAAATTCCACGCTCAAAAAAATTCATGTTTTCTGGCAGTCCAAATTGCGTTTCTGCAAAGCTACCAGTGTTTATTGCCCCACCTATGATGATAAGTTTACCTTTCGGAACCATTCTTTGTGTATTAGTATTTATCAAAAAACTCAAATATATCAGCTTATGATAAAAAACACGACTTTTTTTGTCAATAATATTCACTTTATTAACAAACGTGCAAAAAACTTTATTTTAAATCGGCTTTCTTCGGGTTGAAATTAAAACAATTACACTTTAAATTGATTTAGGTATTTGATTATCACTAATTGAAAATAAATGTATAATTTACAGTCACTAAATTCTGCTCAATTAATAAATGAAAAGGGCAATTCCAAGCCTTATTAAACGAATACAAAACTTTACATGAAGATATTAAATATACAAGTATTAAGAGGACCAAACATATGGTCTATCAGTCGTAAAAAGCTAATCCAAATGCGTTTAGATTTGGAGGATTTAGAGCAAAGGCCAACCAATACCATAGATGGATTTAGTGATAGAATAGAAAAACTTTTGCCAAGCATGTTTACCCATCGCTGCTCTAAAGGAGTAGAGGGAGGTTTTTTTACCCGTGTGAAAGAAGGAACGTGGATGGGGCATGTTATAGAACATATTGCATTGGAAATTCAATCGATAGCTGGTATGGAAACTGGCTTTGGAAGAACCCGCCAAACAAAAACCGAAGGTATATATAATGTTGTATTCACATATCTGGAAGAAAAGGTAGGCGTTTATGCTGCCGAGGCAGCTGTTAATATTGCCCAGGCTTTAATTGATGATGTGGAATATGACTTAGAACATGATATTCGAAGAATGAAAGAAATCCGTGAATTGGAGGCTTTAGGTCCAAGTACTGGCTCTATCGTTCAAGAAGCGGTGAGCAGAAGCATCCCCTGGATAAGATTAAATAAAAGTTCTTTAGTACAATTAGGTTATGGTAAAAATCAAGTTCGTTTTCGTGCTACCATGACTGAAAAAACAAGTAGCATTGCGGTAGATATTGCCAGTAATAAGGAAGAAACCAAACGCTTGCTTACTGAGGCGGCTATTCCTGTTGCGAAAGGCGTTACCATTTCAAATCCTGATGATTTAGAAGCATCTGTGGAGAAAGTGGGTTTCCCATTAGTTTTTAAACCTCTGGATGGTAACCATGGTAAAGGCGCCACCATAAATGTTAAAACTTTAGAAGCTGCAAGGGCTGCTTTTGAATATGCAAAAACATATTCAAGAAGAGTTATCATAGAAAAGTTTATTACCGGATATGATTTTAGAGTACTCGTAATTGATAATAAAGTTGTAGCGGCGGCTCAACGCGACCCAGCTCATGTGCGTGGAAATGGCATCCATACTATTCAGGAACTAATAGATAAGGAGAATGAAGATCCTCGTCGTGGTTACGGGCATGAAAATGTATTAACAGAAATTAGCGTTGATAGAGATACACTGGATTTATTAGCTAAAAAAGAGTATACATTGGAAACGATTCCTGAAAAGGGCGAAGTTGTTTACCTAAAATCAACGGCTAATTTAAGTACCGGAGGCACCTCCATAGATGTTACTGATATTGTTCATCCTCAGAATATCTTTATTTGCGAAAGAATATCAAGAGTTATTGGACTGGATATTTGCGGTATTGATATCATGGCACAGAACTTAACCCAACCGCTTACCGAGAACGGGGGTGTCGTTTTAGAGGTAAACGCCGCACCAGGTTTCAGAATGCATTTGGCGCCTAGCGAAGGCTTACCAAGAAACGTTGCGGCTTCTGTTGTAGATATGTTATATCCGCAAGGGCGATTGTCTCAAATACCGATTATTGCTGTAACCGGAACTAATGGAAAAACCACAACCACGAGGTTAATTGCACATATTGTAAGGAGCAATGGTAAACGTGTTGGCTTTACCACTTCTGATGGCGTATATGTACATAATACTATGCTGATGAAAGGTGACACAACCGGACCAGTCAGCGCAGAATTTATTTTAAAAGATCCAACGGTAGAATTTGCAGTGCTCGAAACTGCACGAGGTGGTATTTTAAGAGCTGGTTTAGGCTTTAATGCATGCGATATTGGCGTTGTTACTAACATACAAGAAGATCATTTAGGCCTTTCTGATATTCATACGCTTGATGATTTAACAAGGGTTAAAGCCGTTGTTATTGGCGCAGTAAGAAGAAAAGGCTGGGCTGTTTTAAATGCTGATAATGGTTACTGTGTACGTATTGCAAAGGATGCCCGTTGTAACGTAGCTTACTTTAGTATGGATGAAAATAATCCGGTTATTAAAGAGCATTGCCGTAAAGGTGGCGTAGCTGCAATTTACGAAAATGGTTTTATCACCATTAAAACCGGAGATTGGAAGCTGCGTGTGGATAAAGCAACACATATTCCATTAACTTTTGGTGGCTCCGTTAATTTCATGATTCAAAATGTTCTTGCAGCAACACTTGCTACTTATTTGTGGGGTTACAAACCAGAAGATATTCGTTTGTCTCTAGAAACTTTTATTCCTTCAGCAGCTCATACGCCTGGCAGAATGAATGTTTTCAACTTTAAAGATTTTAAGGTTTTAGTTGATTTTGCACATAATCCTGATGGTTTTAATGGTGTAAAAGCTTATTTACAATCTGTTGAGGCAACAAAACATGTTGGAATTATTTCAGGTACTGGAGATAGGAGAGATGAAGACATTATAGAAACTGCAAGAATTTCTGCCCAGATGTTTGATAAAATTTATGTGTGCCAGGAGAAATATTTACGTGGCCGCGATCAGCAGGAATTGGTTGATTTGTTATTACAAGGAATCAAAGAAGTTGATCCTAATAAAGAAGTTGTAGTAAACAATAAAAGCACTGCATGCCTTCAGGATGCGATTGATACGGCTGAAAAAGGTTCGTACATTACCATTTTAAGTAACACAATTGATAATACAATTCAGCGTGTTACGGAGCATTTAGATAGAGAGCTGGAAGGTTAACTTGCCAAAAAGCCATAAACAAAGAAGCCCCGAAATTTTCGGGGCTTCTTTGTTTATAAGAAATTCTAATTATAATTTTCTTGCAACCTCTACTTGTTCGTAAGCTTCTACAATATCTCCAACTTCGATATTGTTAAAGTTTTGAATGTTTAAACCACACTCATATCCTTTATTAACTTCCTTAACATCGTCTTTAAAGCGTTTTAATGAAGCAAGTTCACCAGTGTAAATTACAACTCCATCTCTAACGATGCGGATTTTGCTGTTACGTGTAATCTTACCATCCAATACCATACAACCTGCAATAGTACCAACTTTAGTAATTTTAAACGTTTCACGAATCTCTACGTTAGCCACAATTTTCTCTTCAAATTCTGGGTCTAACATGCCTTCCATTGCAGATTTAATCTCGTTGATTGCATCATAGATGATAGAATATAGACGGATGTCGATTTGTTCAGCTTCTGCCAGTTTACGTGCACCAGTTGATGGGCGAACCTGGAAACCAATAATAATCGCATCAGAAGCAGAAGCTAACAATACATCAGATTCTGAAATCTGACCAACACCTTTACTAATAATGTTAATTTGAATCTGTTCAGTCGATAATTTCAATAATGAATCGGCTAAGGCCTCAATCGAACCATCCACATCACCCTTAACGATGATGTTAAGCTCTTTAAAGTTTCCAATCGCTAAACGACGGCCAATCTCATCAAGTGTAATATGTTTCTGCGTACGTAAACCTTGCTCACGCTGTAATTGCATACGTTTGTTTGCAATATCACGTGCTTCAGTTTCACTTTCAAGTGCATTAAATCTATCGCCAGCAGTAGGCGCTCCTTGCATACCTAATACCTGTACGGGTTGAGATGGACCAGCCGACTCAACTTTTTGTCCACGCTCATTAGTTAATGCTTTTACACGTCCGCTATAGCTACCAGCTAAAATCGGGTCACCCACTCTTAAAGTACCCGCTTGTACCAACACTGTAGTTACAATACCGCGGCCTTTATCTAATGCTGATTCAATAACCGAACCTGTTGCTCTCTTGTTAGGATTAGCTTTAAGTTCTAATAATTCAGCTTCTAATAATACTTTATCTAAAAGCAAATCAACATTTAAACCACTTTTACTTGAGATTTCTTGTGATTGATATTTACCACCCCAATCTTCAACTAAAATATTCATTACTGATAATTGCTCACGAACTTTATCTGCATTAGCACCAGGTTTATCTACTTTAGTAAAAGCGAAAACCAATGGAACGCCAGCCGCTTGTGCGTGGTTAATTGCTTCTTTAGTTTGAGGCATCACAGCGTCATCCGCCGCAACTACAATAATTGCAATATCTGCAACTTTCGCACCACGAGCACGCATCGCCGTAAAAGCTTCGTGACCAGGTGTATCTAAGAAGGTTACTTTTTTGCCTGAAGGAGTAGTTACCATGTAGGCACCAATGTGCTGGGTAATACCACCTGCCTCACCAGCTACAACATTTGCTTTACGGATATAATCCAGCAATGAGGTTTTACCGTGATCGACGTGCCCCATGATTGTAACAACCGGCGCTCTTTCAATCAAGTCTGCCTCGTTATCAACTTCTTCAATTACATTTTCTTCGTCTTCATCTGGTTTAACAAATTGTATTTCGTAACCAAATTCATCCGCAACAATGGTTAAAGTTTCAGCATCTAAACGCTGGTTAATTGATACGAACATGCCGAGGCTCATACAAGTACCGATAATTTTTGTTACCGGAACATCCATCATGCTCGCCAATTCATTTGCCGTAACAAATTCTGTTACTTTTAATATTTTTGATTGAGATTCAAGCTCATTTGCTGCTTCTTCTGCTGAAAACGCAACATCATCACGTTTTTGACGACGTAACTTAGCACGTTGAGCAAATTTACCAGACTTACCCGCACCGCTTAAACGAGCAAGAGTAGCCTTGATTTGATCTTGAATTTCTTTCTCAGTAGGTTCTTCTTTAGGTCCGCTTGGTGTAGCATTTCTATTCTGAAAACCTGGTCTGTTGTTATTTCTGTTTCCTTGATATGGAGTTCCACCTTGCCCGGCAGGTCTGTTACCCTGATATGGTGTTCCGGCCGGTCTGTTACCTTGGTAAGGTTGACGCGGTTGTCCTGGTGCACCACCCTGACCAGCTGGGTTTTGCCCTTGCTGCCCTGGATTACCACCATGTTGACCTGGTTGACCCGGAGCTCCAGGAGTTTTTTTACGCTTACGTTTACGTTTGGCGGCTTCGCTATCACTAGATGATGCAACTGGGCCGTTTCTTCTATCGGGCGTAGTAGGTAAAACAATTTTACCAATAATATTTGGACCGGTTAATTTTACGCTACGAGCTTTCATTACTTCAGGCTCGTTGCTGGCAGGCTTAACTTCAGCAGGTTTTTCTTCTGCTTTAGGCTGCTCAACAGGTTTAGCTGGCTCTGGCGCTGTAACCGTAGCGGTTGGCGCTACAGGTGCAGGCGGTGCAACTGGTGTTTCTTCTTTTTTAACTTCAATTGGTTTTTCTTCAACCTTTGGAGTTTCTACAACAGGCTTTGCAGCAGTTTCAACTTTTGGCGCTTCAACCGGAGCCTCTTCTTTTTTAGCGGGGCGAGTTTTTGAGTTTAAATCATTTAAATTGATTTTCCCTACAATTTTTACACCTGGCAAACTTCCGTCTTCTGCTTTTTCTTCCTGCTTCGTTTCCGCAACAGTTTCTTTAGCTGCAGGTTGTTCCACCTTAGGTGCTTCAACCTTCTCTGGCTCAGCTTTAGGCTTTTCTACCGGAGGTGCAAATGATTGAGTATTTTTTATCAAAATCTCTTCATTTTTCTCGAAATCGGTATTCTTTTTAGGTGCTTCAGCTGGCTTTTCAGTCTCAGGCTCGTCACGACGTATTTTACCAATCACTATTTGTTTGGCTTCTTCTCTTACGATCTTATCTCCCTGATACTCTTTTAATAAGGCATCATACATATCGCCCGAAAGTTTAAACATAGGGCTTTTCTCGGCTGAGAACCCTTTTTTGTTTAAAAACTCTACGGCCGTACCCATGCCTATATTAAGTTCTTTAATAGCTTTAATTAAAATGATTGGTTTGTCGTCTGACATTTAGCTCCTGTTATTTTTTATTTTAATACAAAAGTAGTGTTTATTTGGCAATTACACCACTTATTCAAATTCTGACTGTAAAATCTGAACCACTTCCTTAATTGTTTCTTCTTCTAAGTCGGTGCGTTTTACCAAATCTTCCACTGTAAGTGCTAATACACTTTTAGCGGTATCGCAACCGATAGCCTTTAATTCATCGATGATCCAGCTATCAATCTCATCTGAGAATTCTTCTAAATCAACGTCTTCATCACTTTCTTCACCTGCTTCGCGATAAACATCAATTTCATAACCGCTTAATTTGCCGGCTAATTTAATGTTGTGTCCGCCACGGCCAATTGCCAATGAAACCTGATCTGGTTTTAAGTAAACCGATGCATGTTTAGTTTCATCATCTAATTTAATAGAGGTAATTTTTGCCGGGCTTAAAGCACGGGTAATATATAATGAAATGTTATTTGTGAAATTAATCACGTCAATATTTTCGTTTTTCAATTCGCGAACGATACCGTGAATACGTGAACCTTTCATGCCCACGCATGCTCCAACCGGGTCAATACGGTCATCATACGATTCTACAGCCACTTTAGCACGTTCTCCCGGTTCGCGAACAATTTTCTTGATGGTAATTAAGCCATCAAAAATTTCCGGAACTTCTTGCTCAAATAAACGTTGCAAAAATTCTGGTGCTGTTCTTGAAATGATAATTTTCGGGTTAGCGTTAATCATTTCTACTTTAGAAATTACTGCTCTTACAGAATCTCCTTTTTTGAAATAATCTGCAGGAATTTGCTCAGTTTTCGGCATCAAAAGTTCGTTGCCTTCATCATCCAAAACTAAAGTTTCTTTTTTCCAAACCTGGTAAACCTCACCTGTAATAATTTCGCCAACGCGATCTTTATATTTCTTGAAAATTTCGTCTTTCTCTAATTCTAAAACTTTAGAAACTAATGTTTGGCGAGCGGCTAAAATTGCTCTGCGACCAAAACTCTCTAAAGTAATTTGTTCAATGTAGTCATCACCAACCTCTAAAGTACTATCAAGTTTAGAAACTTCTGCAAGTTCAATTTCTAAATCATCATCTTCAGAAAATCCATCCTCCATCACCTTTCTCGTTCTCCAGATTTCTAAATCCCCATTATCTGGATTCACAATCACGTCACAGTTTTCGTCTGTTCCGTATTTTTTACGTAACATGCTACGAAAAACTTCTTCCAACACACTAATCACCGTTGGGCGATCTATATTTTTGAAATCTTTAAACTCCTGAAAAGAGTCAATTAAATTAATTGTTGTAGTACTCATTTTTACTTAAATGAAATTAACACACTTGTTTCTATTATATCATTAAACGGAACAGTTGTTTCTACTGAAACCGCTTTTTTGCCTTTTTGTTTAACCGATTCTTCAATCAGTAATTCATTCTCTGTAACCGATAAAAGCTTACCCTCTTTCTTTTGTCCGTCTTTAAGTTTAATTCCAACCGAACGGCCAATGTTTTTATTATACTGGCGGATGAGTTTTAATGGCTCGCCTACACCTGGAGATGAAACTTCTAAATTGTAAGCTTGCTCTATTGTATTTTCTTCTTCGAGATGAAAACCAACATGCCTGCTAATGGCTACACAATCCTGTATGCTTATGCCCTGGTCGCCATCAACATGGATAATTAATTTATTGTTTGGCAACATTTTCACTTCAACCAAAAATAGTTCTGGCCTGTCTGCAATTTTTTCCTCTATGAGTGCTGTAACTCTCTTTTCTACCTGCATATTTTAACCTGATTTCACAGAAAAAGGGGACATGGTCCCCTTCTCTTTTCTTCGATTACGATGCAAATGTACAACTATTTTGGAAATAATCAAACTCTTATACAGTATTTTACATCTTAAATCATCTTTTCAGCAATTGAGTTTGGGGCTTAAGATTATGTTTTATTGTGCCTTTAAATAGTTTGTTTCTATCTGCAAAAGATGTACCGAGATAGCTTTCAACTAAATATGATTTTCCTTTTAGAAAAGGCTTATCAGGTGCAAAAATTAAGGAGTCGCCTGCAAGTGTTAATTTACCTGAAATAGTTTCTTCATCTTGTAAACTATCTAATTCGCCTGGTATGCAAACCACCGAAACTAAATTTGATGAGTCTAAATTTTGTTTCAAATCGTTTTTAACCTGATAGATGCTTTTTTTATCTATTTTGTTGAGGATAATTAAATTACTATCTGGCGAAAACTTAATGACAATATTGTTGTTTGTATTCGTGCAAGAAGTTAAATTTATAACCAACAACGCAAAAAACAAATATTTAATTGATTTTAACATTTTACTAAATTAAACTTTATGAGACTAATTATTGAAATCCTTTTAATGGGATTAGCGGTTTTTATTGGTGCAAAACTTGTTCCGGGCGTAACTGTTGATGGTTACGGAAGTGCAATTATAGCGGCAGTTTTAATTGCACTTGCAAATGCAACCATCGGTTTTATTTTAAGGCTTTTAACCTTCCCGGTTAATTTTCTTACCCTTGGGTTAATGTCTTTCATTATAACGGTACTAATGATTTTATTAGTAGACAGCATGATGACTTCTTTTAATACAACTGGTTTTTTTGCTGCAGCATTTTTAGCAATTGTGGTAGCGTTGATTAAAGCAGTATTCGGTGCAATTGCAGGAGAGAAAGAATAGGTGAGGATGGAAAATGTAAGAGGGAAGATGTAGGAGGGGAAATGTAAGATGGCAAATGAAATTCCATTATCCATCTTACATTACTCATTTTGCATTAATCTACATTTTCTTTTACATTGCCCTTAAGGCTATCTAATCACTTCTCTTGAAATTACCATTTTCTGAATTTCAGAAGTTCCTTCGTAAATCTGAGTAATTTTTGCGTCACGCATTAATCGTTCTACGTGATATTCTTTCACAAAGCCATAGCCGCCGTGCACCTGAACGGCTTCTACCGTTACATCCATAGCAACTTTCGAAGCATACAATTTTGCCATTGAACCTGCTTGAGTGTATGGTAAACCCTGGTCTTTGAGCCACGCAGCTTTGTAAACCAATAATCGGGCAGCCTCAATTTGTGTAGCCATATCTGCAAGTTTAAAGGCAATAGCCTGATGTTCTGAAATCGGCTTGCCAAAAGATTTACGTTCTTTTGCATATTGAGTTGCCAATTCGAATGCACCCTGTGCAATGCCTAAAGCTTGCGCAGCAATTCCGATTCTGCCGCCTTCTAAAGTTTTCATGGCAAATTTAAACCCGAAACCATCTTCGCCAATTCTATTTTCTTTGGGCACCTTAACATCATTAAACATTAAAGAATGTGTATCTGAGCCACGTATACCCAGCTTATTTTCTTTAGGGCCAATTGTAAATCCTTCGGCACCTTTTTCTACAATAAATGCGTTAATGCCTTTATGCCTAAGCTCGGGATGGGTTTGGGCAACAACTAAATAGGTAGATGCGGTGCCACCATTGGTAATCCAGTTTTTAGTTCCATTTAGCAAATAGTAATCGCCTTTATCTTCTGCAGTTGTTCGCTGAGAAGTTGCATCAGATCCGGCTTCAGGTTCAGAAAGGCAAAATGCTCCGATTTTCTCTCCGGATGCTAAAGGTTTAAGGTATTTTTCTTTCTGTTCTTCGCTACCGTAGGCTTCAAGGCCGTAACAAACCAGTGAATTATTAACAGAAACTACAACAGATGCAGAAGCATCGATTTTTGATAGCTCTTCCATTACTAAAACGTAGGAAATTGCATCCAAACCGCTTCCATTATATTTTGGATCAACCATCATCCCTAAAAAACCCAATTCACCAAGTTTTTTAACTTGTTCTGTCGGGAATTTTTGGTGTTCATCTCGTTCTATAACTCCAGGCTTTAATTCTTGCTGCGCAAAATCGCGGGCAGCCTGTTGTATCATTAATTGTTCTTCATTTAATTCGAAATGCATAACATTTATCTATAAAAGGTTAGTAATTCAAATGTAGGGTTTATAGTTCAAAAATACTATGGTTGCATAGTATTATTTATGAGGAGAAGCTGTGAAACAGATAAAATATAATTATCTTTCTTTTGATGTATTTCTCTTGACCATAAAAACCGCTAATAAACTTAAGGTTCCTAATAAAAGTGTTAAGAGCAATTGTGATGAATGAATAATGGTTGCATAAGCTAAGCCATCTTTAAACGGCAAATTATAAAGCACTAAAGATTGTGCAACCATCCAATGGAATACACCAATACCACCCTGAACGGGAGCAACCATTGCGAAACCGGAAAATACTATTGCCGTAAAAGCAGCATTAACCGGTAGTGTTGAAGTTTCTTCGAGTGCAAAAAAGCAAGTATACATCGAAACAAAGTAACACAGCCAGATGGCTATCGTATAAAAAAGAAATAATGCTTTTTGCTGAAGTTTTCCGTATGAACTAAATCCTTGACGTAAGCCGACAATAATTTTTAAAAATTTTGTGTTGAATTTTTGTCTTAAAAAATATATCAGAACAATTACAACAAGAATAAATGCTAAAGCAGTTACGATAATCCAAAAGTAATTTAATGAGGAAATTTTGTTTGCTATGGACTGATAAATATTTTCGTGAAGAAAATTGGAAATTAGATTATACTGAAATATTAATAGAATTAATGCGCTTAGAAATAAAGCTAAAATATCAAAAAGTCTTTCTGTAATTACGGTTCCGATGGATGAAAACATTGGAACGCCATGGGTTTTATTAATAATAGAACATCTCCCGATTTCTCCGAACCTTGGTAGCGCAAGATTAGCAAGATAGCCAATCATTACACCGTGATAAGCATTTTTTAACGTTACCTTGTAATCGATGGATTGAAACAGCATTTGCCATCTAAGTGCTCTTAAAAAATTAGCTATCCACACGGTAAAAGCTGAAATGAAAATCCAAAAAATATTAGCAGTTTTAATTTCCTGCCATATTCTGGCTAAATCCTGACCTTTAAAAGCTAAATATAGAACTCCTACACCTATTAAAAACAGGATGATATATTTTAATGCTGTCTTTAGGTCGAGTATCAAATCATTTATTTTAGCAAATGGTTGTTATCATCAGGAAAAACCAAAATAGGATTGTACTTTTTTGCTTCATCAATTGGTAAAGAACCGTAAGACATAATAATAAGTACATCTCCAAGTTGTGCTAACCGGGCGGTAGCACCATTTAAACAAATTGTACCTGTGCCACGTTCGCCTTTTATAACATAAGTTTCGAAACGAGCACCATTATTATTATTTACAATCTGAACTTTCTCGTTAGCGATAATATTCGCTGCATTCATTAAATCTTCATCAATCGTTATACTGCCAACATAATTTAATTCGGCTTGTGTAACCCTAACACGGTGTATTTTCGATTTTAATATTGTGATAACCATTTTGCAAAGTTAGTAATAATGAATTAGAGAATTAATGAAATGATAGAATTACAGAACGATTTGAATTTGAATTAAGGAATTAATCAACTAATGATATTATGTATTTTCGAATATCATATCATTCAATCATTAATTAATAATCATATTATCAATCAATCTTGTTGTACCAACTTTTGCAGCAACTAAAGCTACCTGATTTTTTTCATTTTTTGAAGTTGCAGGCTCTAATGTATCTCCATTAGCTATTACAAAATAATCTAATTCTACATCTTTAATTCCATTATAAAAGTTTTTTGCTTTTTCCTGAAGTTCGGTTAAGGAATAGTTATTATAGTTATCTAAAACAAATTGGAGAGATTTGTTGAGCACGAGTGCATGAGTTCTATCAGATGCCGACAAGTGAATGTTTCGGCTGCTCATGGCCAGGCCATCATCTTCACGGATAATTGGGCAGGTAAAAATCTTAATAGGTAAGTTGAAATGAGTCAGCATATTTTTTATCATTAACACCTGCTGAAAATCCTTTTGCCCAAACATAGCAATATTGGGCTCTACGGCATCAAAAAGCTTTTTAACGATTTGGGTAACACCTTGATAATGACCTTTTCTAAATTCACCTTCTAATAAAAATTCGGCTCTGCCTAAATCTATGTGCCAGTGTTCGGTTTTATCAGATGGATACATCTCTGTAACATCTGGCATGAAAACACCATTGCATCCTGCATTTTCTAACATGGCCAAATCATGTTCGATAGGTCTTGGGTATTTTTCTAAATCCTTCGGATCTGTAAATTGAGTTGGATTAACAAAAATGCTGCAAATAATGATATCGGCATTTTCTTGTGCAAGCTTAATCAACGAAATATGGCCGTTATGCAATGCGCCCATAGTAGGCACAAGTGCAATTATTTTTCCTGATGCTTTTAAAGGTTTGAGGTAAGCTTTAAGTGCGTCTTTTGTTTTGAATATTTCCAATTCCGACAATCTAAATTAAAGGCATAAAGGTGTAAATTAATCTAAAACTAAGCAAACAAATACTTGTTATATTGATAAATAGTATTATTATTCTTATCTTTGCAGCTCATTATCTTTTAATTAACATAATATTTTTCTAAAATATGGAGATGGCAAAAACGAAGCTGCTGATTGTTACACACGAGATGTCGCCTTTCCTCGAGCTTACTAAAATTTCTGAAATTACTCGTCAATTACCGCAGGCTATGCAAGAAAAAGGATTCGAAATCCGTATTCTTATGCCGAAGTTTGGTAATATAAATGAGAGAAGAAATCGTTTACACGAAGTAATTCGCTTATCTGGAATGAACATCATTATTGATGACAATGATAACCCTTTAATTATTAAGGTAGCTTCAATCCCTGCGGCACGTATGCAGGTTTACTTCTTGGATAATGAAGAATATTTTCAGCGTAAGCAGGTATTCAGAGATGCAAGCGGAAAATTTTTCGACGATAACGATGAGCGCACTATTTTCTTCTGCAAAGGCGCATTAGAAACAGTAAAGAAATTAGGATGGGCTCCGGACATTGTTCATTGCCATGGTTGGATGAGTTCTCTAGTTCCTGCTTATATCAAAACTACTTACAAAAACGACCCTACGTTTAAAAACTCTAGAGTTGTTTATTCGGTTTATGAAGATGGTTTTACAGAGAAATTAAATGAGAATTTTTCTAAAAAGGCTGTAATGGCAAACATGACTGAAGAAGATACTAAAGCTTATGAAGGTGCTGATGTTAATAGTTTGCACATGGGCGCTATAACACATTCTGATGCAGTAGTTTTAGCAGATGAAAACCTTGATGCGGCTATGTTAAAATTTGTTAAAGATTCAAATAAGCCAACTTTAGCTTATAACTTAACCGAAAATTTTGAAAACTTCTATACTTTCTACGAGGAGATTTCAAATGAAGAATTGGTTTCTGTAGCTTAAATAGGCATTATTATTTTTAAATATGAAATTTATAAAACAAGACTTATTAACCCTGTTGATAGGTCTTTTTCTTTTTGCGTCTTGTAAAAATCCTGATGGAGTTGGTTTAGATGTAGATCCAAATTCGGCGATTCAAGGCACTCTTGTTAACGATCAATTGGTTACTTCCCAAACCGTAAGAGAACCAGATTTAACAACATCTATGTTATCTGCTCATCCTCTTGGTTATATGGTTGATCCGATTTTTGGTAAAACCGAATCGAACGTCGGGATGACTGTTTCACTTCCGGGAACTGAAACAAGCTTAGATTTTACCTCTGCAACACTAGATTCTGCAGTATTGGTACTTAACCTAGCTCCGCAGTTTTATGGCGATACTGCTACATCTAAATATAGTATTGATGTTTATCAGTTAACTAATAAGATTACCAAGTACAAATCTTCTGATGCACTTCCGCATAATTCTACTTTATTAGGTAATTTTAATAATAAGATTTTTCCTAATACTAAAGTTAAGGTTACTGAAGTTGTAGCTAGTAAAAATGATACGATAAGGACAATGACACCTCAAATCAGAATTCCTTTAAACAAAGCGTTTATCCAAAATACTATTTTGGCTTTGCCTGCTACCAGTACATCTACAGCTGAAAAATTTATAGAATATTTTAAGGGTTTGTATGCTGAGGTTAATAAAACATCATCAACAGGAACAGGTGGTGTTGCATTTTTAGATTTTGCAGGCTCAAATTCTTATTTGCAATTAGTTTACAGGAAACCAAATACTACAAATGGTATAGATACTTTATCAAAAAACTTTGCAATTGCATCAGCAAATACTGTTACAGCCAATATTAAACATGATTACAGCGGTACTGCAGTACAAACGCAATTGGATAATCCAACGGTTCAATATGGTGTAACTTATTTACAAGGTTTAGCTGGCGTTAGAACAAAGATTTCTTTTCCGAACCTAAAAAACTTTACAACTGTTTATGGTAAAGCAGTTATTAATAAGGCAGAATTAGTTTTAGATTTAAGCGCAGGAACATTTGCTGCACCTTTTGCGCCATCTCAAAGATTATCTTTATACCGTTGGGATATTGCACAGCAAGAAGTAAACGTACCTGATCGAGATCAGTCTGCATCTAACTACAGCGGAGACCCTAGAGCGAAAACTGATGCAGCTTTTGGTGGATATTACGACTCATTAAAAAACAGATACGTTTTTAATATTACGGCATATATTCAGGATTTAATTGACGGAACAAAAACTGATTATGGTACTTTCATTGCACCTGAATCTTTAACAGCAACATCTGTAAATCTGGGTTTGTCAAGAACGACTACCACTGCATCAAGAGCAGTTGTTGGAACTTTTGGTAATCCTACAAATCGCCTAAAGCTCAATATTTACTATACAAAAATGAATTAAGCAAAATAATTTTTCTTTAAAAACCTTATCTGCTCAGTAGGTAAGGTTTTTTTTTGGATTAAATTTCTAAAATATTGATGATTGATTAAAACAAACGTTTGTTTGTTATATTTGCCACATATATTTATAAAAACATGTGTGGAATAGTAGGTTACATTGGCTATAGAGATGCTTGGCCAATCGTTTTAAAAGGTCTGAAAAGATTAGAGTATCGTGGTTACGATAGCGCAGGAATTGCAATAATGAATGATAACGGTGAACATATCTACAAAAAGGTAGGTAAAGTTGCTGCTCTCGAAGAATTTGCAGAAAACAAAGATAAATCTGGAAATATTGCAATGGGCCACACCAGATGGGCTACACATGGCGTTCCATCTGACCGTAATTCACATCCCCACACTTCAAATAACGGTCAGTTGTCTATCATCCACAATGGTATAATCGAAAATTATGCAACTATTAAAGAGGAACTTATAGGTCGTGGTCACGAATTTAATAGTGATACAGATACTGAAGTTTTAATTCACCTGATTGAAGAGATTCAAAAAATTGAGCAAATTGATTTATTTGAGGCTGTTAGATTGGCTTTACACGAGGTTAGCGGTGCTTACGCCATCGTTATCATGGATAAGGAAAACCCAGAGCGTTTAATTGCTGCCAGAAAAGGCAGTCCAATGGTTATTGGTGTAGGCAAAGGCGAATATTTTATCGCATCTGATGCTACGCCAATTATCGAATACACTAAAAATGTAATCTACCTTAACGATAATGAAATTGCTTTAGTTACCAAAGGTGATTTACTTGTTAAACATATCGATAACGTTGTACAAACCCCTTTAATTCAAGAGCTTGAGTTGAAACTGGAAATGTTAGAAAAAGGTGGCTTTGACCACTTTATGCTGAAAGAAATTTATGAGCAACCACGTTCTGTTAAGGATTGTATGCGTGGTCGTATTTATCCTGAGGAAGGTAAAGTACAACTTGGCGGTATAAAAGAGTTTGTAGAGAAGTTAAAGAACGTTGACAGGATTATTATTGTTGCCTGTGGTACATCATGGCATGCTGGGTTGGTGGGTGAGTATTTAATTGAAGAATATGCTCGTATACCGGTTGAGGTTGAGTATGCTTCTGAATTTAGATATAGAAACCCAATCATATCTGAAAAGGATGTTGTAATTGCAATTTCTCAATCTGGCGAAACTGCCGATACAATGGCCGCAATCGAAATGGCGAAAGAAAAAGGTGCAACCATTTTTGGAATTTGTAATGTGGCCGGAGCATCTATTCCACGCTTGTCTCACGCTGGTGTTTACACTCATGCTGGGCCTGAAATTGGCGTAGCTTCTACAAAAGCATTTACCGCCCAGGTTACAGCACTTACATTGATGGCTTTTTACATAGCACAGCAGAAAGGTACCATCACACAATCTAAAATGATTAATTTATTAACTGAGTTAGAAAGTGTACCTGATAAAATTCAGGTTGCTTTAGAGTCAAATGAATTAATTAAAGAAGTTGCAGAGAAAATAAAGGATTCTAGAAACTGCCTGTTCTTAGGAAGGGGTAGCGGCTTTCCTGTAGCGTTGGAAGGTGCATTAAAACTTAAAGAGATATCGTACATACATGCTGAAGGTTATCCTGCGGCAGAAATGAAACACGGTCCAATCGCATTAATTGACGAGGAAATGCCGGTTGTGTTTATTGCAACACAAAATTCATCGTACGAAAAGGTAATCAGTAATATTCAAGAGGTAAAAGCCCGTAAAGGAAAGGTTATTGCAATTGTTACGCAAGGCGATACTGAGGTTAAGAAAATGGCAGATTACTGCATTGAAATTCCGGATGCTGACGAAGCATTTTTACCGCTGTTAGCAACTATTCCGCTTCAGTTGTTATCTTACCACATTGCAGTAATGCGTGGTTGTAATGTTGATCAGCCAAGAAATCTTGCCAAATCGGTTACGGTAGAGTAGTATTGTATTCATAAAAAAAGGCAGCTTTCTTATGAAAGCTGCCTTTTTGCGTTTATATGTTAGTTAAAATGGTAAATCACCACTTTCATCGCCTGATCTTATTGTAAACTCATCCTCTATTTTAGTTTCTGAATTCGGTTGACTATGATTTGTGGCTTGCCCTGGTTCAAAATCGCTTTTTCTACCTAGCATTGTAAAGTTTTCGGCAACAATCTCGGTTACGTATTTCTTTACTTTTTCTTTATCTTCAAAAGAACGGGTTCTAAGCTTTCCTTCAATGTAAACTAACTTTCCCTTTTGCAAATATTTCGAAGCAACCTCAGCCAAACCTCTCCATAAAACGATATTATGCCATTCAGTTTGTTCTACCCGCTTGCCGTCTTTATTGTATGTTTCAGATGTGGCTAAAGGAAAGCTTGCTACTGTAACGCCTCCATCTAAGTGCCGAACTTCAGGGTCTTTGCCCAAATGTCCAACTAAAATAACTTTGTTAATTCCAGACATAAAAAATTTTTTTGGTTAGTTTTCAACTCAGTTGAACCAAAAAACCTTTAAAAGAAGGTTAGTTAAGTCTTCAAAATGCTTTCAGAAAATTCCTCAATAAAAGTTCTGATTACATTAGGTTTTGGTAATTCATCCAAGCTATTAAAAGAAACCCAATTAAGTTCCTTTTGTTTATTAAAGTTAAAGATATAATTTTTTAAAGCAAAAAATTGAACATGGATTATTTGGTGAGTTAATACATGCTTCTTATAACTTACCAGCTTAACCGCTGCAGTTTCTCCATATTCTTCTTTCACTGATTTTATAAAATTTTCATCATTGCTATCTGGAATATGCGCTGTTTCAATTGAGGGAAAATCATACAAATGTTGCCAGATATCTCCTTTTTGTCGTTCGCGAACCAAAATTTTGCCATCTGCAATGCATACGAAATAATTTAAATATCTAAATTTTTTTTCAGCTTTTGGAAGTTTAACAGGGAGCTGATTTACGATATTTTTTCTAAGCGCATGGCAATCTAAATTTAGCGGGCAAACCGCACAATTTGGAGATTTAGGTTTGCATTGAATTGCTCCAAACTCCATTATTGCCTGATTATACAAAGCCGGGTCGGGTATGTAAAGCAAATCATTAGCAAGATTGAAAAAATCTTTTTTGCCTTTTGGCGTGTTTATTGGAGTATCGATGCCGTAATACCTTGCTAAAACCCTAAATACATTCCCATCCACAACAGCTTTAGCTTCGCCCGAAGAAAACGACGAAATTGCCGCTGCGGTATACTCACCAACACCTTTAAGTTTGATTAATTCATGGTAGCTTGTTGGAAAAATTCCTTTATGTTCATTTAGTACGATTTGGGCTGTGGCGTGCATGTTTCTGCCACGAGAATAATAACCCAAACCTTGCCAAAGTTGTAAAACCTTAGCTTCGGTAGCGTTTGCAAAATCGTTAACGGTTGGAAAATTGGATAAAAACTTATTAAAGTAAGGCAGGCCTTGTTCTACCCTTGTTTGTTGCAAAATTATTTCTGAAAGCCATATCGTGTAAGCATCGTTTGTGTGTCTCCAGGGCAAATCTCTTTTATTGGCTAAATACCAGTTTATAATTTCATTTTGGAATGTCATCAGTGCAAATTACGGGCTAATAATTGGTTTTAAGAAAAAGTTGCAATACTCTGATAAGCGCATAGATAAAAAAATCATCTTTTATTTCCCTATCTCATTAAAAAGCAATACTTTTGCAACCCCAAATCAGTGATAATATTAAAATACACAATACATTATAAATAATAAAATATGACTAAGGCAGATATTATTTCAGAAATATCAACAAAAACCGGAATTGAGAAGGTTGATGTGCAGGAAACAGTTGAGGCATTCTTCAAGGTTATCAAAACGAGTATGATTGGCGGAGAAAATGTTTATGTTAGAGGCTTCGGAAGCTTTGTTGTTAAAAAGAGAGCGCAAAAAACTGCTAGAAACATCTCTAAAAACACTGCAATAATTATCCCTGAACATTTTGTACCGAGCTTTAAACCAGCAAAAGTATTTGTTGATAAAGTAAAAAGTAACTCAAAGAAAATTAAAGTAGAAGCCTAAGCCATATTATTGTGAATAGTAGCATCAGATTAAAACAAACCATCATTATCGGAGCGATTTTATTGCTTGTTGCTTTCTTATTTACAAGAGATATTAAAGGTTTAGTTAAGCCTACAGAAGAGAATGGTAAAATGCCTGCAGCTGGTCAGATTGCTCAGCAAGGTGTACCATCAACCTCTGGTTTAACGATTGAACAAACCTCTACAGCTGCTAAAAATGTAATAAATCAAAGCCTTGCTAAAGATATTACAAACTTAGAGAACAGCTTTAAAGGTGCAAAAGGTGATGAAAAGGTTGAGTTTGCACAACAACTTGCCCAGAAATGGGATGATGTTGAACAGATAACACCATCGGCACTTTATTTAGAAGTTGTTGCAGAAGCAAAGCCATCTACAGCTAGCTGGTTGGCATCTGGTAACAAATTTTTAAAGGCTTTTGAAAGCACACAAGATAGTTTAGCACAGCCTGCGTTGTTGCAAAAAGCAAATGTATCTTTCAAAAAAGCACTAGAATTAGACAAAGAAAATATAGATGCGAAAACAGGATTAGGCGTAACTATAGTAAACGGCTTAGGCGCACCAATGCAAGGTATTGCAATGTTGCTTGAAGTGGTTGCTAAAGAATCTAAAAACGTAAAAGCAAACATGAATCTTGGTTTATTCTCTATTAAATCAGGTCAGTTTGATAAAGCAATACCACGTTTTAATACGGTTATTACAACAGCACCAACACCTGAAGCCTATTTTTATTTAGCTACGGCTTTAGAAAATTTAGACAAAAATAAAGAAGCTGTAGAAGCTTATTTAAAAAGCAAAAAATTAGCGGCAAATCCAACTTTATCATCTTTTATCGATAAGAAGGTTGCTGAACTAAAGAATAAAAATTAATTAACGGATTAATAAAAACATTTAAAACTTAAAATTATGCCAAGCGGTAAAAAAAGAAAAAGACATAAAATGGCTACCCACAAACGTAAAAAACGTTTAAGAAAAAACAGACATAAGAAAAAATAATTTCTTATTTGATTTAGCCTGTTTAAACCTCATAGTTGTACTGTGAGGTTTAAATACTTATACAAGATTTTCTTTCGTATAACGTTAGGGCTGTATCACTGTGTTCTTATATACTATCCATTTGTTAATAGGCGAAAGCCTTAAATCTGTAGCTGTTGGTAAAAGAATTAATTATCAATTCGACTCCTGCCGGAGTTACCATAGCATTGATTGAAGACAAACAACTTGTTGAGCTTCATAAAGAACAAATCAATAATAACTACGCCGTAGGCGATATTTATTTGGGTCGCATTAAAAAAATTATGCCCGGCCTGAATGCTGCTTTCGTGGATGTTGGTTATGAGAAAGATGCTTTTTTGCATTATTTTGATTTGGGCCCGCAGGTACAATCTTTAATCAAGCTAACGAAGATCAAGCGAAATGGCTCGGTTACAGGCACATTATTAGATAATTTAAAACTCGAAGCCGATATAAACAAGGCTGGTAAAATATCTGATGTGCTAAGTAAAAATATGCTTTTGCCAGTGCAAATTGCAAAAGAACCTATTTCTACTAAAGGACCGCGTTTAAGTTCCGATCTATCAATTGCCGGCAGATATGTGGTACTGGTGCCATTCTCCAATACCATTTCCATATCAAAAAAAATAAAAAGTAATACTGAACGTAATCGTTTAAAAAAGATTATCGAAAGTATTAAGCCTCAAAATTTTGGGGTAATTATCAGAACCGTTTCCGAAGGAAGAGGTGTTGCCGAAATGCAAAAAGATCTTTTAGATTTAATTGCTAAATGGGAAACATTTATTAAAAAACTTCCTACTGCCGAACCTTCAAAAAGGGTTTGGGGCGAAATGGACAGATCATCAACGTTGATACGTGATATTCTGAATCCTGATTTTACAAACGTTTATGTGAGTACACCAGAATTGTACGATGATATTCGTTCTTATGTGCATGATATTTCTCCGGAAATGGAAAAAATTGTGAAACTTTATAAGCAAAAGGAACCTATATACGACCATTTTGGAATAGAAAAGCAAATCAAAAATGCTTTTGGCAAAACAGTAAACTTACCAGGTGGTTCTTACCTAGTTGTAGAGCATACCGAAGCACTTCACGTTATAGATGTGAATAGTGGAAACCGCACTGCCAGTAAAGAAAACCAAGAGGAAAATGCTTTACAGGTAAATAAAGAAGCGGCTAAAGAAATTGCCCGTCAGTTGCGCTTGCGTGATATGGGCGGCATTGTAGTTATCGATTTTATTGATATGCACAAGCCAACAAACCGTAAAATACTATTCGATTATTTGCGTGAGCTGATGTTATTGGATAGAGCGAAACATACCATTTTACCTCCAAGTAAATTTGGTTTGGTTCAAATTACCAGACAACGTGTTCGTCCGGAAATGAATATTGTTACGGTAGAAAAATGTCCGGCCTGCGATGGGACCGGAGAAATTAAAGCAAGTATTGTTTTAATGGATGATATTGAAAATAACCTGAATTATATTTTACGTGAGCAAAATGAAAAAGGAATTACACTTTGTGTACATCCATATATCGAAGCTTACATTACAAAAGGTGTTTTCAATCTTCAGCGCCGTTGGTTCTTTAAATATGGCCAATGGATTAAAGTTAAAGCACAATCAGCATATTACTTAACTGAGTTTCATTTTATATCTTCCAAAGACGAAGAAATAAAACTTTAATTTAAAATACATTTAGCAGAAAGCCTGGTTTTTATTAATCAGGCTTTTTGTTTTTCCATGATTTATTAAAGCCTTACTCGCCTAAATCATGTTCAAAAATATTACAGAATTTAAAGCCGTTTAAATTTAAATTCGTAAATCTAAAATCTAAAATCAATTGGCAAAATCTAAAACTGCATATTTCTGTCAGAGTTGTGGGTACGAATCTGCAAAATGGCTTGGTAAATGTCCTTCTTGCAATCAATGGAATACCTTTGTAGAGGAAATTGTTGAAAAAACGCCAGCCTCTGTACCAACCTGGAAAAACGAAACTACCGGAAGAAAAGTTAATAAACCAAGCAAGGTTGATGAAATAGAACAATCTGTAGAAAGACGAATATCTACTAATGACAAAGAACTAGATAGGGTTTTAGGCGGTGGTTTGGTTGAAGGTTCGTTGATATTAATTGGTGGTGAACCTGGAATTGGTAAATCTACACTGATGTTGCAACTTGCTTTAAATTTGAAAGGTAAAAAACTTTTATATGTTTCTGGTGAAGAAAGCGAGCAACAAATAAAGATGCGGGCGGAAAGAATTACCGAAAATCCGTCATCTAATTGCTACATATTAACAGAAACATCAACCCAAAATATATTTAAGCAAATAGAAATTCTTGAACCTGATATTGTAGTTGTCGATTCTATACAAACTTTACATTCTGCACATATCGATTCTACACCAGGAAGTGTTTCTCAGGTTAGAGAATGTACTGCAGAACTGCTTCGTTTTGCTAAAGAAACCGGTACACCAGTTTTTTTGATTGGTCATATTACAAAAGATGGTGCGATTGCTGGTCCGAAAATTTTGGAGCACATGGTTGATACGGTTTTACAGTTTGAAGGCGACAGGCATCACGTTTACCGTATTTTACGTTCGATAAAAAATCGCTTTGGTGCAGCTGCAGAACTTGGGATATACGAAATGCAAGGAAGCGGTCTAAGAGAGGTTTCTAATCCTTCCGAAATTCTACTTTCGCAACGCGATGAAGAATTAAGCGGAATAGCCATTGCGGCAATGTTGGAAGGCGCAAGGCCAATGTTGATAGAAACGCAGGCTTTGGTTAGCCAGGCTGCCTATGGAACGCCACAACGCTCGGCTACCGGTTTTGATACCAAACGTATGAATATGCTTTTGGCAGTTTTAGAGAAACGATGCGGATTTAGGCTGAGTGCTCAAGATGTGTTTCTTAATATTGCCGGCGGAATTCGAGTAGAAGATCCTGCAATAGATTTAGCCGTTTTAATTGCAATTATTTCTTCCCATCAGGATATTCCGGTATCGAGCAAAAACTGTTTTGCTGCCGAAGTTGGTTTGTCTGGAGAAATTAGGGCAGTAAATAGAATAGAACAGCGCATAGCCGAAGCAGATAAACTAGGTTTTGAAACCATTTATATCTCAAAATATAATTTAAAAGGTATTGATGCCAAAAAATATAACCTAGAAATTAAGGCTGTTAGCAAGATTGAAGATGTTTTTGGGTTAATTTTTGGATAAATTAAATTAAAAGAAGAGGAATGCAATCCACAAATTTCCACAATACAGAGAATATATTCCTCACATCCCCAATTGATTTACTGTTTGGTATATTTAATTATTTTATACAATGTATTCATTTACAATGTGTTGCAATGTAAATTTACGATTTTTAAAATTTGGATTGGAAGTTGCCTAATACATTGTGTTGTACATCATGGGATGTGATCTATAACAATAGGGATGATTTTCCTCGTTAGTGAGAGCTAGCGAGGATTTTTTTTGCTTTATATTATTTAGACAAAAATTTAAATAACTTTGTAGCAGATAATTAACCGAATAAATTATAAACCAAATACTGAAAAAATATTATTATGAAAAAGATTATCCTAAGCTTGAGTTTTTGCCTATTTGCAGCAGTAACATTTGCCCAAGCTGATTTTAAAGGTCAAAAATTTGGAGCAGCTGTAACACCTGGCGATATCAAAACCGTAGCTAAAATTGAATCATCGATGGGCAATAAAAATGTTGCTGATATGAAGATTAAAGGCAAAGTGGTTGAGGTTTGCAAAAAGAAAGGTTGCTGGATGACATTGGAAACACCAAATGGAGAGCCAATGCGTGTAACCTTTAAAGATTATGCTTTTTTTATGCCGATGGATATTGTTGGTAAAGATGTTGTTTTAGATGGTATTGCTAAAAAGCAAACTATATCAGTTGAAACCTTAAAACATTATGCTGAAGACGCTAAAAAATCGCCTGAAGAGATTGCAAAAATAACCGACCCAAAAAAGGAACTTGCTTTTGAAGCTAAAGGTGTTGTTATTTTAGATAAATAGAATACAGCAATCAAGACAAAAAGGGCTAACTGATATCAGTTAGCCCTTTTTGTTTGTTAAAATTTTGAAACTGCTTTTTTATAGTTTAAGCTCTTTTGATTTCCAATAGCGTATTTTATGCCGCCTAATAAATGATTCAGGAATTTCTCTTCAGTCCAACATTCTTTTGTATGCCCCATTGATGTATAAAAGGCTCTACCTCCATCGAAATTATGGTACCAGCTAAAGGGGTGGAAGGCTCCATTTTTCCCACCTTTATATGAATTTTCATCAATAGAAATCAGCACCTTTAAATCTGGATTGATGTTCTTAAAGTTGTAAAGCTCATCTTTGTGCATCCAAACAGAATCGGTAAAAAATTTTGTTGAGGGATGGTTTTTATCTTTAATAACAAAACGTGCTTCCTGTACTTCAGGATGGCTGATAAAATAAGCACCTACAAGCTTACCATACCAAGGCCAATCATACTCGGTATCTGTTGCGGCATGTATGCCAACAAAACCTCCTCCTGCTTGTATATATCTTTCAAATGCTATTTGTTGCTTATCATTTAAAACATCACCGGTTGTACTTAAAAACACAACCGAAGCATATTTTTTTAAATTATCTTCAGTAAACACATCTGCATTCTCAGTGGTATCAACATCGAAATTATTTTTTATGCCAAGTTGCTGAATGGCTAATTTTCCGGTTTCTATTGAATTGTGCCTAAAACCCTTGGTTTTGGAGAAAACTAAAATTCTGGCCTGTTTTTTTTGAGCTGCGAAACTTTGTAATAGAATAATCGAAATAATAATAAAACAAAGGGCTAAAATTTTTTTCATATAGGTTTTGGTTAGGTTGATAAATTTAAGAAAGTTGTTTGATAATTTCTTTGCATCTTTCTTCAACCTGCAAACAAACTGGATTAAATAGTGCATTATCCCAATATGGGTCAGTAACTTCATCGTTATCCAAAAATAGTTTCACCTTTTTACGTTCCTCATCTGTTAAGGCCAAACTTTGAACATCCTTCAAATTGTTTTTATCCATCACAAAAATCAAATTGTATTTTGCAAACATGCTATGGTTAAATTGTTGCGCTTTTTGGCTGCTGATATCAAAGCCTAGATGTTTTGCAGCGGCTATACTTCTGCTATCAGGTGCTTTACCAATGTGCCAGTTTCCTGTTCCGGCAGAAGCAATTTCCCAGTTTAAATTTCCCTTATCAGATAAATGACGCATAATACCTTCTGCTAAAGGAGAACGACAAATATTGCCAAGGCACACCATTAAAATTTTCATTTTTTCAATTTGTTAAAATTTGAACAAAAAAAATCCTTCAAAAAGAAGGATTTTAATATTAACTATCCGTAAATATCGTTTAGCATTTTTGCTAAACGTATTCCACCTTTTAGCAATTGTTCGTTTAATGTTTCAACCCAATCAAAGTTATAACGGTAACTTAATTTTGAATCAGGTTTTGTCTTATCGTAAATTTTTGAACAAACCTGATACGATTCGTAAATACAATCTTTTAATGTTGTGTTTTGCCAGTTATAAAGTTGAACAGCAGATGGATGATTAATCGCTTTAGTATATTCTGTATAGCTTAATTGCTGGTATTCGATTAACTGCTCATCCCAAACGCGGTGAAGGTTTGATTTTTCGTTAAACCAAAGCACTGAAATTCTATTTCCGCCTAAATCTTCTTTATGTGCAACATGCATAGGCTGACTTAAATCTCCAGCCATGTGAATTAACATACGTAAGGCTAATTTTTTTTCTTCCACAGTGCTGCCGGGCTTTTTTAAAATTGCAGTTAAATCAAGTATTTTGTTGTAAAGATTAGGTGCTTTCTCTGTTTCTAAAATGTTGTAAACTCCTTGTTTATCTAATCCTCCCGGGAGGTTAACAAAATGCCAGTTATAAAGGTAATTGTAAGCAGAATCTGATTTAATGAAATCGCCCCAGTTGGCCGACATTGCGATAGATTCATTGCCTAATATTGCCTGAATGGCTTTACGTGTTTTAGCTTTTAGGTAGCTATCAGCAATTTCGCCTACAACGCGGTGTCCAATCATGCCCCAGGCGTTCGCCTGTATTGGTAAGTAAGCCAGTAAACCTACGGTTGCAATGGTTGTAAGTTTCTTTTTAATTGATTTGATTATCATTTTTATAATTCTTTTTGTACGCAGGTTATTTTTTGTTTTAAAGAAAGCACAATTTCCCGTTGGTCGCTTAAACTTTCTAAAATTAAACTGTCGGTTGTTTTTTTCTTAATCAGGAAATTCTTGTCGTAGCGCCCAATACGATAGCAACCAGAAATTTTTTGTTTATAATTTGCATGGGTAAAAGTTGCGCCAACAAATAAAGTATCGCCTTTTACAGCATAAACTCCTTTTGCATATTCTTTCCATACACCATTATTATAGCAAGAGTCTTCGTATAAATTTAACTTGCTTTTAGTTACTAAGTCTATGTAGATAGAATCGCAAGAAATTTTGAAATGGTGTTGCGTGTAATTGCTTAATTTATCGCTAAAGGCAACAGAATCTTCATTCCAAACACCTTGCATAAATTCTTCTCCTTTACCTTGAATGTTAGGGCGAGGAGAACAGGCCGATAATAAAAGTAGAAAGTAAAAAGTAAAATGTAAAAAGGAGAAAATAGGGAGACGAAAATTGAGTCGCCAGTATTTCTTTAAATGATTTAGTTTTGTTTTTAGCATTTTTCGCAAGGCGATTATTTTTTAAGCACTATTTTAAGTTTACTAAACCCGATTGGAAAGGAAATACTTTTAATAAACCAATAAGGTTTTTAAAACCTTATTGGTTTGAGAAAGATTGAATTGGAAAGCGGGGCTGTCGTACCCGAAGAACGATTTGCCCTGCTTTACTAAAACCCTTAAATTCTCTAACATTTTTTATAGACGATAGAGAGAAGTTCCTCCCGTTGAGAAGGCCAGGTTGGGCTGATTATTTTAAACTTCCAACCATATCTTCCGGTCTTACCCACTCGTCAAACTGTTCGTTGGTTAATAAGCCCAATTCTACAGCTGCAGCTTTTAAAGTTTTGTTTTCTTTATGTGCCTTTTTAGCAATTTTAGCAGCGTTTTCATAACCAACATGTGGGTTTAAAGCTGTAACTAACATTAACGAGTTTTGTAAATGCTTTTCAATTTCAGGCAAGTTTGCTGTAATGCCTTCCGCACATTTAACAGTGAAAGAAACACAAGCATCGCCAATTAAGCGGGCAGATTGTAAAACATTGGCTGCAATTAAAGGTTTGAAAACGTTAAGCTCAAAATGACCAGACATACCGCCTACAGAAACCGCAACATCGTTACCGATAACCTGAGCGCAAACCATAGTTAAAGCCTCTGGCTGTGTTGGATTAACTTTACCAGGCATTATTGATGAACCCGGTTCATTATCAGGAATAACAATTTCGCCGATACCACAACGCGGTCCAGAACTTAGCATACGTACATCATTAGCAACTTTCATTAAAGCTACAGCCGTACGTTTTAAAGCGCCAGAAAGCTCAACCATTGCATCATGTGCAGCTAAAGCTTCAAATTTATTCGGAGCGGTTACAAAAGGCAAACCTGTTAGTTCGGCAATTTTTTGTGCCACTAAAACATCGTAACCTTTTGGTGTATTTAAGCCTGTACCAACTGCAGTACCACCTAAAGCCAACTCGGCAACCATAACTAATGCATTTTTAATTGCTCTAATACTATTATCAATTTGTTGTACGTAGCCCGAAAATTCTTGTCCAAGCGTTAAAGGCGTAGCATCCATAAAATGGGTACGGCCAGTTTTGGTAATACCCGAAAATTCCTCAACTTTTTTTGCTAAAGCATTACGTAAGGTTTCTAAACCCGGGATAGTATTTTCTACTGTTAATTTATATGCTGCAATGTGCATTGCAGTTGGGTAAGTATCGTTAGATGATTGCGATTTATTTACATCATCATTCGGGTGAAGCACTTTTTTATCATCAGCCAATGCGCCACCGTTAATTACATGAGCACGGTTTGCAATTACTTCGTTTCCGTTCATGTTACTTTGCGTACCAGAACCCGTTTGCCAAATCACCAATGGAAATTGGTCATCTAAATCGCCAGCAATAATTTCATCGCAAGCTTTAGCAATTAATTCCGCTTTATCGGCAGCAAGTACACCAAGCTCGGTATTTGCCAAAGCAGCAGCTTTTTTCAAATAACCAAAAGCATGAATAATTTCTTTAGGCATCGAACCTTCGGGCCCAATTTTAAAGTTATTGCGTGAGCGTTCGGTTTGTGCACCCCAGTATTTATCGGCAGGCACTTGAACCTCGCCCATGGTATCGTGTTCTATTCTGAAACTCATTATAATTTGATTTTTGTTGTCGCAAATTTAAGTTTTTTGCCTATAAAGCAAGGTATTATATTCGATATTTCCTTCCGGTTAATTACACTGATTTTAAGATTGCACTGATTCTTGTTTTGGAAAGGTGCTGGAGAGGTTTTTGGGTTTGGTTCGGCCCCGCTGATTCGCTGCAATCTTTTTGTGATTGTTATGTTGAACTTGTCGAAATACTGCAACAAAAAGTATTTCCGCTGCCATCGGGTTTAGGAACAATGGAAACTGCACAAAACTGCAAATTTTAGATTTGGCTAAAGCCAATAACTGCATTTAAATTTACCCTTGGTTGAAACCAAACGGCAAGGATGGAATTACATTAGTAAACTCGCTGATTATTCATTACCTTTGGTTTCAACCAACGGAGAATATAAACTAAGAATAAATATCTTCGAAATAGCGAACGACTAAAGATTTCATTAAAAGCTCCTGCTCTAGCATTGTGTACGGAGGAATTGGTTTTATCAGTTTCCAATGCGGCCAGCCATCCTGGTCTACACCTTCTAATTCATAAAAATCCATCTCGCTTAAAAGTCTGCAGGTTGCAATATGCATTAACTCTTCTTTTTGGCGTTTGCTGTATTTTTTTGGTCCTTTTCCTAACTCCTGAACGCCAATTAAAAAAAGCATTACTTTCAAGTCAGGGAAATCAGAATCAAATTCTTGCGAAATCCTTTCTTGTAAAACTTTCCATTTAGCGTTAATCTCCGACGGTTTCATATAAGCAAAGATAGCGTAAAAACATTTACGCCTTAACGTAAAAAGGTTATCGATAAAGAACAAAGCTTAATTGATAATTGTATTTTTACCTGCATTATAACGAGTAAATATGAATCAAGATAAAATAATAACAGCAGGTTTGTTGGCATACGGAATGTCTGGTAAGGTATTTCACGCACCTTTTTTAAATGCACATAATGGATTTAAATTAAAAGCTGTTGTGGAACGAAACACTAAAAAAGCTGCTACAGATTATCCTGAAATTTTAAGTTACAATAGCGTTAATGAATTATTAAATGATTCGGAAATTGAGTTGGTGGTTATTAATACACCAAATAATTTACATTACGAACATGCAGAAGCTGCCTTAAAAAGCGGTAAACACATTTTAGTAGAAAAACCTTTTACAGCAACTTCTGCACAAGCAAAAACTTTATTTGATGTGGCAGATTCAGTTGGGAAACAAATTTTCTTTTACCAAAACCGCCGTTGGGATAGTGACTTTGCTTCAGTAAAAAAGGTGTTGGCGAGTGGAAAATTAGGTAAACTCAATGAATTTCATCTGCGATATGATAGATACAGAAATGTTATCGGTCCGAAGGCTTTTAAAGAGCAGGCTATTGAAGCCAGCGGATTACTATATGATTTGGGCCCACACCTTTTAGACCAGGTTATCAGTCTGTTTGGTAAACCTGTTTCTTATCACAAAACCCTAGGCAAAAACCGAAAAGATACTATAGTTGATGATTATTTTACCATTCAGTTGAATTATGAAGATAGCGTAAATGTTTTTGTAACCTCGAGCATGTTAGTTGTAAACCCACAGGCAGCCTTTGTTTTGCATGGTGTAAATGGAAGTTTTATTAAAGACCGCAGTGATAGCCAGGAAGAACAATTACTTTCTGGAATGAAATTAACTGATGATGGTTACGGGGTAGAAGCAAAAGGTAAGGAAGGTTTATTAACAACAATGAATAAAGAAGGTAATAAAACCGAAGAAATTATTCCTTCGGAAATTGGAAGCTATTTGCCGCTTTTTGAAGCTGTTTATCAATCGATAACAAACCATATTCCTTATCCGGTTAAGCGTGAGGATGTTTTAATCCAATTAGAAATTTTAGAAAGCTAAGCCTTAATTCAGAATATGAATTCACTACCATTTGCGTATTTAATACCAATTTTTTTAATTGCTTTGTATTTTATCCTTCGAAAAAAAAAGCCAAAGGTTGAAGCTTTAACAGCGGTTGACAAGCAAATTTTAAATGATTATGTAGGCTTTTATCAAAAATTAGATAAGGCTGATAAACTCCGTTTTGAGCAAAAGGTGGCCGATTTTTTCGCTTCCGTTCGCATTGAAGGCATTGAGCTGGAGTTAACAACTTTAGATGAATTGCTAATTGCCTCTAGTGCTGTGATACCGATTTTTGGTTTCGATGATTGGCAATATAAAAACCTGAGCAGCGTTTTGCTATATCCTGATACTTTTAACAAAGATTTCCAGTTTGAAGGTGGCGAAAGAAATATTATGGGTATGGTTGGTAGTGGATACATGAATGGGCAAATGATTTTATCGCGGTCGGCGTTAAGGCATGGATTTTCTAAAAGCGCTGGTAAAGAAAATACTGCCATTCATGAATTTGTACATTTATTGGATAAATCTGATGGAGCAACTGACGGCATTCCAGAAAATTTAATGGCCCATGAATATACTTTACCCTGGCTAAAAATGATGCGTGAAGAAATTGAAAGGATAGAAGATAATAAATCGGATATAAATCCTTATGCAATAACAAATGAAGCAGAATTTTTTGCAGTAGTTTCAGAATATTTCTTCGAAAAACCATATTTGTTTAAAGAAAAACATCCGGAACTATACCTACAACTGAGCAGGATTTTTGCCCAACAACCAGCAAAATAACAAAAAATCATTCTATGAAACTCTTAACCACAATTGCCTGCTTTTTAATCGTTACAAGCAGCTTTGCTCAAAAAACTTACACGCTTAAACAATCTTTTCCTGTAGGTAAAAAGTACGCTTACACTATAAATTCCGACCAGATTATTAGTCAGAAAGTTGATGGAAAGGAATCCAATTATATTCAAAATGTTGGTACCGATTATACATTTGAAATTACTGAAGCCAAAGCTTTGGATAAAAATATAAAAGTGGTTTACAATCGTGTTCGGATAAAATCTGCCGGCATGGGCAACGAGCTAATTCTGGATTCGGATATTAATGAAGTTGGTAAACCAAACCCATTTTCCGGGTTAAAGAATGCAAGTTTTAGTATGCTTCTGAGTGCAAACGGTAGCGTTAAATCGGTTTCCGGTGTAGAAAAAATGGTTACCGATATGGTTGGTAAAATTACAACCGATACGGCTCAAATTAGAGCAGTTAAAGCTTCGCTTTCTAAGCAGTTTAATGCCGAAGTGATTAAACAAACCATGGAATCTGCGTTAAAAATTTTCCCGGATAAACCGGTTAAAGTTGGTGATAGTTGGACAATCGTTTCAAAAGTAAACATTACCATGCCGATAGAATCAACAACGAAATACACCTTAAAGGAAGTGAAAGGAAATATTGGCGTACTAACGGTAAGTGGTAATCTTTTATCCAAAGGCGAATTTGAAGTTATGGGAACAAAAACTCAAACCGATTTAAAGGGTTTAAATATTGGTGATGCCCAGGTTGATTTAACCACAGGAATGATATCTAGCGGCCATACCAGATTAGAACTTTATGGTAAAATAAAATCCGCAGGCTCTGAATCTGATTTCGACTTAGAAGGCATCACAAAAATCACCGGGAAAGAAATTAATTAAATGTTATAAGCTTCCAGTTAAGGCTACCAAAAATTCTGTCGTAATTTCTATGTGTGGAATGTGTCCGCAAGCATCAAATTCTACAATTTTTGAGCCTGGAATTTTTAAAGCTGTATTCTTTCCTAAAAACCGGTATAACCCGTGGATGGCTTGCTGGTCGGCGTTGAGTAAACCTTTTCCAACAATGGTTTTATCATCTTTGCCAATAAATAAAATTGTAGGTACTTTAAGATTTTTAAACTCATCAACAACAGGCTGGTTGTAAATCATATTGTAAGTCAGCGCTGCAACTTTCGCATATCTTGGGTAATCGGCGCTAAAAGTTACACCCGCACCAATGTTTACCAAATATTCGTAATCAGGTTTCCAAACGGTAAAATATGAACTTCTGTAATATTTGCGAATGCTTTCGGCAGTATTTTTCAATTCGCGTTGGTACTGTTCCTCAACGGTTGATGCCGGTACAAATGTTTTGTAATCCTCTAGTCCAATCGGGTTTTCTAAAAGGAGTTTTTCCATCCTATCGGGATACATTAAGGCAAATCTGGTTGCTAACATACCGCCCATGCTATGTCCTAAAATAGATGTTTTTTGGATACCCAAGGAATCTAATAGCTTTTTGTTCCAATTAACAAGCTGCTCAAATGTATAATTTATAATGGGTTTAGATGAACGTCCGAAACCTATCTGATCCGGAGCTATTACTCTAAAACCAACACCTGTTAAAGCCCTAATTAGGTTGCCCCAATAGTAGCCGCCAAAATTTTTCCCATGAAAAAGCATTACCGTTCTGCCATTAGGTTTAATAGTTGGTGCAACATCCATGTAAGCCATTTTGATGTCCTGCCCATCAACATTTAGAGGCAAATATTTTAATGCATAAGGATAATTTACATTTTCTAAATTAATTGATAATGTATCTATTTTTTGTGCGTAAGTTGCTGATAACGAAAGAACGGTAATCGATATAAATAGGAAAAGTTTTCTCATGTGTAAAATATTTTATTGCAATTTAATTTGCTAACCGACTTAATTTATAATTTTGAGCCAACCAAATAGACTAAAAACCATGCCCGTTTTTTATATAGGTGAGCAGCCTTTGAGCATAAAAATTATTTCTAAAATCATAAAAGGCCATTATACCATCGCCCTTGGCGATGTGGCAAAAGAGAGAATTACGAAATGCAGAACTTACCTTGATAACAAGTTAAAGCTTAATAATGAGCCTGTTTACGGAATTAATACTGGCTTTGGTTACTTACAGAACGTTAAAGTAGAACACCAACATTTAACAACTTTGCAGCATAATTTATTGCTTTCTCATGCCTGCGGAACGGGTGCAGAGGTGCCTCAGGAAATTGTAAAGTTAATGTTGCTGTTAAAAATACAATCACTTAGCTATGGTTTCTCTGCAGTTTCGCTTAAAACCGTAGAACGTTTAGTAGATTTTTATACACATCATATTTTTCCTGTTGTTTATACGCAAGGTTCTTTGGGTGCATCTGGAGATTTGGCGCCGCTAGCTCATTTGGCTTTACCACTTATTGGCGAGGGCGAAGTGATTTATCAAAATAAAAAAATTAAAACTACCGAGCTTTATAAAAAATTAAGCTGGCAACCGCTGGATTTGCAATCTAAAGAGGGTTTGGCTTTAATAAACGGAACACAATTTATGAGTGCCTATGGTATTCACATGTTGATAAAAACAAATCAGTTGCTAAGCTGGGCAGATAAAATTGCTGCAATTTCTATTGATGCTTTTGATTGTAGAATTGAACCTTTTGATGCGTTAAGCCATCAGATTAGGCCGCATAAAGGTCAGCTGGAAACCGCTGATTTTATACAAAATTTTTTGAGTGGTAGTGAGATTATACAACAATCAGGCAAGCAAACTCAAGACCCATATTCATTTAGGTGTGTGCCACAAGTACATGGCGCCAGTAAAGATAGCATAACTTATATTAGCTCTGTTTTTGAGACTGAAATTAATTCTGTTACGGATAACCCGAATGTTTTTCCGGAGGAAGACAGAATTATATCTGCCGGGAATTTCCACGGACAACCATTAGCACTGAGTTTAGATTTTCTATGTATTGCCTTAGCAGAACTTGGCTCAATATCCGAAAGAAGAGTTTTTCAATTAATATCCGGACAACGCGGTTTGCCGCCCTTCTTAGTTAAAAATGCAGGTTTAAATTCTGGCTTGATGATAGCGCAATATACTGCTGCATCAATCGTGAGTGAAAATAAACAACTTTGTACACCATCATCAGTTGATAGTATTGTAAGTAGCAACGGACAGGAAGATCATGTAAGTATGGGTGCAAATGGCGCAACCAAATGTTTACGTGTGGTTAATAACTTAGAAAATATACTGGCGATTGAATTATTAACGGCTTGCCAGGCTTTGGATTTGAGAAGGCCTTTAAAATCATCAAAAAGAGTAGAAGAAATCTGGAATGCTTACCGCCAATATGTTTCTTTTAATGATGCCGATAGAATTTTGGCTGATGATATAAAAAACTCAGTAAATTTTATGCAGAAATTTGAAGCACAAAACTTACTGAGTTAGAATTTATCTATTTATTAAACATTGATTTAATTATTGATGCTGAAGCATTTACCTTCGTCGAATCGGATAAACTGCCTGAAGATTTAAGCACTTGAATAGCATCGATGTTTAATTTTGTTTTGCCGGCTGTTTTAATCATCAAATCACTAAGCTGATGCTTTTCTTTTGCATCACCATAAATTTCGATGTTCGATTTCCCTAAAGCATCAATATTAATGGTTTTAAACATTGATTTTAAACTTCTAAAATTTGAATTATTTAAAATTACATCAACGTTGTTAATTTTATTGCTGTCGAAACTCAAATCAGCAACCTTATCGGTATTAATTTTTAGATGGTCTATCTCCGTTAATTCTTGAAAATTTAAACGATTTATATCTTTCGCATTGATAATAACCGAATCGGTTTTAATATCTAAAGTAAACCCGGCGGCTTTTGCAATATCAAAAGCCTTAACATTATTGGAATAAATATAGGCTGTTAAAGAATATTTTAATTTCTTGTCTGCATTTTTCAACTCAAACTGAAGGATACCATTATTATCAACTTTAACATCATAAATTTCCATTAAATCAGTTGGGATTTTGATGCCGGATTTATCACTTTTTATAATAACAAAATTCACATAAGCATCGTTGCCATCTTTTAAACTTACGGCAGAAAATTGTGGTAATTCTTTGCTCGTGTAACCATCTAATGTAGATTTAAGTTCTGTATTTTCTTTTAAATTTTTATAGAAAGCCTTTTCGTTTTTGTAATTCATTTTAACATTTACCGCAATTACAATGATTGGTATTATGATTAGCGAAACGGCTAAGGCGATTAATAATTTATTACTTGTTTTCATGTTTTAAGCGTTAAAATTTTCTTTAACAAATGATTTGTATTTGGCCTCAAGTTCATCAAAACCGATGTTTAGTAAATAGATGTTTCTAAAAACCACCGGTAATTCATCATCAATAAACTGAACTTTACGATAACTTTTAACATTATCGATTGCATGTTCATCAACAAAAAAACCAATGCCTCTCTTGTTGTTAATAATGCCCTTATTTTGAAGTAATTCGTAAGTGCGCATAACAGTATTTGGGTTTACTTCCATTTGTACAGCTAATTCTCTTACAGAAGGTACTTTCTCGTCGGCTTTCCATTTTCCTAACAGAATGTGTTCGCAAACATAATCTGCTATTTGAAGGTATATTGCCTTATTATCTCTAAATTCCATGTGTATACCAATTAAAAATTAAACCTCTTTTTCTTTTAGGCGGATGTATGCAATGGCCCAAAAAATTAATGTTAAAGCTGTTGTTATCAAGAAGATTAGTAAAAAGGCAAGGTCCTCTTTATGCTCACTAACACTATGATTTACATTTACCATATTGCGTGTAAAAAAGCTTGCTGACTTATAAATGATGTAACTCGCGGCACCGATAAAAAGCATTACTGAAATAGCTGTTTTTATATAATGAAATCGGTTGAAATAGATTGATCCTAATAAAAACACGCTGGTAACCAAAAAGGGTACAGAAATAAAATACAATAGGTAAGTTCTGTAGTGTGCATCATCAAAAAGTTGAGCTGCAATGCTTTCTGCGGGTTTTACTGCCGAAATTCTAGCCTCATCAAATTTATATTCAGAAAGATTTGAATTAATGTATTTTACGAAAGATAAATCGACCAGGTAAAATAGTATCAGATAAGTAGCCAAACTAAAAATTGCAGTATAAAATACACCTGCTAAAAATTTTTCAAATGAAGATGCTGGGTTCATTAGCTCAAGAATAGCCCTTGCTTTTTGTCCGAGTGAGGCAAAATAGCTGCTCGCAACAATACTTATAAAAAGAAAGCCTAAAATTAGGAATAAACCATATCTAAATCGCATATCAAGATTGCCATCAGTATCATAGTTATTAAATCTTAACGGCGATGGCGCATTCCAGGCGTAAAAGCCTATAATTATCCCCATAATTACAAGCAGACTTACCAGGTATATCTTTCCAAAATCTAACCATTGTCTTTTTAGTAATAACCCGAAACGGTTAATGTTAAATGTATTGTTCATCGCTTAATTAAATAATGGTTTAAACTTGGTTTTTTCTGCCAGGATAGCGTTAAATAACAATTCCATATCCAGTCTGCTTTCTTCGTTATGATAGTTGGGCATTACGGCGTTAAAGCCAGATAATGATGGCTCTGCATAGATGATGCTTTCATCAACTTCTTTTATTTTTTTAAAAGTCAATTTTTCAGTAATTTCTTGTACCGATGCCTTCAATGCTACATCATTATCATCAAGCATAATAACGGTGTCTATGAGATTATCCAAATCTCTAACCTGGTGTGTTGAGATAATTATACATTTATCTTCGGTTAAAGCTGAAGCCATTATTTTTCTAAACTGAGCTTTGGAAGGGATATCCAAACCATTTGTGGGCTCGTCCATAATAATCAGCTTTGCTTCCGTTGCCAAACCAAACGCAATAATGAATTTCTTCCTTTGGCCATAACTCATATTAATAAGTTTGTTGCCTGCCGGGATATCGAATTCTTTAATTAACGAATCAAAATATTCATGATTAAAGTTTTTGTAGAAAGGTGCATTTGCTTTCAAATACGCATCAATTTTTACCGATGGCAAATACAATTCCTCAGGTATAAAACAAATTTGCTCCAGAAGCTGTGGCTGGCGCTTTGCAGGGTTAAAACCCATTACATCCAAAGTTCCGCTTTGGGCATAAACCAAACCAGCCAAATTCTTTAGGAGCGTAGATTTGCCCGCACCATTTTTGCCAAGCAAACCATAAATATGACCATTGCTAAGTTGCATGCTCATGTTTTTAAATAATAGCTTATGCTTGCTGTAACCAAAATTAAGATTGTCAATTTTTATCATCTCTACTGTATTAGTTAAATAATACACTAAAGTATCTTCTATTTTTCACATCACCAAATTATTTCTGATCTTTTTTCTCTTCCATTATAAAGTTTATGTAAAATGTGAGTTTAATATACTTTACAACCAAACATCAGGCCTTAGCCAATTGTATATTTATATGATAATAATGTTGCTATGGATAAAAATTTAGGCTATTTAATTAGCAGATTGGCCATTGGTTTAAGCTTTTTTGGACATGGATTGGTGCGTTTACCTAAGCTTGATGGCTTTAGTAAGTGGATGATGGGCCAGTTTGAAAAATCTATTTTACCCGATGCGCTGGTTTTGCCATTTAGTTATACGCTTCCAATATTGGAGTTTGTAGCAGGCTTAATGATTTTAATTGGCTTGTTTACCAGGCAAGGGTTGCTGCTAGCTGGCGTAACATCGCTGGCATTAATTTTTGGTACAACTATGATAGAAAATTGGGAGGCTTTACCATCGCAGCTTATCCACGTGGCATTTTTATCAATCTTATTGGCATACCTTCCGTATAATAGTTATGCGGTTGATAAAATTTTAAAGAAATAATATGGAATACAGAAGAATTGGAAATTCAGATTTAGAACTTTCGGTAATTACGTTCGGTGCATGGGCCGCCGGTGGTTGGATGTGGGGAAGCACTGATAGAAATGATGCAATAGAAGCCATCAAAGCTTCGTATGATTTAGGTGTAACTTCTATAGATACCGCTCCAATTTACGGTCAAGGTGATAGTGAAGAAATTGTTGGTGATGCAATTAAAGGAATCTCGAGAGACAAATTGCAAATTGTTACCAAATTTGGGATGCGTTGGGATTTAGCCAAAGGCGACTTTGGTTTCAAGAGCAAAGATAATTCTGGTAAGGAGATTGATATTTACAAATATGCAGGTAAAGAAAGTGTGATTTACGAATGTGAGCAGTCTTTAAAAAGATTAGGCACAGATTACATCGATTTATATCAAATTCATTGGCCAGATACAACAACTCCAATTAGCGAAACTTTTGAAGCGGTGAGCAAATTAATTGAGCAAGGAAAAGTTCGTTACGCCGGAGTTTGTAATTACGATGTAGCGCAACTAAAAGAAGCTGATAAGACCTTGGAAATTGTTTCAAATCAAATTCCATTCAGTATGGTTAATCGTGGTGTTGAGGACGAAACCGTGCCATATTGTATTAAAAAAAACAAAGCTGTTTTGGCTTACAGCCCAATGGAAAGAGGCTTATTGACAGGTAAATTAAAAGCAGACCATAAATTTGAAGCAGGAGATCATCGTCAGGGAAACCCATTTTTCACGCCAGAAAGCATAGAAAAAACAAATGCTTTTTTGGCAAAAATTAAGCCTTTGGCTGATGAAAAAAATGCAACATTGTCTCAATTGGTTTTGCGTTGGACAATTGAAAGACCTGGTATAACAATAGCCTTGGCAGGTGCCAGAAATGCAGATCAATCTAAACAAAATGCTGAGGCAGTAAAAGTAAAATTAAGTTCTGAAGAAATTGAATTTATAAACAAAGAACTTAAAAACACAGGATTTTAAATTCAAGCTTACTACTTTTACTTGTCAGTTTGAGCCTTTCGAATACAATTATTAAGTCTCCGATAGGCTCAGACTTACATATTTCAATATATTACAAAAATCAAAACACGCATGTCTAAATTATTTTCTCCTTTTAAGTTAAAGGATATCACCCTAAAAAATAGGATTGTAATCTCACCGATGTGCCAGTATTCGGCGGTAGATGGTTTTGCGAACGATTGGCATTTAGTGCATCTTGGAAGCAGAGCTGTTGGTGGCGCCGGATTAATCATTCAGGAAGCTACAGCTGTAATGCCAGAAGGTAGAATTACTCATGCAGATTTAGGTATCTGGAAAGATGAACACCTCGATAAATTAAAGCAAATTGTATCTTTTATTCATGAAAACGGAGCAATTGCCGGTATTCAATTGGCTCACGCCGGAAGAAAAGCAAGTTGCGAGTTGCCATGGAACGGTGGAGAACAAATCGCCGAAGGAGAAAACAGTTGGCAAACAGTTGCGCCATCTCCAGTTCCGTTTAAAAGCGGTCAGAAAGCACCACATGAATTGAGTATTGAAGAAATTCAGGAAATTGTTTTTGCATTTAGAGCTGCGGCAAAGCGAGCAGTAGAAGCAGGCTATAAAGTTGTAGAAGTTCATGCGGCACATGGTTATCTTTTACATCAGTTTTTTAGTCCGATTAGCAATAAACGAAATGATATTTATGGCGGAAGTTTCGAAAACAGAATTCGTTTCGTGATAGATGTTGTTGAGGCAGTGCAATCGGTTTGGCCACAGGAATTACCATTATTTGTACGCATTTCTGCAACAGATTGGACAGAAGGTGGATGGAATGAAAATGATTCGTTGCAACTGGCTGCGGTTTTAAAAGATAAAGGCGTTGATTTAATTGATACCTCATCTGGTGGCAACGTTCCGGATGCGTTTATCCCGGCAGGACCAAATTATCAGGTTCCTTTTGCCGATAAAATCCGCAATGAAATTGGTATTTACACTGGTGCTGTAGGTGTTATTGTAGATGCAAATCAGGCAGAGGATATTTTGCAGCAAGGAAAAGCCGATTTGATTTTTATTGCTCGCGAATCTTTAAGAGATGCTTATTTTCCAACTCATGCCGCACAGATTTTAGGTGATAATATTGAATGGCCAAATCAATATGTAAGAGCTAAAAGAGAAACTTTTAAAAAATAGGTTTTCATAAAAAACGCTCCCAATAAATCAGGAGCGTTTTTGAGTTAAATCGGGATGATCTTCCTCGTTATTTTGCCAAAGTAAATGGCACATACAACCCAAAGGTTATATTTCTTCCTGGGTTAAAAACACCAAGGCTTGGGTTTTCATAGTCGAAACGACCAGGTTTATATCTGCTCAGAGCATCATAATATCTTTGATTTAATAAATTATTTGCCGATACTGAAAAACGTATCGGCTGTTTGCCTAAGTTAAAGGTTGCGCCAATTCCGGCATTTAAAAGTGTGTAACCACTTGTTGGCGTTTCGAAAACATCGTCAACACGATTTTGTTTGAAAGCAGAATTAATTCCAACAGAAACATACGCATCATTTGTACCTTTAATTTTTGGTTCAAAACGTAACTCATTTCTTAATGTACCTGCCGGGATAAAAGCCAAAGGACGATTTAGCGTAGTGTTTTGCGCATGTACATAACCGAAAGTATTTTCAAAATGAATGAAAGAAACCGGGTGAATGGTTAACGTTGCCTCAGCCCCATAAAGGTTCGCATTAACTTGTCCGTATCTGTAAACAGGGTAAACATCGCCTTCGGCAACAATGGTTTCGCCATTGTTTGATGCATAAATAAAATTATCAACGTAGTTGTTGTAAATGCTCGCGCTAGCGCTTACAATTTTACCCTCATATTCTAAGGCGGCATCAACCTGGTAACTGCGCTCCGGACTTAAATTTGCATTGCCGATTTCATATCTAAAAGTTCCTTCATGAATACCATTCGAGCCTAATTCTGCCGGGTTTGGTGCCCTGAATGCAGAACCAGCGTTTGCTTTAAAATTCAATTCATCATTAAACTGATGCGTAAAGCCTAAAGCACCGCTAACATTCGAAAATTTATTTTCAAACGGCGCAAAAACTTCTTCGCCTTCGGCAATTAATTGTTTTCCGTTATTTTTACGAAAATCATAACGTGCGCCAATACTGAAAGTGTTTTTTTCCCAGTTCTTTTTTGCATAAGCAAAAGCACCAATACCATAAGTGTTATAATCTGGCACTAAAAACTCTTCGCCTTTGTTTAAGCTTTTGCCTGCATCTGCACTTAAACCAAAAACTGGCTGCCATCCATTCGTTTCATGGATATAGTATTTTAAATCGCCGGTGTAAGTTTTAAGGTCGAAAAATAATGATGGGTCTGGCCCGTCTTCCAATTCTCTACGTTGATTTTGCTGGTAACCAAAATCAGCTTTTAAATTGCCATTACCTAAAACAAAATTGTTATTTAAAGCAATTTTAAAATGTCTAATGTCCTGACGAGGGTAATCTAAAGTTCTGCTTTTAAAATCGCTATCTAAAAACGGGTCGCCACCTTCTTTAACAAAATTTCCGTTGGCATCTGTTCCTCCTTCAAAAAAACCAATGTTATTTCTAAAATTTGAAACGTTTAAATGGGTATATCCCCAGCTTTTGTTTAAGCCAATCATTGCACTCAAATCGGTTTCATTAAAACCTGAATTTGGAAAATAACCTGTGGGTGTGTTAAAAGAGTGGGCATTTTTATAAGTACCTCTGGCTCTCCACACAAAGCCATTTTCATTGCCATTCAGCATTAATGAATTTGCGGTTAAGCCGTTGTTGTTCGAGTAATTGGTTACAAACTCACCTTTCACTTGCCCTTCTGGTGCGGTGCTAGGCTCTAGTAAATTTATAACGCCACCAAGTGCATCCGAACCATACATTAATGATGCAGCACCACGTAAAATTTCTACCCGGTCAGATTTAAACTGGTCGATTTCTATTCCGTGTTCATCGCCCCATTGTTGCCCTTGTTGTTTAATTCCATCATCTAAAGTTACAATCCTGTTATAGCCTAAACCTCTTATAACTGGTTTTGAGATTGATGGACCCGTGGTAATTTGCGAAACCCCCGGAACTTTAGCTAATGCATCAATTAGATTTGTAGATGGTGCTAAAAGTTGGTCTTTCCCTACAACTGCAGATGAAGCGCTGTTTCGTCTGCTTGTACTACTAATCAGCGTTCCGGTAATTACTACTTCTTTGGTTTCAATCGCTGTAGATTTTAACGAAAATTCAATTGGAGCTGTACTACTAAAATTTACAAGTTTTGCAACTTCTTTATATCCAATGTAATGAACTTCAACAAGGTAAGTTCCTTTTGATGGAAGGTTTTTCAAAGTAAATTCTCCATCGGCATTGGTTACGGCGGTAACTTTCAAATCGGGGATAAATATGGTAGCACCTGGCAATGGCTGGTTACTTTCCGAATCAAAAACTTTACCTTTTATATCTTGCAGGGTGTTGGCAAAAGTGTTAATGCTAAATAATGTATATAGAATTACGAAGCCTATAAGCTGTAATTTTTTCATGTCTGTTTGTTTAAAATTTTGAAATAGAAAATTTAAGCATGCAAAGCGATGCCTTTTCTATCTCACAATAAAAAATGAATAATTGTTGTGGCATGAATATGCCTCAGAAGAAAAAATTAAACCAGCGGTGGTCCTCGTAACGAGGTTCGCTTTATCTCGGTGTAAAAACTTTTTAAAGTGGCTTCGGTTTGTCCGAATATTTTTACCGAAAGATAAATTTTATAAAGAAACGCGGTATGAACATAGTTCTTTTCAAAGCCGGCATTACAAATTAAACAGTTATCTGCATGCGCCTGTACGTGGCTTAAATGTTTACAGTTAACTTCCTTTACCGTTACCGGCGCTTGCTGGTGATGGTGGATAATATTCCATGGCGTTAATGCAATAGCAAAAACCATCAGCATAAATACTGATAGCAAATGGTTAATATGTTGCTTGTGCTTTTTCAACTTGCCAAAATTAGCAATTAGTATGCAATTATATATCTTTGGAAAGTAACATTGCCTTTATAGTAATTATGACGACAAAGCTAACCATTGGTTTAAACTTAAGCCAGAAACAGACGCCAACAGGTGCTGAACTGACTTGTAAAGGTTGGATACAGGAAGCCGCCTTACGTATGCTGTTAAACAACCTGGACCCTGATGTTGCCGAGCGCCCGGAAGATTTAATCGTTTATGGGGGGAGAGGTAAAGCTGCCAGGAATAAGGAATCGTTAAGTTTAATTGTAGCTGCACTTAAGGATTTGGAAAATGACGAAACGCTTTTAATCCAATCGGGCAAACCTGTTGCCGTGTTACCTACGCATGCTGATGCACCCAGGGTTTTGATTTCCAACTCACAACTTGTTCCAAAATGGGCAACGCAGAAACATTTCGATGAATTGGAAGATAAAGGTTTAATGATGTACGGGCAAATGACAGCCGGCTCGTGGATTTACATCGGCTCTCAAGGTATTGTTCAGGGTACTTATGAAACTTATGCTGCATTAGCAAAAAAGCATTTCAATGGCAGCTTAAAAGGTAAGCTAAATGTTACTGCAGGTTTGGGTGGCATGGGCGGGGCACAACCTTTAGCCATTACCATGAACGAAGGCGTTTGTTTAGCTGCTGAGGTTGAAGAATGGCGAATTAAGAAGCGTTTGGAAACCAGATACATCGATGAAATTATTTATGATATAGATGAAGCGATAGATAAGGCACTACAATATACAAAAGATGAAAAGGCCATTTCTATTGGAGTTGTTTGCAATGCCGTCGAGCTTTTACAAAGATTGATCGACAGGAACATCACACCAGATACTTTAACCGACCAAACATCTGCTCATGATCCATTAATTGGCTATTTTCCACAAGGTTTAAACGTTGAAGAAGCGGCTAGTTTACGTAAAAATAATCCTGATGAATATGTGTCAAAATCGTATTCAACAATGGCAAAACATGTTCAACTGATGCTTGAGTTACAAAAAAGAGGCGCCATCACTTTTGATTACGGTAACAACCTTCGCGGTCGTGCTTTAGAGGTTGGCATACAAAATGCTTTCGATTTTCCAGGTTTTGTTCCGGCATACATTCGCCCATTATTTTGTGAAGGAAAAGGACCATTTCGTTGGGCAGCTTTAAGTGGCGACCCACAAGATATTTATGAAACCGATAAACTAATATTAGAGCTTTTCCCAGAAAACGAAAGCTTACACCGTTGGATAAAAATGGCTCAGGAACGTATTGCTTTTCAGGGTTTGCCAGCACGCATTTGCTGGCTAGGGCAAGGCGAAAGAGAAAAAGCCGGACTAGCTTTTAATAAGCTGGTTGCAGAAGGAAAGGTGAAAGCGCCAATTGTTATTGGTAGAGATCATCTGGATACCGGCTCGGTTGCTTCACCTAACCGCGAAACAGAAGCCATGCTCGATGGCTCTGATGCGGTTGCCGACTGGCCAATTTTAAATGCCTTGATAAATACCGCCGGCGGTGCAAGTTGGGTTTCTCTGCATCATGGTGGTGGTGTTGGTATTGGTTATTCAATCCACGCCGGTATGGTAATTGTAGCTGATGGAACGCCAGAGGCTGAAAAAAGAATAAAACGTGTTTTACATAATGACCCCGCAATGGGCGTTATCCGCCATGCAGATGCCGGTTACGACATTGCAAAAGATACTGCCAGAAAATTTAGGTTAGGATTAAAAGATTAGATAAATGTCGATATTTGAATGGTTATTTGAAATAAATAATCCCGGACCAACCGGTGATTTTGAAACTGGTCACCGCAGGTTAAACTGGCCACGAATTTGGATTCTTGCTGCTGGTTTAACTTCACTTCTTGTCGTCGGGTTTATCATTTACATAGGGCCTTTCAATCGCTTTCACTATTACGAATTATCTAACGCAATGCTCATCACAGGCTTAATAATTATCTATTTATGCGTTTCCTATTACGTTTACCCAAAACCCAATTTAGATAATATGGGTTTTTTAGGTTTTATAGATAATCCGTTTCGTTATACCGATGATATTAACCGTTTTATAATATACAGTCAAATACTTTTATTTCCTGGAAAAGTTCTTGCCATACCAATTGTTAATCTTTGGTTTGTATTTATTGCTTTTAAAAATGAGAAAAATAATATAGATTGAAACTCATGAAATTCATCAAGAAAAATATAGTTAGCACCTTATTAATAGCTTTCCTTTTACTTATAATTTTTGTGCCCGATGCTAAAGCCTTTTTAATGCGAGGCTTAATGGAAGTTGGTTTATTCTCGCCAAAAGTTGAGAAAACTGAAACTCCGAAAATGGATTTGTCGGGTATAAAATTTAGTAATGCGAAAGGAGAAATAACTGATCTGCACAGCTTAGAAGGTAAGGTGATTTTTCTAAATTTTTGGGCAACCTGGTGTCCGCCTTGCAGGGCAGAATTACCATCAATAAATAAATTATATAATCAGTTCAAAAACGACAAAGATTTAGTTTTTTTATTCGTAGATGCAGATAGTAATTTGCCAAAATCGATAAAGTTTATGGCTGATAGAAAACATGAAATGCCTGTTTACAAGGCAGAAAGCCAAATTCCTGAGCAAATTTTTTCCGGGTCATTACCCACCACTGTAATTTTTGATAAGAAAGGTCGCTTTGCTTTTAAAAACGAAGGCATTGCAAATTACGCTAATAAAAAGTTTATTGAATTTATAAACCAATTAAAGAAATAGCACGATAGTTTTTTGAAAAGCAACGATTGGTTTTAATGGCGGCCATCAGTCCCGCTATCACCCATAGTCCCGAGAAAATCGGGAGCTATTTGGTTCTATCCCTTAGGTTTGTTATAATCAAAAAAGTTTGAGATTTGTATAAAAACCTTAACGGCAGTGCTGAACTATTACTCTGTCTAGATTAAATATCTAAAACCCGTATCAGAGCACTTCCGTTTGTTGAACAAGAACCATATAGAATTTTAGTCTTAGCCGGACCGTTAAGGGATTTAGTTTTATTCAACATTAAGGTTATTTTATTCCACTTAACAACCCAAAGTTATGAATTACAGATTATTTGCAGGCATCGATGTTTCAAAATTGAAAATAGATGTTGTATTTTTTCTTGCTGAGAACCCAGACAAGCAGTTCCATGAATGCTTTGAAAACAGTGATGAAGGCTGTTCAAAGATGGTATTCTGGATGAATCAGATTAGTGGTTTTCTGGTTTCAGACATGTTTTTCTGTGCTGAGGACACTGGACTTTACACGCTCTCAATCTGTACCTTTTTCGATGAACAAGGTGGCAATCTGTGGGTGGAGAATGCACTCAGGCTGAAATGTTCACTGGGTTTAAAACGTGGCAAGTCAGACAAAGCGGATGCAGCAGAGATAGCCAACTATGGCTTTCTGCACAGGCGCAAGGCAATTCTTTTTAAACTGCCGGGCAAGACCATCAGTAAATTAAAACACTTGTTGAGCTGTAGAAAGCAATTGGTAAAACAGCAAACCGCATTGAAAAATGCCACGGGAGAGCTTGAGGTTTTCGATAAGGAATCTGCAGATTTTACCCTGGATATTAGAAAATCACTAATTAATGAATACGACATCAGGATTAAAATGCTGGAGGAAAAACTTCTAGCCTGTGTAAAAGAAGACAGCATACTTGAAAAGCAATATAACCTCGTAAAAACAGTACATGGCATTGGTGCACAGACAGCAATGTTCATTGTGGTACTAACCCAAGGCTTTACTTTATTCGAAAACCCAAGAAAGTTTGCCTGCTACTGCGGGCTGGCACCCTTTGGCAATACATCTGGTACAACATTGAAAGGAAAACCAAAGGTCAGCCATTTGGCAAATAAAAGAATTAAAACCCTACTAACGATGTGTGCGCTTAACACCATAAAAAAAGATAATGAGTTCAAAAGGTACTATGATAGAAAAATAAAGGAGGGTAAGCATCATTCATCAGTGCTGAACGTACTTAGAAATAAATTAATTAGCAGGGCGTTTGCAGCAGTACTAAAAGATAGACCATATGAGAAAGATTTAAATCTCGCAGCTTAAAATATTTTAAAATTTATTTGCAAAAACCATAGAACACGGGTTTAGGCACAATGATTTGTGCTAAGAAAACCAGCAATATCGTCTTCTCGATTGACTGCGGCGAAACAGAGAGCTTAGAAACTAACTTAAAAGATTTATCACTGCGGTCGAAATAACGGCAGTACTATTTTTTTATTAAACAAAAAAAATCCCGATGTTTTGACATCGGGATTGGATATATAATGACCTCATAGGTAGAGGGAATTTTTAAATTATCCTTGTTTTTGTGCAGTAGATTTTAATGCATCATTTGCAACAATAACAATCTCAACACGACGGTTAGCCGCACGGCCAGCATCTGTTTCGTTATCTGCAATTGGCTCTGCAAAACCTTTACCAATTGTTACTAATCTTGATGAAGGTACACCTTGAGAAACTGCATAAGCTTTAACCGCTGCTGCTCTTCTTTCTGATAAACCTTGGTTATACTGTTCAGTACCACGGCTATCTGTGTGGCCAATCACTTTGATATCTGTATCAGGATATTGATTTAATGAAGCGGCTAAGCTCTGTACATTTGCTTTTGCTGCATCTTTTAAAGCAGTTTTATCGAAATCGAATAAAATACCACTATCAAATTTTACAATAATACCTTCTCCCTCACGAATTACTTCTGCATTAGGAATGGCTTTCTGAATTTCAGCTGCTTGTCTGTCCATTCTACGTCCGATGAATGCACCAGCTGTACCACCAATAGCACCACCAATTAATGCACCTACTGCTGTGTTACCCGCTTTTTTACCAATTAATGCACCCACTACACCACCTGCAGCAGCACCAATACCTGCACCTTTTTGAGTCTTAGTTAAACTATCGCAGCTTTGCAATGCCATTGAACCTACTGCTAACCCTATACTTAATGTTGCTATTCTTACTTTTGAAATATTCATAATAATCTTGATTTATAATTCTGAATTGCATTATTCAAACACAATGCCAAAAAATATCTGTGTAGAGAATTAGTGTAATTTTCTTAATTCAGAGCAATAAAGAATAATTTAAAGCATAAAAAAAGAGCGTCCGGCTGTAGAACGCTCCTCATTTGTATCATTATTAGTACAAGGTTATGCAGAAAAATAACTTTCCAGTTCTTTCAGTGTATTTTCGTCTGTTTTAAAATCTTTAATAACTACGCCTTTTTCTACAAGAATAATCCGGTTACAAACATCTGTTACGTGGTTTAAATCGTGGCTAGAGATAAAGGTAGTCATGCTTCCAGCTTGAAGCTTTAATAAATTCTTTAAACGAATTTGCGTTGTAGGGTCTAAATTTGCAAACGGTTCATCCAGAATTAATATTTCTGGCTTTTGCATTAAGGCAGCGGCAATACCAACTTTTACCTGGTTTCCCTTACTAAAATCGCGAATATATTTGCCACTATTTAAAATCTCCCCATTAAAAAATTCCCCGTATTGTTTAAGGTAAGCAGAAACATCAGCTATGCTTAAATTGTGCAAACTGCCAATAAAAGTAAAATATTCTTCAGGTGTGAGGTAATCTATTAAAAAACCCTCATCCAAGAACGAAGCGGTATAATTTTTCCAATTATCGTTTTGCATTACGTTCTCGCCTTTTGATAATACTTCGCCACTTGTTGGGCGAATTAAATCTAAAAGCATCCGAAAGAATGTTGTTTTACCAGCGCCATTATTGCCTACTAAACCAACAGTTTCTCCGGCTTCGATATTTAAATCCTGAATGTTTACAACGGTTTTATCGCCATAAACTTTTTGTAAATTCTTAACTTCTAGTATCATAATTATTCTCTAAAGCCTTCGGCTATTTTATAACGTTGTAATTCTAATCTTTTAGCAATGTAGTTTACCCAGAAACCACGCATTAATAACATAATAAGGCCGAAAATGGAAACGGCAATTAAACCCCAATATGGTTTATCCAACATCCCGAAAGGAACATAAATTAATATCGGCGTTAATGCGTAAGGAAACATTAATAACCATTGTGTAGCGCCAGTTCCCTGGTAATTAAAACTTGCGGCTTTTGTGATATCAAGGCGTTTGTAGTTTAAGGTAGCCAGGTATAAAACCACCACTGTACCAAAGCCAATGTTGTATAAATATGCTGCAACATGTAACAATAATAACTTCGGACTCAAAAAGCCGTAAAAACTTGCCAGCAAAGTAATAACTGTACAGCCAATTGTAAAAAGTAAAAATTTTGCTCTGATAAAATCTTTGAAATTGATTTTGTTAGCCAAAATACCATCAAAATGTGCGCTTTGCCATGCGAACATGAACTGACCGTATATGATGATAGAGATACCAGTCATAAAAATTGCACCGAACATCATTTGTCCGAAAGCATCTCTATCAATGGCTTTTTCTTTGTAAAAGATGAATCCGTAAAACAGAAAAAAGAAACCCATTATTACAGAAGAACGAGGTCTTTTATGGCGCAAAATTAATTTTAATTCCAATGCTGCAAGTTCGCCAACTCTACCAAATCTATTTAAGAATGCATAATCGGTACTTGCTTTTTTCTCTTGTTTACTGCTTAATTCTTCGGTATATAAGTTTTTAAGCAGGAAGCTGGAGTTAATGTAAAAAATTGCAGCAGCAGCTAAGGTAAAGGCAAAGTCGATAAATGGCATTTTCGCGATGGTTTTAAAAACATAATCGGATGCAGCCATTACCGAAATAACTTTATAGTACTCCAGCGCAGCAAAAACTGCAAAAATAATTAGGCCAACAAGTGTATAGAGTACATTGCTTATCGATTTACGCTTAATGTACAGCGCCAAATAATTGTTAAAAATAGTTATAGAAAGTACGGTTACCACATACATTAAAGCGGTAAATATGCCATAAGTTGTACCGATTTTTAAAAATATAAAAGGTAAGAAAATAAATATCGGCCATAAATTAAAAGCAGAAAATAATGCCTTTAGGTTAAGGAAACTAATAATTTTACTTCTTGAGATTCTTAAATGCAGATAAGGAATTATACTTAGCGTTGGTAATTCTTGCAGTTGCAAGCGCATAATAAAATCTAGTGCGAAATAATAAAGAATTAAGCCGTTAAAACTTTTAATAACATCTTGATTTGGGAAGATTTTCGGCAGTAAAAATTGCATTCCGAAACCTGCACCAAGCGCAAGAACAAGAAAGTAAAGCATAAAAAAGCCCAAAACAATTTGGCCCGCAATACTGCTGCCCCGGTTCCGCGAACGCCAGAATGATTTCCATTGATGGCTTAAAAAAGTATTCAGCATATAGTTTTAGTTATTGATGTTGGTTTATTATTAGTATGCATTAGGCCAAAAATGTTACAGTTAGTAATTGTATTTTTCTTTCCAGTTTTGGCGTAACTTCTCTCTAAGTTTTTCTTCTGCCGGATTTTTACCCGGATCGTAAAGTTTTGTTCCGCTCAATTCATCCGGAAAATATTCTTGCGTTTCGAAATTACCATCGTAATTGTGCGAATATTTATAATCTTTTCCATAACCAATATTTTTCATCAACTTGGTTGGTGCATTACGTATATGCAGGGGCACAGGTAAGTTGCCGGTTTGTTTAACCAAAGCTTGCGCACGGTTTATTGCTTCGTAAGATGCATTGCTTTTTACCGAGCTGGCTAAATAAGTTACGCATTGCGATAAAATAATTCTCGCCTCGGGATAACCAATTACATTTACTGCTGTAAAACAATTATTGGCAAGGAGTAAAGCGTTTGGATTTGCATTTCCAATATCTTCTGAAGAAAGAATAAGTAATCGTCTGGCGATAAATAAGGGGTCTTCTCCGCCTTCAATCATTCGGGCTAGCCAGTAAACTGCTGCATTTGGGTCGCTACCGCGAATAGATTTTATAAAAGCAGAAATAATATCATAATGTTGTTCGCCGGCTTTATCGTACAATGCTAAATTCTGTTGTGCGTGGGCAAGCACATTTTCATTGGTGAGCGTAATTTTATCGCCACCAATTCCGTTTATGGCAATTTCCAGAACATTTAAAAGTTTACGGGCATCGCCACCCGATAACCGGATTAAAGCTTCGTGCTCTTTAATCGTTATTTTTTTTTGAGCCAGTACTGTATCTTTTTCAATGGCAGTTTGTAGTAAACCAGACAATTCATCTTCTGTTAATGATTTTAAAATGTAAACCTGGCATCTCGATAGCAAAGCGGATATAACTTCGAAAGATGGATTTTCGGTTGTTGCACCAATTAAGGTTACTAAACCCCGTTCAACAGCGCCAAGCAAACTATCTTGTTGCGATTTACTAAAACGATGAATCTCATCAATAAATAAAATGGGCAAACCTAAAAAGCTATCTTTTAATTGGGCAGCTCTATCGATAACATCTCTAATATCTTTTACGCCACTATTAATTGCACTTAAATTAAAAAATGGTCGGTCTAATGTTTGAGAAATTATGTAGGCCAGTGTTGTTTTGCCCACGCCTGGAGGTCCCCAAAAAATCATCGATGGTAGCTGGCTACTTTCAATCGCTTTGCGTAAAACTGCATTTTCGCCTACCAAATGCTGTTGCCCAACATATTCATTTAGGTTTTGCGGGCGCATTCTTTCGGCTAAAGGTGGCAGGTTTTGCATAATCGTAAATATATGAAAAATGATATTTGCCTGCTGATTATTACTGCGAATTTTAGCTTAGCCTTTGTAACAAACCTATAATTGTTAGAATTAAAGCATCAGTAGCTTCAATCCTCAATTTTAGAATGATGTTTAGTGTCTTTCATGGTGGTATAAAGGATTAGGGAAATTAAAATGCATCCGGTTACATACCAATAAAAATAATTCTCGTGGCCAATGTTTTTAAACCAAAGCGCCAAATATTCGGCAGTTCCACCAAATATTGCTACTGTTAAAGCATAAGGCAAACCTACACCAAGTGCTCTAATTTCAGCAGGAAATAATTCTGCTTTTACCACTGCGTTGATGCTGGTATAGCCGCTAACAATAATTAATGCGGCTATCATTAATAGAAAAATAAGGATTGTATTCGTTTCATTTGCTATTCCGGTTAATATTGGATAAGTAAGCAATGCGCCTAAAACGCCGAAGCCAATTAGAAGAGGTTTTCTTCCGATTTTATCGGATAATAAACCAAATAAAGGTTGAATAATTGCAAATACCAATAACGAAGTAAAAGATAATGCTGTTGATGTTTCTTTACTTAAATGAACCGTGTTAACCAGAAATTTTTGCATGTAAGTGCTAAAAGTGTAAAATGCAATTGTGCCACCCAAAGTTAAGCCAACTACGGTTAGCACTTCTTTTGGGTATTGCATTAAAACGGCTATGCCACCTTTTTTATCATCTACAGATTTACTTTTAAAAGCAGAAGTTTCGGCAATGTGCCTTCTTAAATACAAAGCAATGAAAGATAAAATTGCACCAATAAAAAATGGAATGCGCCATCCCCAGGCTTGTAATTCTGCCGGACTTAGCAACCAATTCTGCAAAATGAGCTGTATGCCTAATGCCAATAACTGGCCGCCAATTAACGTTACATATTGAAAACTTGAGTAAAAACCACGATGCTGTTTCGCAGCCATTTCACTTAAATAGGTAGCAGATGTTCCATATTCGCCACCTGTACTTAAACCTTGAATTAGCCTGGCGAAAACCAATAATAATGGTGCAGCAATTCCAATTTGTTTGTAGCCTGGCGTTAATCCGATGATAAGTGAACCTATGGCCATGATAAAAACCGAAATCGCCATTGATTGCTTTCTGCCAAATTTATCAGCAATGCTGCCGAATAACCAACCGCCTATTGGTCGCATTAAAAAGCCTACTGCAAAAATACCCGCACTGTTTAATAATTGTGCAGTAGCGTTGCTATTAGGGAAAAATGCAGGAGAAAAATACAATGCAAAAGCCGAATAGGTGTACCAATCGTACCATTCTACCAAATTCCCTACCGAGCCGCCAAAAATAGATTTCAGCCTGTATTTCACTTCATCAATTTCTCCGGCTTTAAAATCAGTTAAGGTTTTGCTCATCTTAAAAGTTTATGAAACACAAATGTATGTTTTATGGTAAGATAGCAGTAGAATAATATTTTTGCAAACAAATGCATAACTTCAATTATTCTGTTACTAAAAGTTAAGCATTTTGATATGAAAGATAATTTCTCTAACCAGGCTGCGGATTATGCAATATATCGCCCAACTTATCCAAAAGAGCTTTATGATTTTTTATTTTCTTTAGTTGTTAATAAAAAAGCTGCGTGGGATTGCGCAACAGGAAACGGGCAGGTGGCGAGAGAATTAGCTTTGCATTTTGAAGGCGTTTACGCTACAGACATTAGCAAAAAGCAGATTGAGCAGGCTTTAAAATTGCCAAACATTGTTTATCAGGTAGAATCATCAGATAAAGCAAATGTTGATGATGATAGTTTTGATTTGATTACCGTAGCGCAAGCGGTACATTGGTTTAATTTCGATGCTTTTTACAGCGAAGTTAAACGAACCTTAAAACCTGATGGAATTTTTGCAATAATCGGCTACGGAATTATGCATATCGATAAAAAGGTTGATGCTGCTGTACACAAACTTTACGAAGATTTTTTGGGTAAATATTGGGACCCCGAAAGAAGGTACATCGAGGAGAATTATAAAACCATTCCGTTTCCTTTTGAAGAAATTACTGCGCCTCATTTCTTGATAAAAACCCGTTGGAATTTTAATCAGCTAATCGGCTATTTAAATACTTGGTCTGCGCTGCAGCATTACAAAAAAGCGAACGAAAGAAACCCGATAGAATACATGTTTACCGAGCTAAAAGAAGCCTGGGGCAGCGACGCTGAAAAAGATGTCCGTTTCCCGGTTTTGTTGAGAGTTGGAAGATAGATACTTAGTTGACCACAATGCTTTAAGCTATCGTCATTGCGAAATACGAAGCATCTTAGCTTAAAGACCTTTAAATAGTTGCCTTTAAAATTATTTGAAAACGTTACTTCAGTAATTCTTCGGTAACTTCAGTCCCGCTTTCCTTTACAAGTCCGCACTCGTTCCTCGCTTACGGGCTTTTCAATCAATCGGGTTTAAGAACGAAGGTTTTTGGCTAAAGCCGCTAAGTGCTTAATATAAAACAGGCAGCTAAAGCAGCCTGCAATGAATGCCTTATTATCTATTTTGCAGTGCTAATAAACTTGCAGACATTAATTGCCGTTGGTTTCAACCAACGGATAATAGTATAGGTAATTAAAAGACTAATACATTCGCAATGACGACCATTTTTAGAAAAAGGGAAAATTTTTCCATGGTCTTTGTCTTCACAGACCATTTATTAATTTCTATTTCAATAAATCCATAATGGCTAAGGCAGTCATTTTTTTCTGCTCGCCACTTTGCATATCTTTTAAAGTAAGCTCGCCGCTTGCAATTTCATCGCCACCAATTAACACCACGTAAGGTATTCTCTTTGCATCCGCGTACGACATTTGTTTTTTCAGCTTTGCCGATGTTGGGTAAAGCTCTGCAGCAATGCCAGCAGTTCTAAATTGTTGCAGAATTGGCAATGCAAATCGTTCAGCTTCATTATCAAAATTGCTGATTAAAACCTTTGTTCCAACTTCTGCAGATGCCGGGAATAAATTCAGTTCTTCTAAAACATCATAAATTCTATCCGCTCCGAATGATACACCAACGCCGGTTAAATCTTTTAAACCAAACATGCCTGTTAGATCATCATAACGGCCACCGCCACCAATGCTGCCCATAGCAACTTCGTTAGTTTTAACCTCAAAAATACAACCCGTATAATAATTTAAGCCTCGTGCTAGTGTAATATCGAGTTCTAATTTTGCAGTTAAAGGTAAAGTGTAAGATATAAGTCTTTCTACATATTCAAAAACCTGCTCAATTTCAGCTATGCCTTTTAATCCGGTTTCTGATTCTGCCAATACAGTTTTTAAGCTGGCCAGTTTCTCCTCGTTATTGCCTTCAAGCAATATCACCGGGCGAAGTTTTTCTAAATCAGTTTCGGTAAAACCACGTTCCAATAACTCTTTACTTACACCATCCAAACCAATTTTATCAAGTTTATCTATGGCAACAGTCATGTCGATAATTAAATCTGGTTTGCCAATAATTTCGGCAATGCCCGATAAAATTTTACGGTTGTTAATTTTTATATTGAAATCCTTTAAACCTAATTTGCTTAAAGCTTCATCGTAAATCAGAATAAATTCAGCTTCATTTAATAAACTTTTTGAGCCAACAACGTCAACATCGCATTGGTAAAATTCGCGGTAACGACCTTTTTGTGGTTTATCTGCACGCCAAACAGGTTGAACCTGGAAACGTTTGAAAGGAAGTGTGATGTCGTTTTGGTGCATTACAACGTAACGAGCGAAAGGAACGGTTAAATCGTACCGAAGGGCTTTTTCGGATAGTTTTGATGTTGCCAGTTGTGAGTTGCGTGTTGCCAGTAATTGCTCATCGATTTTACTCAAATAATCGCCGCTATTTAAGATTTTAAATATCAGTTTATCACCTTCATCGCCATATTTTCCGGTTAAGGTAGAAAGGTTTTCCATGCTTGGTGTTTGAATTTCTGCATAACCATATTTCCTGAAAACCGATTTAATGGTATCGTAAATAAAGTTGCGTTTCACCATTTCTACAGGAGAAAAATCGCGGGTTCCTTTTGCTAAACTGGGTTTAATAACTGACATAGCCGCAAAAGTACAAAAAGGTTTATTAACCACAGAGATTTTAAAATAGACTATCTGTAAATTAAAATAGGAAATTTGCCTTAATCATCCGTTGTTTTTTAAACCCGGTAGTAGCGGATACCGGCCTTTGCTTAAGGCCTGCAGGCGTATGAGCGAATAACGGGGCTACAGCTGCCAAGAATTACTGCTGAAACATTTTCAAATTATTATAAAATTTTAAAAAATCTGCATCTTTCTTTCCCATGGCTTTTACTTACTTTTGCCGCCATGATTTCATTTTTCGAAGCTTCGTTAAAGCAACTTTCTATACACCATACCGGCAATAAATTACTGGAAGAATATTACAAACTATCTGACGCACCTTTAAAAATTGAGGACGAAATTTTGGGTAATTTATTAATGCAGTATTTTTTAAAGCCTTTTGAAAAGGTGAATGAAGTTTTTCGCTTTTACCATCCGAGTGATAATTTGCAGTTGAACGAAGTGTACCATTTTGCGAATGAGATTTTTGAAAATAACTCGCTTTTTCACGAAAATTCGGAACAGCTGGCAAAACATTTATATGATGTGGCGAACCATCCGAAAATTAAATCGGGCGAATTATATGTTGCCTATTTCGAAAAAGTGCAGATTGAAGGCGAGCAGCTTGATGTTTTAGGTATTTTTAAATCGGAAAATAAAGACACTTATTTGAAGGTTTACCCTGAGCAAGACGGTTTTAATGTGAGCTACGAGCAAGAAGCCATCAATATTAATAAATTAGATAAAGGTTGTTTGATTTTTAATGTTGAGAAAGAAGAAGGGTTTAAAATTGTTGTGCTGGACCAATCTAAGAGCAGCAATGATAGCGCAGTTTATTGGAAAGATGAGTTTTTGAAACTGAAAATTAGAAACGATAGTTATAACCAAACCAACAATGTGTTGGGCGTTTACAAAAACTTTGTAACTCAAAAGCTTGATGATGATTATGAAATAAGTAAAGCTGATAAGATTGATTTGCTTAACCGTTCGATGAAATATTTTAAGGAAAAGGAAACTTTTGATATTGAAGAATTCGGAAATGAGGTTATTGGTAATGCCGAAGGAATAGAATCTTTTAAAAACTACAAGAAAAATTACGAGGAGGAATATGAAAGTCCGATTGCGGATAGTTTTGAAATTGCCGATGCCGCGGTTAAAAAACAAGCTCGGGTTTATAAAAGTGTTTTAAAATTGGATAAGAATTTTCACATCTACATTCATGGAAATAAAGAAATGATTGAGAAAGGTTACGATGATGAAAAATCTATGAACTATTATAAAGTTTATTTCAGGGAAGAGGAGTAGGTTTTTTTTGCTGTTGGGCAAAGAATGGGTTGTTAATAATATCTATTTAAGTTTTAGTATTCCCGTCCAACTAAGCCTAAGTAGTGTATCGTCGTTAAGCTTAAATCGGCCTAACAAATTTTTGGGGATAGCTTAACAGAGCCAAACCTCTAACTTTAATACAAAAATTTTAAGCCGACAGTTTTGTTTCTTTTGCTGCCAAAAGAAAAAAGCCAGTCCGGCTAGGACAAATCAATGTTTTGGTATTGATATTTATAAAATAAATTATTCACCAGACTTACAACCCAACCTTTACTAAATTTTTTGCTGCGCTTTTAATGCCAAGTATTGATTGATTACACTAATGGTTAATTTTTGCGGCGGAGTTAAAATTGATAAAATGCCACATCTGTTTAACTCTTTAACCATTAATTTCTTTTCGTAGATAAACTTTTCTGCTATGGTTTTATGGTAAATACCTTCGATATCTTTGGCGGGTTTGTTACTTAAACTTTTTAGCTCGGTATTTTCAAAAAACACCACTAAAAGCAAATGATATTTTGCTACCCTTTTAAGGTAAGGCATTTGCCTTTGCAAGGCAGATAAACTTTCAAAATTTGTGAAGAAAACCACAAGACTACGCTGTTTTATTACCGAACGGATAGTGCTGTAAAGCGCCTCCATATTGCTTTCTAGATAACGGGTTTTCTCTTTATAAAGCACTTGCATTATGTGGCTAAGCTGGGTTGATTTTCGCTCAGCCGGCACAATTGTTCCTATCGTTTCTGATAACGTTATTATTCCTGCTTTATCTTGTTTAAGCATGGCGACTTTTGATAGCGCAACGGTTGCATTAATGGCGTAATCGAGCAGACTCAAACCTTCGAAAGGCATACGCATTACTCTCGATTTATCGATTATGCAGTAAATATTTTGCGAACGCTCATCGGTATAAGTATTAACCATTAAACTATTTTTTCTAGCCGTAGCTTTCCAGTTTATGGTTCGGATGTCGTCGCCACCAACGTAATTTTTAATCTGGTCGAACGCTGTACTTTGTCCGATTTTGCGGATTTTTTTTACACCAAACTCGGTTAAATGATTAGAGGCGGCCATTAATTCATATTGGCCTAAATTTATAAAGGACGGATAAACCGGAAGGATTTTTGAGCCATCAAAATTAAATCTGCGGCTAACCAAACCTAATGCTGAGCTTACGTAAACCCTTATAAAACCAAAATCGTATTCGCCACGTTTTGTTGGCCTTAAATTGTAATGGATAGATTTGATGTCTCCGGATTTTAAACTTAATCGAAAATCTTTATCGCGTAATTGAAACTGAAAAGGAACTTCATCTATCACCCGAAGATTTACCCCAAAACCATATTTGTTTTTAAGCTCAATTTGAATCGGATTTTCATCGCCATTGCTTAATCTTTTCGAAGTTAATCGGCTTGCTTCAATTCCATTATTTATTCGATAAAGAATTACGATATCCAAAATCAATAAAATAAAAACAACACCAGTAAAAATTTCAGGAATTTCGCCCAACCAGTTAAAGAAAAACTTTAAAATAAATAACAATACACAGGTTGCCAATGCGGCAAATAACCTGTTGCTTAGAAATAAATTTTTATAATACTGTTGGAATATGTTTTTCAATTGGTTTTTGAGCTTAACTTATCTTGGAACTTCTATTCTTTTAATAATTTGATGAACAACGTCGGTTGTTGTAATGCCTTCCATTTCTTTTTCTGGCGATAAAATAATACGGTGTGCCAAAACCGGAACGGCAACGGTTATAATATCATCTGGCGTAACAAAATCCCGGTTTTGTATTGCAGCCAGGGCTTTTGCACTATGAATAATGGCCAACGAAGCTCGTGGTGAAGCACCCAAATATAAGGATGGGTTATTGCGTGTTTCATTAACAATTTTTGCAATAAATTCAATAAGTTTTGGTTCTACAAATAAACTCCGAATGGTTTCTCTGGCCGACTTAATTTGCCGAACCGATAAAACTGGTTTTACTTCATCAAGCAAGGTTTTGTTTACCAAGCTATGCTGCTTCATCAAAATCTCCGTTTCTTCTTCCAAGGATGGATATTTAACTTCAATTTTAAATAAAAACCTATCCAGTTGTGCTTCGGGTAAGCGATAAGTGCCTTCTTGCTCAATCGGGTTTTGCGTTGCCAAAACCATAAAAGGCTCTTCCATCAGGTAAGTTGTACCATCAATGGTAACCTGGCGTTCTTCCATTATTTCGAAAAGTGCAGATTGTGTTTTGGCAGGGGCACGGTTAATTTCATCAACCAAGATAATATTGCCAAAAATTGGACCTTTTCTAAATTCGAAGTCGCCGCTTTTGGTATTGAAAATTGGTGTTCCTAATACGTCAGAAGGCATTAAATCGGGTGTAAATTGCACCCTCGAAAATTGTGCATCAATTGATTTTGCCAATAATTTTGCACTCAGGGTTTTGGCAACTCCTGGTACGCCTTCAATTAAAATATGTCCGTCAGAAAGCAAGCCAACAATTAAAAAATCGATAACCTGTTTTTGCCCGATAATAATATTGCTAAGTACCGAGCGAATGTGATTTACGGCATCAGTTAATGCTGATAAATCTGTACGTTGATTAAATTGTTCCTCTTCCATTAGGTTTTTGTGTTTTTATAAAAATCTTCTATAATCTGGTTTAAGCCAATTAATTCTGAATCGCTGTAATTTTTAAGCGTTGGAATTTGAGTAATGTAGCGTGTTAGCGATTTCGCCATCGCTTCATTAATACCGGTTTTTTGCATCAGGGTAATTGCAAAAGCGCTGTCGATTTCATTTGTTCTGATGTAATATCGGCTTCGTAAATGCTCTAGCAGATAACTTATTTTCTTTTGAGCGATGTCAAGATTGTTATGCTCGTGGTAATATACGCTACCTACAACCTGGGCATATTCTACAGATGTGTTCGTGTAGGGATCTGCAATCGGGATTATTCTCTGTCTTCTTTTTATATCATAAAAAACAAAAAGCAGCAAACTAAAAATACACAGATAATAAGCATATTTTAATTCAGGATGTTTAAAAAATACCCTTAAAATATTAGTTTCTCCGGCATCAACAATGTTGTAGTAATCATCAAAAATTAAAGTGTTTGTACCTTTTAAATAACTCAAAGTTTTGGCAGCATATTCAGGACCATATTTATCGAGCATATTACAGTTGCTGTAAAAGCCTGGCCCGGCAATTACATAAAGAGCACCTTTACCAAAATTATAACTGATAAAATTTGGTTTATTGTTCGCATCAACACCCAATACTGTTGCTTTTGCAGTATCTATACTTCGATAATATTGATTGCCAATGCCTTTATCAAAACCATAATTTACAACTGTTTTTAAGGCCGGATTTGTAAAATTTATTGAACTGCCATCCTTATTAAAATTATAAGCAGTTTTTATTTTTAATGCTTCCTCTGCATAATTTCCCAAGGTGTAACTGGCAATAAATACTTTGTTCCCGGCACTTACAAACTTCTTTATCTGCTCAAAATCGACTTTTGTAATTTTTATTTGCGGCGCAATAATTAAATAGCTTGCATTAGTATTATTTTTGCCTTTTAGTGTGTTGTAAATTGGCATAGCCGATGCTTGCTTTTTTGCGCCCGGCAAAACATCCTGAAGTTGGTTGTACAGAATATACGTTCCGTAAGGAATTTTGCTTTCTTTTTTATAAGATGGAGACCAATCTGTTGGTGTTGGCTTATTAAACTGAGCAATAAGATAAACCAATATCAGTATTAAGCCAATGGCAAAATATATTTTATAACCCTTCATTTTATTGCCGAGTTAAACTGATTAAAAGATTGGTTAATTGGCTCGAATTTATTTTCATCAACCGGGAAATCTCCATACCAGATATAATCAAACTGGTGTGTAAGCTTTCCGAATTCCGATTTCAACTCTGGTTTATTAATTTCTGTTAGGTAGTTATAATTGGTTTTCTCTGGTTTCCAATCAATGATGTTGGAGTCGCTTAATTTTTTTAAAGTTTTTAAATACAACAGCCTCACCGCAAGACGATATTTTCCTCGGTCGATTAGCTTTTGAAGCTCTTTTTCGTAGTCAATTTCATGGATATTTTCATTTAAAACATCGTATTGAAGAATGGTTTCTTTTGATTTTTTACTAAAAATATTTTCTGAGCCAATTATTTTTACGATGATGTAAACCAAAATGGCTATGCCGATGATAATGAAGAAATATTTTGAGCCAGGTGTAGAACCTGCAGTGGTTATTAACCTCGAAACCATTTGCCAAAACCACATCCAAAACCTATCCCACAGAGATAAATCTCGTGTTTGAGCTTCATCATATTTAAATTCTTTTTGTTCTTCATAGGTTTCAATTGCTTTTTTATCAAAAGCTAAGGGCGAAACTTTACTGCTATCTATTTTTACAGCTAGCTGTGGTTTTGGTTTATTATTTTGCGCAATAGCCTTCGCTCCTGCAAAAAGCAATAGAAAACAAATCAAGAATTTAAAAACCAATTTTAGCATGCGCTTAATATTCTTCGGGGCGGTAATCAACTGGTTTTTCTTCGTTTCCAAATGTAGAGATACGCTCCATTAAGCCAGCGCTTTCCTTTTGCTCAACCAAACTAAAGTAAGATAGTGCTATGGTAATGATGGGTATAACGGTACACACCTGGCAAAGGTATTGTAAAACTGTGCTCAGCATTGTAAATACTAACGACATTTGTGGCTTGCTGCCCGAAAATAAGCCAAGCATGCTAAATAATGTGGTGGGCAAAACTACAAATGACATGCAAGCGTATACAATTATCCAAATGATAAACAGCGTACCGAAAGTTATCCAAAAGTTATCCTTTATTAATTTGAAACTTCTGCCAAAGGCGTAGCCTAAAGTTCCATTTTCGATAACAATAATGGGGAAAACCAGCGAAATGATTGGTAAGAGCCAAAAACCAGGTAGTAAGCAAAAAACAAAGCCAACAACAAGCAGTAGGCCTAATAAAAGTGAACTGCCAAATACTCTAAAGAAATAATATTTAATATAGCCCCAAACTTCATCGGTAGTTGGTGTTTGGTTACCTTTTTGTACATAAATTGCTATATATGATAACGTCGTAACCGTAGTGCATGCATAACCCGCTAAGGAGAATAGTATTGCCATGAAATATTCTACGCCATATAATTGCGACCTATATCCTCTATTTCTTAATCCATCCATATTATTTATAAAATTTACGGCTTTGTATTGTTGCAACAGCATTGCCAGCATTCCGGCTAATACAAAAAGCCCGCAAAATATATAGTAGGTTTTAATTAATGGTTTAAAATTTTGTCGGATAAAGGTGAACGTATCATTAATTATCTGGCCGAAATCGCGTATTTTCTTAAATTCAATTTTATTGAGCATATTAATTTAGTTGTGTTTGCAGATAGATTTTTTTAGGATAAATAAAAACATACCAGATTATAAAAGCGGCAGAGCCGATTAATATAGAACCACTTAATGTCCAGTGCATTTCGGTATGTCGGGTAATAAAACTCTCAAAAAATGCGGCAACTATGAATATTGGTACAAGTCCGAGCACAATTTTTAAACCATCTTTAGCGCCTTTTAAAACAGATGCCATTCTGGTATATGTTTTTGGAAACAGGAAGCTATTGCCTAAAACTAAACCTGCAGCACCGGCCAAAACGATTGCCGATATTTCTAAAGTTCCATGAATCCAGATTACTAAAACCGATTGAATACCTAAACCTTTGCTAAAGAAAAAGTATTGAAACGAACCAAGCATTACCCCATTTCTAAATAGTGAAACAATGCTTCCGAAAGAGAAAATTATGCCTAAAACGTAGGTGTACAAAGAAACGAAAATGTTGTTAGCGCCAATCTGGATAAACATAAGCACTGGGTTTTGTTGTTTATAAACGCCAAATGGGTCGCCCTTTGCAATGTTATCATTCGTCATATTTACATAACCATCGCCTAAAATTAGTCTGATAAATGTATCATCATATTTTGCCGAAATAGCGCCAATTGCACAAGAAACTAAGAAAAAGGCCAATGCGTAAAAAACCTGCTTTCTATGTTGGAAAAAGAGCAATGGAAGTTCAGTTTTCCAGAATGTTAGAAAGCGGTTTGATTTTTCCTTCTTATTTTTATAAACCGAACTGTGAAGTTTTGAGGCTAAGCCATTTAAATAAGCTGTAGTTTTCGAGTTTGGATAAAAAGTTTTGGCGTAGGCTAAATCATTTGTTATTTCCGTAAAGCGATCGGCCAATTCATCAGGACTAGCCTGTTGCAAATCATTAAATCGTTGCCACTTTTCGGTATTTTGTTTAACAAATAAAGCTTCTCTCATGAATAGCTGCTCAAATCTGTGGTTAAAATAGTTTAATTTTTTTCCCTAACAAAATATAAAGCAAATGCTTAATTATTTTACAGATGAAAAAATTACGTTTGTTAAACTACTATCTATCCATAAAAAAAATTATGTTTGAGACATGGAATCCATTATAATTAGCACTGCTCAAAACGTTGATATTGAATATGAAATTGCTGGATTAGGCGAGCGCATTGCCGCCAGATTAATAGATCTTGCTGGTTTTGCTGTTTTATATATTGTGGTTTTAATTTTAATGGTAGCCGCTCAATTTAGCACCTCTGGTAATGTTTCTATCGTATTAATAATTTTATTTGCGGTTATTTTTATTTTTTACGATTTGGTTTGCGAAATGATGATGAACGGGCAAAGCTTCGGAAAGAAAATTATGAAGATAAAAGTCATTAGCCTTGATGGCGGCCAACCAACTTTTGGACAATATTTAATGCGATGGATTTTCAGAATTGTTGATTTTGGTGTGTGGTTTGGTTGGGGTGTTGTTGCACTAATTTCGGTGGCGGTAACCGAAAAACACCAGCGTATTGGAGATAAACTAGCGAAAACAACACTGATTAAAACCGTACCAAGAACAAAAATTGATAATGTTGCTTTTAGCTTTTCGCTGCCTGAAGATTACCAGCCAACTTTTAAAGAGGTTTTGCATTTAAACGATAGAGATGCAGAACTTGTTTATGAGGTGTTGACGGGTTATTACACCACTGGAAATCCGGATTTAATTTATGCCATGTCTGCGAAGATTAAAAACCACATGGCTGTAAATCTTCCTGCCGGGATGAATGAATTACAGTTTTTAGAAACCGTTATGAAGGATTATAAACATGTTACCGCAAACATGAATGTTTAGTGGATTTATTTAAGCACGCTAGATATTTTCGGCTCGAGTGCAGATGCCCAATTGCTGTACATTTTGCCACTTGGGTGTAAGCCATCGCTTGCAACAAGTGTTAAATCGTTTGCAGCCATCCGTGAGCCAGGCGTAATATTGGTAAAACTTACGCCAGTATCATTAGTTATTTTTTCAGCAGCGCTGTTAAAAGCGTCAATTTCTTTTGCAATAGCATCTGCAGATTTAAAGCCGCTTTTGGCAAAAGGAGTTACACCCCAATCCGGAATTGAAACTACAAAAACCCTTGCTTTTTTTCCACCGGCAAAACCAATAGCGGTTTCCAACAGCTCACGAAATTCTTTTTTATAGGTTTCTAAACTATAACTTCGGTATTGGTTGTTTACACCAATAAGTAGCGTAACGAAGTCGAATTTTTGAGAAATTTTTGCTTGTGCTATTGCGCCTTGAAGTTCATCAGTTGTCCAGCCGGTTTTGGCAACTATTTTTGGGTTTTCAACCGTAAAACCGTTTTTAACTAATAAATTTTTTAGCTGATAGGGGAAAGAATCATTTTGTTGTACTGCCTCGCCAATGGTATAAGAATCGCCCAAGGCCAGGTAGGTAAATACGCCTGTAGTATTTTTGGTTACTAATGAATTGTCGGTCGAATTTTTTGCAGGCATCGTTTTTACTTTAGTGCATCCCGAAGATAGAAAAGAAAATAAAATGACGCTTAATAAAATTTTCATAAGGCAATTTACGGAAAAGGAGCTTATGTGGTTTTAAGTTATTCTGTGATTTCGAACGTTGATAGCGCAAACTGCTCATCGAAACCTTTTCTTTCTTTTATAAAAATTTCTCTTCTTAAAATAAAGATGTTATTCTTTTTTTAATTAGAAGCGCAATGTCTGTGATTCTTTGGTTGGGTTCTGTCCCGCCAATGCTGCAATCTTTAAACAACTTCTGTGTTGCTGCGGCACGAAGCAGCTATTTCATTGTTTGGAGACCCAATAATTTCAAGGTTACTGCAATTAAAGTATTTCCGCTTATGTCGGGGCTATTTTTAAAGCATGTACAAACTAACCCAAAACCGAATCGAAAAATTCTTTATGGCTTTCATCTATTAATCCGTTTGTTGAAACCAACGGCAATGAATATTTGGCATTATGCGGGCTTTAGGCGGAAAACTTTGTTCTTAAACCTGATAGAGCCAAATAGCCCGGAGCGAGGCACGAGCGAGGACTATAGGCGATAGCAGGGCTGTAAGCCGCCAAATGAACAGAACCTTACATTTTCAAAATAAAAAACGTAGAAAATTAAATCAGTTTCATTTTAAAGAGTGCAGCAATATGATTTTTTAGTTTCTTCTTTACGTCTTCAATATCGGGTTTGTAGCCCAGCTCATGGGCTAAAGATGTAACGGCTTTATCATCAATACCGCAAGGAACTATGTTTTTAAAATAATCTAAATCTACGTTAACATTAAAAGCAAAGCCATGCATGGTAACCCATCTGCTGCAACGAACGCCCATTGCGCAAATTTTGCGGGCTTTTTCATTATCGGCATCTAGCCAAACGCCGGTGTAGCCATCGTATCGGCCACTTGCAATACCATAATCTTTTAGTGTCAAAATTACCGCTTCTTCAAGCGTTCGGAGGTATAAATGAATATCGGTAAAGAAATTATCTAAATCTAAAATCGGGTAGCCAACAATTTGGCCCGGACCATGGTAAGTAATATCGCCACCGCGATTTATTTTGTAGTAAGTGGCTTGCTTATCTTTAAGTCCTTGCTCATCTAAAAGCAAGTTTTCCGGATGCCCGCTTTTGCCCAGTGTGTAAACATGCGGATGCTCGTTAAAGATAAGATAGTTTGGAGTTGGTAAATTTGTACCATTAACGCGGTTTTCGCTTTTAATGGCAACAGTTTTATTTAACAAATCTTCCTGTTTATCCCAGGCTTGCTGGTAATCTGTTAATCCCCAATCTAAAAATTGTGTTAAAACTAACTTATCCGTATTATTTTGCTCGCTTGCCTCTTTCATTTTTCTTTTAACGGATTAGTTTTGCGCAGCTTGTACATAGCCAACCATATATCCATCTGCCGTTTTAAAATAGTTTACGGTTAATTCGCGGGTGCCGGTTGGTAATTCTACAAGCGCATTTAAACTGCCTGCACTTTTTAACTTAAACGGTTTGATGTGTATATGTGCTTTAAATTCAAGTCCTTTTTTGCCGTGCCACTTGTAAATGGCTTCCTTTGCACACCAACATACGTAAAGTCCTTCGGTATTATCGCCAATTTGCCTTTGGGCAAGCTCAATATCGTTTAAAAACTTATGCTTAATGCTTTTTATTTTATGTTTTATCAGCTCAATATCTACGCCTACCGCATAATCTTTGCTAATCATAACAGCCGCATAATCGTAAGAGTGGCTTAAAGAAATTTTGTAATCGAAGTTTACCAGATAAGGCTTTCCATCTTCATCAAATTTACAATCTATGTACTCTGCAGTATTTAGTAAGGTACGAAGTAGCAAGCGGGTGCTTAACCAATGCAGCAATCGTTTTCCATTGTTTAAAGATGAAATGATATCAAGTTCGTGCTGTTTTAATTGTAACCCGGCTAAGAGTTGCGCTTCCGTTTCCTCAATTTTCCAGATGGCCAGAACAGAATGTTCATCGATATTTTTATTATAAACTATTGGCATTTATAAAATTGAAATTTAACATGCAAAATTATCTTAAATAAATGATAATTTAGGCCAAAAATACGCATAAAAATGATATTATCTGATAAAAGGATTTTAGAAGAAATTGAAAAGGGAACGATAATAATTGAGCCTTTCGATCGCAGTTGCTTAGGTACCAATTCGTACGATGTACACCTTGGAAAATATTTGGCAACGTATAAAAACCGGGTATTAGATGCCAAAAAACATAATGAAATAGAGCATTTCGAAATTCCGAAGGATGGTTTTATTCTGCATCCGGGTACCTTGTATTTAGGTGTAACTTTAGAGTATACAGAAACGCATAGCCATGTGCCATTTTTAGAAGGTAAAAGCAGCACCGGAAGATTAGGTATCGACATTCATGCTACAGCAGGTAAAGGCGATGTTGGTTTTTGCAATACCTGGACATTAGAAATTTCTGTTGCGCAACCTGTAAAAGTTTATGCAGGTATGCCTATTGGGCAATTAATTTACTTTGTTGTAGAAGGCGATGTAGAAACGATGTACAACAATAAAGGCAATGCAAAATATAGCAATAAAACAACTAAACCGGTAGAAAGTATGATGTGGAAGAATAACTTTTAGCGCTTTCTATTTTCATGTAAAATTCATAATTATATGCCTCAGGTTTTGTACCTTGAGGCATATTTTATTTATAAACTACGCCAGATGAAAATCAAAATCTCGCTCCTGCTCGGTTTTTTTGTTGTGCTTTTAGGTTTCGCAGCATTTAAATTGGATGATGATCCTTTTACGCAATTGCTTAAAAAGCTAGAGGATTATTCTGCCAAGTATCCTCAGGAAAAAGTATACCTGCATTTAGATAAACCTTATTATGCCATAGGCGATGATATATGGTTTAAAGCCTACACCGTTAATACCAAAACCCTCGAGCCATCTCAAATCAGTAAAATTTTATATGTAGAACTGATTAATGAAAAAGATTCTTTAAAACGACTGATTAAGTTGCCCATAATTGGCGGTATTACCTGGGGCGATTTAAAACTTATAGATTCGCTTGGCGAAGGTAATTATCGAATCAGAGCCTATACCAACTACATGCGCAATTTCGGAACAGATTTTTTCTTCGATAAGAATATTAAAATTGGTAATGGTTGGGCGAATAAGGTTTTCACTTTTACGCAGTATACATTTAGTAAAGAGAATAGCGCAGATAAGGTAAACGCAACGATAAAGTTTGAAGATAAAGACGGAACGCCTTATAAAAATAATGAGGTAAATTACGAGGTGCAACTGGATTATAGAACAGTTGCTAAAGGCAAAGCCACAACAAACGACGCTGGAGAAGCAAGCGTAAGTTTTACCAACAATCAATCTTTTCTAAATAAAAAAGGAAAAATTGTTGCCACCATTACTTTAGATAATAAGCAAAAGATTGTTAAGTCTATCCCAATTACTTCAACAAGTAATGATGTAGATGTACAATTTTTACCTGAAGGTGGCGCAATGGTTGAAGAGCTGCCACAAAAAATTGCGATTAAAGCCATAAACTCTGCTGGCTTGGGCGAAGATATTAAAGCAAAAATTGTTGATGACACCGGCTTTGAAGTAATGAGCCTGGCCACTACACATTTAGGTATGGGAAGTTTCGTTTTAAACATGCAGCCAAACAAAGCCTATACTGCAAAAGTTACCTTTAAAGATGGTTCTCAAAAAGATTTTAAATTGCCTTTAGCGCTAAAGAGTGGCAATGCTTTATCTGTAAATAATTTAGATACAGGAAAGGTTACTGTAAAAATTATGACCAGCGCCGACAGGATTAATGGTGATGAATTGAAGATTGTGGCACAACAAGGTGGTAATATTTACTATGTTTCAAAAGCTAAAGTAGATAAACAGTTATTAACAGCTACAATTTCTAAAAGCAAATTGCCGGCTGGTATAATACAGTTTACTTTGTTTTCAAATGATAATACGCCTATTGCAGAACGATTAATCTTTAATAAAAATAGAGGCGATATAATTGATTTAAAAGTAAATTCAGCTGAGGTTTCTAACTTAAAGAGAGGCAAATCAACAATTAGTTTTAATGCCTCTAATAAACAGCAACCTTTAATCGGCAGTTTTTCTGTAGCAGTTACCAATACCAACAAAGTTGCTCCTGATGAAAATAATGAAAGTAACATTTTCGCAAATCTATTGCTTACTTCGGATTTGGCAGGTTTTGTAGAAAAGCCAAATTATTACTTTTTAAAGGATGATGTTACAACTTCAAAAAACTTAGATGATTTGCTCTTAACGCATGGCTGGAGAAGGTTTTTGTGGAGAAACGTAATCAACAATGTTGGTCCGGCATTAACTTACAAAGCTGAACAATCAACTTCAATTAGTGGTACGGTTACAAAAGGAGGCAAGCCTGTTCCGAATGGAAAAGTAATGATAATGGCTACAAAAGGTGGCTTATTTATCCAAGATACAATTACAAATGCCGAAGGTAAATTTAGCTTTGATAATTTAGAATTTAACGATAGTGTAAGGTTTGTGGTGCAAGCCAGAACGAAAACAGATAGAAAGTTTGTAGAAATTAAACTTGATGCCGTACCCAATCAAATCATTACCAAAAGTAAAAATGGTGCCGAAATTGATGTAAATGTTAACAATACTTTGATGAAATATATTAAAGAAAGTGATAATTACTTTAATGAAATGACCAGGTTAGGGTTGCTGGAAAGAACTATAAAACTAAACGAAGTTACGGTAACGGAGCAGCGAAATCCAGCAAAAAACTCTGCTAATTTAAATGGCGCTGGTCGTGCAGACTTTATCATAACTGCAAAAGATTTATCGGCTTGTGTTATGCTTTCGCAATGTTTAAACGGAAGAATTCCATTTGTAATTTGGCGAAACGGCATCCCTTATTCAACAAGAAGTCAAAATACACCTATGGCTGTAGTGGTTGATGGTATGAATGTAGAGCCTGATTTTTTAGATATTCTTAATGCTAATGACGTTGAAACGATTGAAGTGTTGAGAACGCCTGCTAATACAGCTATTTATGGAAGCAGAGGCGCTGGTGGCGTATTAATTGTGACTACAAAACGTGGTGGAAGTGATAATTTAGCAAGTGTATATGCACCAGGTGTAGTAACAGTAAATCAAAAAGGCTTTTCTATTTCCAGAGAGTTTTATGCTCCTAAATATGACGATGCAACAAATAGCACAAGAGCTGATTACAGGAGCACAATTTACTGGAATCCGCAGGTGGTGAGCGATAAGGAAGGTAAAGCATCATTCAGTTTTTATAATGCAGATGAACCCGGAACTTACCGCATGGTTATAGAAGGCATTGATGCTGAAGGCCATTTTGCCAGGTCGGTATCAACATTTGATGTAAAATAGCAATATCAAATACTCTATTGGAGAGTATTATCTTAAAATGGATTTCCCATTTTTGATATTAACTAGCTAAAAAATAATAAATTTGAATTAGTATGCATGCATACTAATTCAAATTTATTATTTTGCTTAACATTCAACACTAATACCAATACTATGAACACGATTAAAGTTAGCGTAAAAGATCGCCTGGCCACCATTACTTTAGATAGAGGCAAGTCAAATGCCATGAACAGGGAGTTGGTTACCGAGCTTAACGATATGCTGGATAATATATCGAAAGATGATAACATTGGTGGTGTTATTTTAACAGGTAAAGCCCCTTTCTTTTCAGCAGGATTAGATCTGGTAGAGCTTTACGGCTATAACGAGGAGGAGGCAAAAACTTTCTTCGAACTATTTTTCAAATTTACAGCAAACCTGGTTGGGTTTAAAAAGCCAATTGTAGCGGCAATTAGTGGCCACAGCCCTGCAGGCGGCTGCGTTATGGCTTTAGCTTGCGATTATAGAGTAATGGCTGAAGGCCAGTTTATTATTGGTTTAAATGAAGTTCCGGTTGGAATTATTGTGCCTAATAGCATCTTCCAATTATACTCATTTTGGATTGGTACTGCAGAAGCTTCAAGAAGTTTGTTAACCGGTAAATTATATAATCCGGAAGAAGCTTTAAAGATGGGTTTGGTTGATGAGGTGGTAAAAAACGAAAGTTTATTAACCGCTGCAGAACGCAAAATAAAGAAATTTATGGAGCTTGAAAGCAACACCTGGTCGCAAAGCAAGTTAAATATCCGAACGGATTTAATCGCTGCAGTAAGCGGTGAGCAATCTGAAACTTTACAGAAAATATTAGCACAATGGTGGGCTCCATCTACCAGGCATATTCTAAAAACCATTTTAGAAAACCTGCAAAGGAAATAGTTATGTATTCATAAATTAACAATTGTTCAATTACCAGTTCAGCAATTAACCGCTTAGTCAGTTCAATAACTAACCCATTGAACAATTATTCAGTTCAACAGTTAAACAATCAACCAGTAAACAACCAGATATATGTTAAATTTTAATCAACCAATGTTACGCGATGATGCCTTAAAAGGTAAAACAATAGTAATTACCGGAGGTGGAACAGGTTTAGGAAAAGCGATGGGCGTTTATTTCCTCAAACTTGGTGCTAATCTGGTCATTACAAGTCGTAAGCAAGATGTTTTGCAAAAGGCTGCTGATGAGATGGAGGAAAAAACGGGAGGTAAAGTTTTAGCTGTAGCATGTGATGTTCGGGAAATTGAGCAGGTTGAAAATGTGCTTGCTAAAACGATAGAAAAATTTGGCAAGGTGGATATCCTTTTAAATAATGCTGCGGGTAATTTTATATCTCCAACCGAGCGATTATCGGCCAATGCATTTTCTTCAATAATCGATATCGTATTAAAGGGAACGGTTAATTGTACTTTAACTTTTGGTAAACATTGGATTAAAGAAAAACAAACTGCTACAGTTTTAAATATCGTTACAACTTATGCTTTTACGGGTTCAGCTTATGTTGTGCCTTCGGCATGTGCAAAAGGTGGAGTTTTAGCATTAACCCGTTCTTTAGCGGTAGAATGGGGCAAATACGGCATCCGGACAAATGCAATTGCACCTGGTCCTTTCCCAACAAAAGGCGCCTGGGAAAGGTTGCTTCCGGGAGATTTGGCGAAGAAATTCGATTTTAAAAACCGTGTGCCACTTAAAAGAGTGGGCGAGCATCAGGAACTTGCAAACCTAGCTGCATTTTTAGTAAGCGATTTCTCTGGTTATATTAATGGTGAGGTTGTTACCATAGATGGTGGCGAATGGCTGCAAGGCGCTGGTCAAATGAATGGACTCGAAGCTATCCCAAATGAAATGTGGGATATGTTAGAACAAATGACACGAAGCGCTAAATGATGTAAAATGTAATTATGGAAAATGGATAATGAAATGCTTGCCCATTATACGCTTGCATCTATGCATCATCCATAATTTTATCATATTTTCCATCATCCATCTACCATTTTCCATCCCTCATTTATTATCTTTGCCAATATGAATATCTTACTATTAGGTTCAGGTGGCAGAGAAAGCGCATTCGCCTGGAAAATGAGCCAGTCATCACACTGTGATAAACTAATAATTGCACCGGGTAATGGCGGTACTGGTGCTTATGGTACTAATATCAACATCAGCGTTAACGATTTCGATTCAATCAAAAAAATTGTTTTAAAAGAGCAAATTGATATGGTTGTGGTTGGGCCTGAAGAACCCCTGGTAAATGGTATTCATGATTTCTTTTTAGCCGATTCAACTATTGCACATGTGCCAATTATCGGACCAAAAAAAGAAGGCGCAATTTTAGAAGGTAGTAAAGATTTTTCTAAGCAATTTATGGAGAGACACGGTATTCCAACCGCTACATCGCGTTCATTTACTCCAGATACTTTGGAAGACGGTTTAGCCTATCTGCAAAACCATGCTTTACCAGTTGTTTTAAAAGCTGATGGTTTAGCTGCGGGTAAAGGCGTTTTAATTTGTACTGAAACTATCGAGGCCCAGGAGGAATTGAAACTAATGCTTGGTGGCAAATTTGGCGCTGCCGGAGCAACAGTTGTAATCGAGGAATTTTTAAGCGGAATAGAACTTTCAGTTTTCGTTTTAACGGATGGCGAAAATTACATAACACTGCCAGAGGCTAAAGATTATAAACGCATCGGTCAGGCCGATACAGGTTTAAATACTGGCGGAATGGGTTCGGTATCTCCGGTACCTTTTGCATCTGCAGAATTTCTAAATAAAATTGAAGAAAGAATTATTAAACCAACTGTAAATGGCTTAAAGAAAGATAACATCGATTATACAGGCTTTATTTTCTTTGGCTTGATAAAAGTTGGCGATGAACCTTACGTTATCGAATACAATGCCCGTATGGGTGATCCGGAAACGGAAAGTGTTATCCCAAGGATAAAAAATGACTTGGTTGAGCTTTTCATGGCAACTGCCAATAAAACTTTAAACCGGGTTAAGTTGGAAATTAGCGAAGAAACGGCGGCAACGGTTATGATTGTTGCAGGTGGTTACCCTGGCGAATATTTGAAAGGAAAAGCGATTTCAGGAATTGAAAATCTTCGTCACTCTAATGCTTTCCACGCCGGAACATTGTTAGATAACGATGTTGTTAAAACAAATGGCGGACGAGTAATTGCAATTACAAGCTTGCAAAAAGATTTATTTACTGCGCTTCAATCTGCAACGGCCGATGCCGGCAGAATTTATTTTGATGGTAAATATTTTAGAGAAGATATCGGTTTCGATTTAATTTAAAAATCAGTAAAATATAAAAGCCACAGATTAACAGATTTTCTTCAATTGAAATCTGTTAATCTGTGGCTTCTTCGTTTAAAAGAACTTATTTCGTTTTACTTCCTAAAAGTTCTTGTAATTTACTTTGTAAAGCTTCTTCTCTTAAACCTTTAGCGATAATTTTTCCGGTTGGGTCTATTAAAAAGTTAGCAGGAATAGAACGTATGCCATACATTACAGCAACTTCATTTTCCCAATATTTTAAATCTGAAACATGTGTCCAGGTTAATTTATCATCTGCAATGGCTTTAACCCAAGCATCTTTAGCGCCTGGTCTATCCAATGATACACCTAAAACGGTAAAACCCTTGTCTTTAAATTTATTGTAGGCAAGCACAACATTAGGGTTTTCTTGACGGCAAGGGCCACACCATGATGCCCAGAAATCAACCAAAACATATTTGCCTTTAAAATCTGATAATTTTACCGGTTTTCCATCCACATCATTTTGTGTAAAATCCATAGCCATAACACCAACAGCGGTTTTTTTGGTTGCTTCTAAAGTTTTTGCTAAAGTTGTACCAATTTTGGTTGCTTTTAGTTCCGGACTTAAACCTGCGTAAGCCAATTCAACCTGGGCTTGCGCATCCGGGTCGCCAGAAAGTTGACTAAGCGTCATTAAGCTAACGTATGATTTTGGGTTACTTTTCGCGAAGTTTAAATATACCGGAGTCATTTCCTCTGAAATCTTCGAATATTTTTCTCTTAAAGCACCAACAATCGCATTATCCTTTTTTTGCTCTGCAGAAAGTTTTTCATATTCTGCATCAATTGCGCTTATCCGCTCTGCAATAGGTTTTAAATTAGCTTTTAGTTTAGCGTTGTCATTATTTGCAGGTGTACCACTAACGGTCATTGATTTTATCGAATCTACCGAACTTACAGTAATAACTCCTGGCTCTAAATATAAATTAGCGAAATCTAAATTTTTTGTATTTGCACCTTTAACGTAAGGATTTACTTTGCTGAATAGATTTGCTGATAATGGATCGGTAACGGTTCCTTTAAACTCAAATTTACCGTTGCTTACCGTTGCCGAATCTGTTTTACGCTGACTATTTTCGTTGTAAATCAGATAAATCTTGTTGCCGGTTTTTAATGCTTTGGCATCACCTTTAATTGTAAAAGGCTTTTGAGCCATTGCAGCCAAAGGCAAAATTGCCATAGCCGCTAAAATTATTTTTTTCATTGGTTTATTTTATTGGTTGTGAGGGATTTAAACTCTAAAAATCAAATGTATAAAAATGTAAGCTTAACAAATTAAAAGTTTTGTAAAATTATGCAAGCTTTTGATAAGTGCGCCACCACAAATCGGGCATTTCTCCGTTAACAGCGGTTTGATAGTCATCATAGCGACAAGGAACCAAATGATATCGTTCATTTTTCGATTGCTGCGCAGGATAAGGTACCTGCATCCACCACCTGTCAGATTTTTTGCTTTTCACAAATGTCATCTCTCCCGAACCGTCTTTTAAGCTCGTTCTGTAAATGATAAACTGAGATTTTGGTGTTAATGGAAAGTCTTTTTTACGGGCGTAGAAACCATCTACAAAATACCAAACCATTTGCGCAAGTAAAAACGCCGTCTGTCCGTTATTATCGTAAGCCGGATTAAATTCATAAAAACCGATAGAGGTTAACTTATCATTCATGCCTGCATATCGGGCAATTCTGCATGCCTCTTCCCCGTCAAATCCGTTGGGTGTGGTATTTGCATTGGCAGCAGCATCCGCAGAACGTATGGCGCCAATATCAAAACTTACCATATTCGCATTGCGGATAATTGGTTCTGTGAGTGTTATATCCTGTGCAAATTCGCCTACACGGTGAGCATCAAAATAAAGCTTATCCATAACATTTAAGCTCTCTTGATTTACAAAATAGGTTTGATAACCTAGGTTGCTGAAATTGAAAAGATAGTTAGGTTGGTGTAAGAATATTTTGTTTAAATAGCAATCAGAACGGGTTTCAATGCCTTCACTTTCGTGTCCATCAATATCAAATTGATTATCTACCACTACTAAATCAACTTTCTGCTCCAAATCTTCGTAGCCCAAATATTGTGCATAGGTAAGGTCTTGGCCGCCGCCAATAATTACCGGAATAATATTGTTTTTGATCAACTCAGAAACCGCCATTTTTACAGCAATATATGTGTCGGCAACAGAAGCACCTGGCCTGATATTTCCTAAATCAACGATTCTGCTTTCAAATGCGCCCTCGTTTAACTTGTAAAATTTTTCTCTGAAATAATCCGGAGCAATACCACAACCTTCATTATTCACTGCATTTCGTCCGTCTAGCACACCAAAAACAGCAATATCAAATTTGTTTTCCTCCAAATCTGGAAATGATTCAGTATAAAATTCGGCCTTTAATCCCAGCTGACTGGTAAGAAAACCTTGTTTTGGTGTAAACTGATCAATATTTAAGGGAGAAAAGAAATCGGTTAATGACATATATTTAAAAACTATCGCCTCAAATATCTATTTTTGAAAGCGTATTTTCACCAATAGCCCCAAAAAATATAATGATACTCGTAACCGGCGGAACGGGATTTTTAGGATCTGAATTAATAAAACAGCTTACTGATAATGGTTTAGCCGTTCGGGCGTTGAAGAGAGAAACTTCTAAAATTCCATCCTTATTAAAAGACATTAAATTAATAGAATGGGTTGATGGTGATATAAATGAACCATCATCGCTTGAGGATGTTTTTGTGGGCATTACAAAAGTTTTTCATTGTGCAGCTTTTGTTTCTTTAGATTCGAGCCATAAAAAGCAGCTTTTTCATGTAAATATCGAAGGCACATCAAACATTGTAAATCTTTGTGTGGATAATAATTGCCGGTTGCTTCATGTAAGTTCTATTGCTGCATTAGGCGAGCCTAAAAAGGGAAAACAAATTACAGAAAAGGATTTTCGGGAATATGATGCAAAAGCTGATGCATACGGGCTTTCGAAATATGAAGCCGAAATGGAGGTTTGGCGTGGCATAACCGAAGGTTTAGATGCTGTAATCGTTAATCCATCGGTAATTATTGGTAAAAACGCTGGTTTTGAAGGCAGTGGCGCAATATTTAAATTGGTAAAAGGTGGCTTTCCGTTTTACACAAATGGCGCATCTGGTTTTGTAGATGTAGATGATGTAGTAAAATCTATGATTGCACTAATGGATAGTGAAATTACTGCAGAACGTTACATTGTTTCCTCAGAAAACATCCATTACAAAGATTTATTTAGGGCTATTGCAAATGGTTTTAATGTTAAAGCGCCAACTAAAGAAGCCAAACCCTGGATGTTGGGTATAGCCTGGAGAGCGCTCAAATTTTTCTCGGTTTTTAGCAGAACTCAACCCTCAATAACAAAAGATACAGCACGTAGCAGCGTTACTTTAAGCTACTATTCAAATGATAAAATCGTTAACCAAATCGGCATACAATTTAAGCCACTTTTAAATAGCATTGCAGAAATTATCCAACACTTAAAATAATGCCTAAACAAAAAGCCTACTACATTATTGATTTTGATAGCACTTTTACGCAAGTTGAAGCCTTAGATGAATTAGCCAGAATTTCACTAAAGAAACACCCTCAAAAAGAATCAATTTTTCAAAAAATTGAGGATTATACCAATCTGGCAATGGAAGGAAAATTATCTTTTTCAGAAAGCCTGGCTCAAAGGGTAAAATTGTTAGAGGCCGATGAAGAACATTTAAAACAGCTGATTAAACATCTAAAGAAAAAGGTTTCTACTTCTTTTTCTCGAAATGCTGAATTTTTTAAGAAACATGCTGATGAGGTTTTAATAGTTTCTGGCGGATTTAAAGAGTTTATAACGCCGGTTGTTAGTCAGTATCATATAAAAAAGGAAAATATTTACGCCAATACTTTTGTAACCACAGGCGATGGCAAAATTATAGATTACGACCATGCCAATCCTTTAAGTGAAGAAGGAGGAAAGGTTAAACTGCTTCAACATCTTAAGTTAGAAGGCGAACTCTTTGGCATTGGCGATGGTTATTCTGATTTCCAATTAAGAGAAAGTGGCTTAATAAATAAGTTTTTCGCCTTTACAGAAAATATTGCACGTGAAAGTATTGTGGCAAAAGCCGATCACATTACACCAAGTTTCGATGAATTTTTATATGTGAATGATTTGCCAAGGGCGATATCGTACCCTAAGAATCGAATTTTATGTTTAGTTGTAGGTGATGTTGATCCAAAAAGCATCGCATTATTAAAAAATGATGGCTTATCCATCAGACATAAAGCAAGTTTTGAAGAAAAATATGTTAAAGATGTTGGTGTAATTTTGCTGGCAGATGGCGAGAAAATTGATAAAACACAATTAAAAAATGCAGTGAAACTGAAAACCATCGGTTATCTGGGTAATTCAAAAAACAAAGTTGATGCAGAACTTTGTACCAAAATGGGCATTGTAATATTTGATGACCCAAAAGCAAACCCGCGTAATTTCGATTTTATACCTAAAAGGATGATTGATTTTATGAATAGTGGTGCAACATATTTAAGCTCAAACTATCCTAATTTGCAATTGCCTAAAATCGATAAATCACATCGCTTAATTCATATTCACAAAAATGTTCCGGGTATTATGGCACAAATTAATACCGTTTTTGCTAAACATAACATCAACATTGTTGGACAATTTTTAATGACAAACACTGAAATAGGTTATGCCATCACAGATATTAACACCGAATACGATAAGCAGTTATTTAAAGCGCTGAAAAAGATTGAGCATACTATAAAATTCAGGGTTTTATATTAGGTCGTCTTAAATTTTAGACCTCGGTATGTATCTTATATCCCTCAGTCTGTGTCCTTGCAGACTGAATTAAATTAATATAACTCATAATTTGTATCCTCATAGAAAGATAAAAAACTATAAAATATTTTTAGGTAAGTAGAATTTAGAACTCCCAATCTTTTGAGCACTGTAAATGCCGTTGTGACCAGAAAATAAGTACGCAGCAACACAAGCTATCGCGATATAAATCCCGCTTGTGCTGCCAAATAGCTCTACACCCATAATCATACAGGCTAATGGTGTATTAGCAGCGCCAGAGAATACAGCCACAAAACCCATTCCTGCTAATAATGCAACAGGTAATGGGATAAAAATGCTTAAAAAACTACCGAGTGTGGCGCCAATAAAAAACAATGGCGTTACTTCTCCGCCTTTAAAACCTGCACCCAAAGTTAATGCTGTAAGAAATATCTTTACCGCAAAGGCATAGTAAGGCTGTCGTATCTGGAATGATTCAACTATCGCCGGAATTCCTAAACCAATGTATTTGAAAGCATCAGTAGCAAAAATTATAATCACCAGAATTATGCCTCCAATAACAGGCCTTAGCGGCGGATATTTTATCTTGGAAAAAAGCGTACTAAAGCCATGATTTAAAGATGAAAATAGGCGGGCGGCTAAACCAAAAAGTACTCCGCCACATAGGGTATAAATTAAATTTAAAGCATTTAGTTGAGGTACAAAATCTACATGATAATGGGTATGGCCAACGCCCCATATTTTGCAAACATAATCGGCAATTACCGCCGTTAAAAAAGATGGTAATATGGCGCTGTAAAATAAACTTCCGATGATAAAAACTTCTAAACCGAAAATTGCACCGGCCAACGGCGTACCGAAAACAGAGGCAAAGCCGGCACTTATGCCGCAAAGTAGAATAACTTTTCTATCAGCCGGGCTTAGTTTAAACAGCTTTGTAAACTGATCGGCAAATGCTCCTCCAATTTGAACGGCAGTACCTTCTCTTCCGGCAGAGCCGCCAAATAAATGAGTAATGATTGTGCCAGCAAACACCAGTGGCGCCATAATAAGCGGGATAACCTTTTTAGGGCTTTGAAGTTCTTCTATTAAAAGGTTATTGCCTTTTACTACCTCTTTTCCGAAGTAATGATATAACAATCCAATTGCTAAACCTGCAAGCGGGAGCAAATAAATGATTTGAGTATGCTGTTCGCGGTAATCGGTTACATATTCTAAGCTCACTAAAAATAAAGCCGAAGCGCTGCCAACAATTGTACCTAAAATAGCAGAGATTAAAAGCCATTTAAAAAGGTTTAAAAATAGAACTCGAATTTCTTGATTAAAGAATTGGGAAACAGACAGAAGAAAACCTTCCGTTAATTTTTTAACAGGCATTTTTATCAATTTAAATAAATCGTAGGAGTCATCAGCCTGTTTTGGCGGTTTTGGCGGTACCCCATCGCCATCAGTCAAAAGTATAAATTTTAGCCTTTTGTTGCAAAATGTTTATCACCTTTGTTTGGAAACAAATTACGCAATGGATTTTACCCCTGAAATTAAAGATAAACTTAACCAGTTGCAGGAAAAATATACGGCAATGGGACAGGATATGGCTTCATATCTGGATGGTTTGTTATATGCTGATTTTTTAACCTATTGGGATTATATTCATCTGGATACTTTATTAAGTCTGCAAAGTCCTAAAACGCCTTTCCCTGATGAAGAAATTTTCATCATGTATCATCAAATAACCGAGCTTTACTTTAAGCTTGCCTTGCATGAATTTAATCAGGTTGCAGAACACAAAAACCTTACCGTTGAATTCTTTACAACCAGAGTAAAAAGGATAAATGCGTATTTTAATGCGTTAACAACTTCTTTCGAGGTGATGGTTGATGGCATGGAAAAAGATCAGTTTCTAAAATTCAGAATGTCGCTTTTACCCGCAAGCGGATTTCAATCCGGGCAATATAGAATGATTGAAATTAGTGCAACAGACTTTATTCGTTTAACAGATAAAAGTAAACGGGAAGTGTTAAAAGAAGCTTCGATAGAAGAACAGTTTGAACATATTTACTGGAAATTTGGCGCTACAGAGCTTTCATCTGGCAAGCAAACACTTACTTTAAAACAGTTTATAAAGAAATACGCCGCTCAGTTCTTGCAACTGGCAAAAGACAGAACTTTAACTAACTTTTCTGCCCTTTACCATAAACTCGAAGCACAAGGAGCGGATGTACGTCTATTAGCCGAAGAATTAAGAAAGCTTGATTTGTATGTGAACGTTGAATGGCCTTTATCACATTATAAATCAGCAGTTAGATATTTAGAAAAAGACCCAACTGACATTGCCGCTACAGGTGGTACAAACTGGCAGAAATATTTGCCACCGCGTTTTCAAAAAAGAATTTTTTATCCATTTTTATGGACTGATGAACAGATGGATGAATGGGGTAGAGGATGGGTGCTTAGTGTGCTTAAAACACTTAGGAACAAAGATTAATATGCTCAAAAACTATTAAAATCGCTCGTTTTTTTATAACTTGCAAAAAAAATATTGACTGAATTAGAACCTTATAAATGATTGAATTTCCAGAATTCAAATCCCTTCATTCATTCAAAATTCAATCATCCAAAATTTAAATTAAAATGACTGAAACATTAGATATTAACATAGTTAAAGCAGATAAAACCCGTTTATCAGTTACAGATTTTTCTCAGCTGCCATTTGGGAAGGTTTTTACCGACCACATGTTCACAGCAGATTACGAAGATGGTGAGTGGAAGAATTTACAGATTTTGCCTTATGGTCCAATTGAAATGAGTCCGGCTATTTCTGCTTTACATTACGGGCAGGCAATTTTTGAAGGTTTGAAAGCTTACCGCCAGCCAGATGGTAAAATTAGTGTTTTCCGTGCTGATAAAAACTTTGAGCGTTTTAATAAATCTGCAGCCAGAATGTCGATGCCATCTATCCCTGAAGAAATTTTTATGCAAGGTTTAGCTGCTTTAATTAATATAGATGAAAAATGGGTGCCTGCTCAAGATGATTATGCATTGTATATTCGTCCGGTAATGTTTGCAACAGACCCATATTTAGGTGTTAGAGCTTCTGATACCTATAAATTTGCTTTGCTTACCACACCAACTGGTCCATATTACAGCAGCGCTTTAAAGGTTAAAATTGAAACCGAATTTACCAGAGCCGATGAAGGTGGTGTAGGTTATGCGAAAACTGCCGGTAACTATGCCCGTTCTTTGTATCCATTTGAACAGGCAAAAAAAGAAGGTTATGATCAGTTAATATGGACAGATTCTGTTAATCATGAGTACATTGAAGAAGCAGGAACCGCAAACTTAATTTTTGTTGTCAATGGTAAATTGGTTACACCTTCGGTACGAAGTACTGTTTTAGATGGTGTAACTCGTGATACAATTATTAAATTAGCTAAAGCTGCTGGTGTGGAGGTTGAAGAGCGAAGAGTTTCTGTAAAGGAAGTTATTGATGGAATTGAGAGTGGTACTTTAACAGAAGCTTTTGCAGCTGGTACAGCCGCTACTGTAACTCAAATTGGTGAGATTGGTTATTTGGGCAAAACCTATAAGTTAACTGATTCTTCTACCAGAACAGTTTCTAATGGCATTGCTAAAAAGCTTAATGATATCCGTTACGGATTGGCAACTGATGAATTTGGATGGAACTGGGTATTATAATCCGATAATTATAAATCAAAAGCAAAAAGCTCCAAATTATAAATTTGGAGCTTTTTGCTTTTTAATAAAATAACTGTGATAAAACGTTAGAAGCCGTGTTGGCGCTTGGTTTTAAAGCGGCAAACTTTGTAAGTTGAGCAACTGTCAAAACGGTTCCTAATTTAGATTTTAAACCGCTTGTTAATTTTGAAAACTTGCTTTTGTAAGCTGCCGGATCTGTTTTTTGAGTGGCCATAATACCAGCCTTTTGTATAAGAAAATCTTTTATAATAGATGTTACGGATGGTTTTTGAGCAGGTGTTAAATTTAATGCAGGTGTTAATTTACCCAAAATGCCCGATGTTAAACCATTAACATTAAAACCAGAAGCCGCTACCGCCGCGGTGCCAACTTTGTTTAAAATACTTTGCGCCTGTGCTGCAAAGTTTAAGCTCATTAAAAGAGCTGTTGCTACAAATAATTTTTTCATTTCGTGTTGTTTTACGAATATAAAATTTTTTACTCCTTTCAGGAATTTATTTGTTTGCTAATTTCTTTTTGGCATTATCCAAGTAAATATAATTGAGCATGCAATAAGATGCGATGGCGCCAAAAGTATGCCATAAAAAGTGAGTTCCAACATCGAGTATTTCCCATTTATCGGCAATTCTAAAAGTTAACGCAAATATAAATGCAAGCAATGCAAAGCCTACCCATTTACCGTTTCTCCATTCATCTTTTAACAAATATCCAAATACCGGGAATAAAACCAATGCAGCCATAAATGCATAATTTAGGTTTACAAATATCTGGAAATCGCCACCGGTAAATTGCTTGCGTAACACAAACTGAAAAACTGCATATAACAACACTATCAACAACGCAAAATACCATCTGGTAATTTTAGCCAGAAAATAAACCCCGGCAGATAAGCATAGCAGCATTATGGGCACCCAATCCATCATGATAAATATTGGCCACCGTCTTAAACCGTGATACGTTGTGCCTCCAATACCACCAATGTAAAGCAGAATTAAAGCAAATGATAAGAACTTATGTTTCTTAAAATTGCCCCAAACTTTAAAGCTAAAGTAAATTGCAATAGCCAAAAAGAAACAACTTGTTATGGTATTTAGTGGTTCAGGGAAAAAGTTCGCCAGGTTGGTCTCGGTGTAAATTGTTCCGCCATCTGGCGGATTCTGGATAAGTTCGCTCATATTAACAAATGCGTTTTTGATTATTTGCAAGGTGCATTTATAAACCTGGTATTTCAACCTTTTTGCTTTATCATTAGGTAAAAAAACTGCGACCAGAATTTAACGGCCTGGTAATATTATAGCCATTAGGTGTAAGCTTTTTAGATTAGCACAAACATTTTTTTGGATAGCGATGTTGCTTAAATACATCAAAACTATAAAAAATAATAACATGAATACGACAACATTAACAGCAGAGGTTTTGAACGATTTAGTTCAAATTAATAACGATAGAATTGAAGGATATGAAAAGGCTCGCAAAGAACTTAAAGATGGTGATGCCGATTTGAAATCTTTATTCTTAAGCATGATAGAAGAAAGTCAGAAATATAAGTTGGCCTTAGCGCAAGAAGTTGGCGTATTGGGTGAAGACATTGAAACAGGAACTACAAATTCAGGAAAAATTTACAGAGCCTGGATGGACGTTAAAGCATTATTTACCGGCCACGATCGTAAAACGGTATTAAATAACTGCGAATTTGGTGAAGATGCAGCCCAAAACGCTTACAAAATGGCTTTAGAAGTTGAAGGTGTTCCTGCCAATATCAGAGAATTAATTTCTGAGCAGAAAGCAGCTTTGAGGGTTTCTCATGATAAGATTAAAGGATTGCGTGATGCGGAGGGGTAATCGTTATAAGCCATTTAAAATCCAGATGATAATTTAGGTATTTGTGATGTTTTATTTATTATTGTAAATAAAATTAATCTACTTTGAATACAGAAAACGCATTAAAGGTGAGCAACGAATTATGTAAAATTTGTTACTCGCCTTTTTCAGATACCTACCTTGTTAAAGAAATGATGTTCGGGTTTAGAGATGAATTCTCTTACAACCAGTGCTCAAGCTGTGGTTGTTTACAAATTGCCGAGTTTCCTCAAAACATTGATAAATATTATCCCCCATATTATTATTCTTTTAATGCTGAAACGGCGCCCTTAAAACGGCAGCCATTTATAAAAAGAATTGTAGGTAACTTCAGGTTGAAAAAGCTTTTCAAAAAGGACCGTCCAGCCCTACGTTATTTGAAGCCTATTGATGTAAATTTTTCTAATAAAATTTTGGAAGTAGGTTGTGGGAAAGGAAGGCAGATTTGCGATTTATTCAATCTTGGTTTCGAAAATATTGAAGGTGTTGATAAATTTATTCCTCAAGAAATTGATCATGGCTTCGGCGTTCGTATACTGAAAAAAGATATTGAAGAACTTAAACCTAACAACTATGATTTAATTATTATGAATCATGTTTTGGAACACATGCCAGAGCAACAGAATGCTCTAAAAAATTGTAGAAGACTTCTAAAAGATGAAGGATGCTTGTTAATTGCCATTCCAATCATCGCAGAAGCTTTTGAAATATACAAGGAAAATTGGGTTCAACTAGATGCACCAAGACATTTTTTTCTGCATACTGTTAAAAGTATGAATATTCTGGCGGAAGAAACAGGTTATGAGATTAGACATAAACTTTTTGATTCATTAAGTTTTCAGTTTTGGGCAAGTGAATTATACAAAAAGGATATTCCGCTTTTTCCCGAAGAAAATAATCGACTGGCTTACCCAGTAGAAAAATATTTTTCTGAAGAAGAGATAGAAAATTACCAGACTAAAGCAGCTAAATTGAACGCAGAGGGAAGAGGTGATACGGCAGTTTTTTACTTATTTAAGAAAGCAAATTAACACTACTGTCCAACTATCCATTTTATTTTATCGAATTTATTGATGACGTAAACAATAAAGTAACTAGCTAAATACACAATGAAAAATCTGACGTATTGAAGAATTACTAATTCAAATGAGGTCTTCCCTTCTGGCCCGATTTTTAAAGGATTAAAAATTTGAGGCAATATTTGCATAATAATTATAAAATGGATTAAGTGTATTCCATAAGTGCTGCTTCTTGGATTCAACTTTTTTATCCATTTTGGGTTCCCAAGGCGATACAAAAACAAAAAGCAAACCAGAGAGTAGATGATGTTTGAAAATCTTAATGTATTATAAGGATCGCCTTGTATATTAGCATTAATTAAATAATAACTTTCCCAGCACGAAATTATTAAAGTAATCGTTGCAGCTAAGCCTAATATGATTACAGAACGTCTTTTAATCCATTCATTAAATTCTTTAAAATATTTATGAAGTATAACACCTAACCACAAATAAAATACAAATCCAAAAATGGCTGTAGTATGCGTACTGTAAATCCACTCATGATATAGATTAATAGAATAAAAAACAGAGCAAATGCCTAAAAATATACCGAGTTGATATTTATACAAGTATTTTCTAAATATTAATAAAAGTGAAATACTTCCAAGGAAATTGAGAATAAACCAAAAACTGGTTTTAACTATAATGTCATAAATCTGGTTGGCTAAACCCCAAAGCGGTTTCTCGAACATTGGCGACCAACTTCCCTTTAAATACACAACAAGTAAATTGGCATATATTAGAATTAAAAATACAATTATCCAAAATAACCAAGGTTTAAAGGTTCCATCAAATCGTCTTTTTAAGTATTGTAAAGAAGTTGTTGTATGAATTTTTTCACCAATCAGGAATCCTGCAAGTAAATAGAACAATATTGTACCGAATTTAAAAACCTGCATGGTGAAGAGCTGAATTGATTGCTCCATAACATCCTTAAAGAATTTAGGCTCCGGCCACATGTAAGTATGTTCTAAAACAATTGTGATAATTGCTATGAATCTTAGCGAATCAATGAAATCGTAATTTAATTTTTCTTTTTTAATAGGATCTGACATAATTATTTTGCAATAATAAGAACTATTGATTGATTATTGCTTTTTTAAGTAATCCATTCCTTAGGAAAAAACATTTTTAACATTTGTGTAATTGCAGAATATATTTTTCAAATACTTACTTTCGTTAGCTTTATACATTTATTCTTATATAATTCTTTACGATGATATCAATAATTATATCTTCAACGGATCCTCACTTTCTAGAAAATGTAACTAAAAATATTACCGAAACTATTGGAGTACCATTCGAAATTATAAGTTTCGAAAACGGTGAAGGTAAAAAAGGTCTTTGTGAACTCTATAACTCCGGCGCTAAAGTGGCAAAATATGAATTACTCTGCTTTATGCATGAAGATGTTAATATAAAAACTCATGGTTGGGGCGAAATCGTTAATCAAGCCTTTATTGCTAATACTAAATTAGGACTTTTAGGGATAGCTGGCAGTGTCTATAAGGCATTAAGTCCATCTGGGTGGCATAGCAACTCAGAAAATACAGAAAGAAGCAATATTATTCAAACATTTAAATTTTCTGATAAAACGAAGCTACATCATACAAGAAATCCGGATGAGGAAGAATTTACCAAAGTGGCCTGCGTTGATGGTGTATGGTTTTGTGCTTTAAAAAAAATAGTATTTGAAAATCCTTTTGATGAGGAGATTTTTAAAGGTTTTCATGCTTATGATATTGATTTTTCATTACAAGTTGGGAAAAAATATGAAATCAATGTCCGTTACGATATCCTTTTGCAGCATTTTTCTGAAGGCAATTTTAATAGATCCTGGTTAAATGAAATCATCAAACTTCATCAAAAATGGAGCATATTTTTACCAATTACAACGGTTGACTTAGATAATAAAACTTTGCAAGGTATTGAGAAAAGAACATTTAAAGATTTTATAAATAAAGCCTTATTCTACGGAATTTCAAAGAGACAACTTTTTAAGGTATTATGGATAAAGAATGGAATCAGAAGATATAACTTCGCCTTATTTCTAAAACTAAACCGCTATTTGATAAGAAAAGTGTCGAGCTCATAACTCATTCAAATTAGCTAAACTTAACTTCCTTGCAAAATTTATCTTACTTACTGAGCTTTTTTTCTTTCGGTTAGCGATAAAAAATAGATTGTCATAATGCCTAACGATAAATAAAAATGCACTCAATCGTTTCTTACCAGACAATAGCATTTTAAAAGTGTAGTACGCTTGCTGTATTAGCTCTGGATTTTTATTGTTTGGATAATCAGAACATTTTTTTATCCAATTTAGGTTAATTTTAACCCGTTTGCCTGTATTTTTTATGTCAGGTTTTAAACCTAAATTATCTGTAATGCTATTCGTATGCTGGCGATAGCTGACTAAAATTTTGTCAATAAATTTAATAGTACCAACATTAACGGCTACATAGGCTAGCCACCAATCATGAAAGAATCTTGTGTCAAAAGGCAATAAATGCTTAGTTAATTCTTGCCTAAACATCGACGCATGCCCAGATATGCAGTTGAATAGCAAAAATGGCAAAGCATCCTTACCTTGGTACATATGGTATCTATTAGCCATCGAAGCTACATTTAATACTTCACCGTGTTCATTAATAAAATTAGAGTCATGATATATTAATTGATTAGTGCCTATTTCATTTAGTAATGTTTCGACTTTATTTAAATTCCAAATATCATCTTGATCACATAAACATATGTATTCACCAGAACATTTTGTAATAGCTTTTTCGAAATTTTTAGTATATCCTAAATTTATCTCATTTGAAAATATATGAATGCGACTGTCATTGTAAGATTTACAGATTTTTACGGTCTCATCACTAGATTTATCATCTATTATGATAATTTCTAAATTTTGGTATGTTTGATCAAGAATACTTTTTAGTTGTTCTCTTATAAATAAAGCACCATTGTAAGTACATATCGCAATAGAGATTTTTGGGTTTTGGAATGTCATCAGCTTTAAACGATTAACTTTTACACTCTTTAATTATTAAAATCAACGTGCTTAAAAAAGATTTGTGGTACAATTTAAACAGCCGCTGTTGGTGGCAAGCTAAAAAAAAGAATAAAGAAAAGGCAAATCCATTTTTAGGTTTGTTCACTAACAACCGAATTATCTTATTGATGAACTTTAATTCCTTATTATCATTTTCGTAAAATGATTTGATTGTTATCAAATGCTTAATCCTCAGATTGTTTAAGTTTAATTTTTCAGCTTTTTTATCATTATTTTCAACTACTAGTCGTTGATTGTCTTTTGAATGCTCCGTAAATGTTAAGGAAAAATTATGTTGACGGTATTCGACTAAAGTTTCGGGAAGATATTGTATCTGTCCTGTAACAGTTGCGACATAAGCTAGCCAATGGTCATGAGGAATTGTATTAGGAAAAGGTAAAATTTTATTTCTTAAATCTCTTTTGAACATAATTGAATGACCGGCAATACAATTATTTAACAATAAATTTCTACCGTCATTATTATCAAGATAACCTATTGTTTGCGAAAGCGTTTTATTAAGCAATTTTCCTTTCTCATCAACTAAAGCTGAGTTATGATATATTAAAAGTGAAGCTTGATTAAAGCTATCCTTAAGTTTACTTAGTTTTTGTAAATCCCAAATATCATCTTGGTCACTTAAAGCAATGTAATCACCATTGCAATAAGAAATTGCCTTTTCAAAGTTTTTTATGTAGCCTAAATTTGTTGGATTCTGATAAATCTTTACGAATGAAAATTTTTGCTCATAATCTTTCAAAATTTCTAAAGTACCGTCTGTTGATCTGTCATCAACAATAATAATTTCTTTGTTAATATAATCTTGATTGACTAGGCTTTGCAGTTGTTCATGTATATGAATTTGCCCATTATAGGTGCACACGGCAATACTTATCAAAGGCAGATTTAACATGGTTCAAAATTAACTAATTCGATTTGCTTTCTCTATACATTATCTTCAATAACGAAAAAACTGAACGCTTTCTGATGTAATAAAGGGATGTGAAATTTGTTAACAGCAGTGTAAAAAGTTTTAAGGAGAAAGTATTCCTATTTAATTCATCGTAACCAATTAATAAAGATTGAATAAATTCTTTTAGTTTTTTTGGCGTTAGTGGATGACTTAAAAATAGATTCAGATGCATTTTTCTTAGTGATTTTGCCTCAATTTTATCTTTACTTGTTGAACTTTCTGTATGCTTACGGTGGCGCACAAGTTTATCTGTTAAATAGCTTATTTTACCGGTGCAAGCTGCTGTATAGGCCAACCACCAATCATAATAAAGTCCTGAAGGGAAATTTTGGATAAGTTTTAAAAGTTCTTTTTTAAATAAACAGGTATGGCCAGAAACACAATTATAGTAAAGGAGGTTTTTACTACAATTGCCTTTAACAAATCGGTGATGAGAAAGTGTACTTTTTCCTGTCGGCACGTCCTGGTCATCTATAAATTCCGAATCGTGATAAATTAAAAGATCATCTCCGATGTTTTTAATCAAGAGTGTAATTTTGTTTTCGAGCCAGATGTCGTCTTGGTCTGCAATTGCAATAAAATCGCCCACACAATTATTAATCGCCTTTTTAAAGTTTTGGTTAAAACCTAAATTAGAATCATTTATCCAGAATTTAATATTTCGATTTTTTGCTGCATAATCCTCTAAAATAGCAGCAGTTCCATCATTAGATAAGTCATCGCTGATGATGATTTCTACATTCGGGTAATCTTGATTTAGAATGGAATCAAGTTGTTTGGCAAGGAATTTCTCGCCATTGTAAGTGCATAGAGCAATAGAAACAAGCGGTTGTTTCACATCCATTATTTTCTGCGCTTTTGTAATCCGTTCCACATCCTAACAAAAAACAAGAACAAACCATTTCCGGTTAACTTGCCTAAAAAAGAACCTGATAAATGAAAAACCGTAGAATTCGTTTGTATCCAACGCGTTCTAAAAAACCTATTATATTTGTTTATTAATTCTTTTCTGATTCGGAAAAAATCGCCATCCCGATTTCCACGACTTTTGTGCGTGAGGTTAAAAGGGATTACGTAAGATGAAAAGCCATTCAATTCGGCTTGCAATACTAAATCAGTTGCGTACAAATGGAAGCCATTTAAATTATTCGAAACTTTAAGGTTTGCGCTATTTTTTACCAGCAGAAAATTTTCGTCCAAACCTGTTACTTTCAAAGGAAATTTGCCTTTGTTCATAAAGGTTCCGTCTGGGTAAGAAATATAATACACAATATGGTTTGGTCCGGCGGCCCCAGCATTCCCGCAAACACCCCAAGCGGTATCTAAATTATCAAGCTTAGCCAGGCAATTTATTAAATCTTCATAACCATCTTGATTAATTAAAACATCCTGATGGCAGATTATGATATACTTCCCTTTTGCTTTCTTTAAAAATAAATTAATAGCAGAAAAGGCATCAAAATTATTTTTTTCAGTGTTGTCGGCATAAATAAATTCACATTTATCATTGCTAAAGCCTTTGGATAAAAATGATTGAAGCATTTCATTGTACTCTTGCTTACGGGTAACAAGCGTACACACCGAAAATTCAAAAGCATAATTTTCTGCCTGAATCGAAGTGGCAATATTTAAAATGCTTGTGCTCATTTTAATCGTTAAAGGCTTGCATATCAATTAATCGTTTATATAAGCCGTTTTTAAGCATCAAATCCTGATGAGAACCTGTTTCAATTACTTCGCCTTTATCAATCACAACAATTTTATCAGCATGTTGTATGGTGCTTAAACGGTGTGCAATCACGATTGAAGTTCTATTCTTCATTAAATTGTTCAAAGCTTCCTGTACTAATTTTTCTGATTCAGTATCTAATGCAGATGTTGCTTCATCCAACAACATAATCGGTGGGTTTGCTAAAACCGCTCTTGCAATACAAACCCGTTGTTTCTGTCCGCCTGATAATCTGTTACCTCTATCGCCCACAAAAGTTTGATAGCCGTTTTCGGTATTTTCGATAAAGTCATGCGCATTGGCAATTTTTGCTGCCGCGATAACTTCTGCTTCGGTTGCATCTGGCTTGGCAAAAGCAATGTTATTGAAAATAGTATCGTTAAAAAGAAAAGATTCTTGGTTTACCGTACCCATATTGCTTCGAATACTTTCAACCGTTAAATCTTTATAATCAATACCGTCAATTTTTACAATTCCTGATTTTGGATCGTGGAAACGCGGAATCAAATCCATCAGCGTACTTTTTCCGCCTCCTGATGGACCAACCAAAGCAATGGTTTGTCCTTTTTCTATCGTTAAATTAATGTTTCTTAGAACTTGTTTTTCGCCATAATTAAAAGCTACATTTTCAAAAACTAGCGATTTTTCGAAAGTATTTAAGGATTCTGCGTTTGGCTTATTATTAAGCTCTGGTTTTGTATCAATTAATTCTAAAACACGCTCTCCAGCCGAAATACCAGAATGGATGCCGCTAAACGAATCTGTTAATGCCTTAATGGGTTGCATAACCTGACTAAAAGTAGCAAGGTAAACCACAAATTCACCGCCATTTAAACTTCCCTGACCGGTTAAAATCATGGTTCCGCCATAAAGCAAAATAAATACGACAACCAATACGCCTAAAGTTTGCGATACTGGAGAAGCAAGCTGTTGCCTTCTTGCCATTTTTCGATTTAAAAAAGAGTAGAATTTGTTCTCTTCTCCAAATTTTTCCTTAACTCTGTTTGATGCATTAAAGGCTTTAATGATTTTTATGCCACTTAAAGATTCGTCCAGAAAGCCAATCATTTTTGCAAAAGATTCATGTGATTGCGTAGCTTGTTGCTTTAACCTTTTCACTATTTTACTGATGATAAAACCTGAAACCGGAATAATCAACAATGAGAACAGAGTTAATTTAACTGATATAGACAACAATACAGCAATGAAAAATATTAATTGTAAAGGCTCTTTAAAAACTACCTGTAGTGTATTGGTTACCGTAAACTGTACAACCTGAACATCAGAGGCAACTTTAGAAATAATATCTCCTTTTCTTTCGTTATTAAAGTAACCAACATGTAAATTCATCACATTATTAAAAACGGTTTTGCGAAGATTTAGTAGGGTATGTACTCTTAAATCTTCCATATAACGTTGAGAGAAATAACGGAAGAAATTTGCAAGAAAAACGGTAATTACAATTACTACACAAATTATCTGAAGGGCATAAACATCGCCATGTTGTGCAGTAATTTTATCAATATAAGATTGAAAAAGCTCTCTCGGATCTAATAAAGAATGCTCTCCTGAAGTTGTGAAAGGCTTTGTGGTACTATCTTTTAAAAAAATAGCTTGCATTAAAGGCCCTAGTAAAGTAAATAGAAATGTATTAAATATTATGGCAAAAAGCGTTGCGATAACATAAGGTATAGCAAACTTTTCAATCGGTTTTGCAAAAGATAATAAACGAAAATATGTCTTCATTTTATGTAAAAGGGTATATGTAAAATGGAATAAGGATTAAAAATGTATCCAAGAAACCAAATTTAAACTTTGCAAATGTACGGTTTTGAAACAGACCTATAAGTTTTTCACAGCCATACAGGTTTAAAATTACAATCGTTTTATGTTCTTACCTTCAAGCGATTGATTGATGATTTGCATAATGCCGCTTACATCAATAGTAGAATTGTTCTTCTTCTTTAAATTGCTTAGTCTATTTCTGCTTGCCTCAATCTCGATTTTTAAATCTTTATATTCCTGTAAAGCATTCCAAATCCAGTATTTACCGGTCAGTATTTTTGGTATAATTTCGGCAAAAAGCAAATGCAATGGTAATAAAGTTAAGCGCAAGCCATTTAACTCAATTGCTTGTAATAAAAAGCGATTTCGGTAATATATTTTCTTAATAAAGTTTGATTTTATCTGCGTTTTGGTACTTCCACTAACGTGATGATAACAAACTGATTGGTGCTCATAATAACATTTCCAACCCAATTGCCATGCCCTTAAACTTAAATCAAAATCTTCTGAAGAAAATGGCGAGAAAATTTCATCAAAACCACCTAATTCTTTCAGTTTTTTTGCATCAACTAAAGCATTTGCACCAGAAAGATAAGCCGTATAAACATTATCATCCGTTGGGTTTTCGCTGTAATAAAACTTACTGGCTTTAATTCGGCAACCGCTGAAATATAAAAGCCGGGCAGCATCTTCAATTTTACTACCATCAACACTCATAATTCTCGCCATTACCCCAAAAGTGTCTGGTTTTTCAAAATACCTCCATTGCTGCTCAAAATAATCTGGTGTTAGCTTCACATCCGAATTTAAAAGTAAAATCAATTCATATTTCGCCTCGCGGATGCCATGGTTGCAGGTATAAGAAAAACCTCTGTTTTTATCGTTAACTAGAAGTTTAATGTTGGGGTAAACTTGTTGAATAAAACTGATGCTATCATCTTTCGAGCCATCATCTATTACAATAACTTCAAAATCAGTTTTTGCATTTTGGGCTGCAGTAAATACCGATGGCAGATAATTTTCTAACAAATGCTTGCCATTATAATTCGGAATTACAATTGAAACGCTTTTCTGCATCTATTTCACAATTTTATAATTACGGTACTCAAATAAGCGCAAACCGGTTAGGTCTTCAATCTTTTGCAGCAGTTTTCTTCTAAAATTCATTTTTGATGGAAGCTTGGTTAAATCCTGCTCAAACTTCCAGTTGGCTGCCTCAATTCTTTCGGTCATCACCTTTGGGTGACTTCCATTAAAATGTACCAACCTATCAGCATTATGCATATCAAACGAATTTTGAACCGGATAACGTTCTTCAATCCATTCTTCAGTTTGATAATATTGGTTAAAATTTCTAACCTTGCCTTGTAATCCTTTAGGAGGTTTTACCCAGCCATAATGGTAAATGTAGGCATCAATTAATTTAACTTTTAACTTCCTATCGTTAATTCTAAAGCCTTGCGCATCGCGGTAAGATTGTATGCCAGGAAGATTTTTTAAAATCCTGACTTCCCGTCTGTACCATCTTCTCGATTCCGCAAGGTAATCGTAAGAAGCATAGAAATGTTTGTATTTTAAAAGCAGCGCTTCAACGTTGTTGTTGTTTAGCTCCTGCTCCATTTCTTTCCTTATCAAAGGCAAATAATCTTCGTGAATGGCTTCATCACCCTGGATGTAAACCATCCAATCGGTATCTTTGGATATCTCGGCAATGGCTTTATTAGTTTCATCGGCAAAAACGAAACCACCTTCCTTTAGGCTGTCATCCCAAATTGTGTTAATGGTTCTGATTTTCGGGTCGATGCTTTTAACCAAAGCCGAAGTTTCATCGGTCGAATTCCCTAAGGCAACTACAAAATCATCACATAAGGGTAAAACAGAAAGTATAGCTTCCCGTACCGGATAATCGTTTGAAATTGCATTTCTGATAAAGGTAAATCCGGTAACTTTCATTTAAAAAATTAGTTGATGATTTTAGATTCTTAACGGTTTATATTTTTGTTTATTTGTACAAATATAGTTTTATTGATGAATACCAGTCTATCTGTAATAAGCGAAATTAAGCAGGGAAATATTAAAACACTTGCCCGAACTTTGAGTTTGGTTGAGAATAATATTTCGCCATCGGCAACGATTTTGCGGGAATTGGATAGTAAAACAGATGTTAAAGTTATCGGTATAACGGGGCCACCTGGAGCAGGAAAAAGTACGCTTGTAAATGCCATTACCGACCATTTTACACAACAAAATAAACGCATAGCGATTTTAGCGATAGACCCAACTTCGCCATTTAATTTTGGCTCTTTGCTAGGCGATAGAATCAGAATGGCTAATCAGTTTAATAAGCCCAATGTTTTTATTCGTTCTTTAGCCACCCGTGGTGCATTAGGCGGTGTTTCGGTAAAAACAATTGAAATGGTTGATGTTTTAAAAGCCAGCAATTTCGATTTAATTTTGGTGGAAACGGTTGGTGTTGGGCAATCTGAAGTGGAGATTGCCGGTTTAGCTGATAAAACCATTGTTGTTTTGGTACCCGAATCGGGCGATGAAATTCAGAATATAAAATCTGGATTGATGGAAATTGCAGATTGCTTCGTGGTGAACAAGGCAGATAGGGAAGGTGCCGATACTTTTGCTAATAACCTCAAAAAGATGGTTCATCAGGGCGTTAAAGAGCTATCTGTTTTTAAAACAATTGCCGATAAAGGTTTAGGTATTGATGATTTGTGCAATTGGATGATGAAATCTGATATCGATAATCAATCAGAAAGGAAAATATTTTTATTTGCCGAAAAAGCCCTTAAGCTTATCCAGCAGGAAAAAATGAAAAATATAGACAAAAAAAAGCTCCGCGATGCCGTTCGCGAAGCTTTAAAAAATGATAATTTTAATATCTATCGTTTTGCTGATGAATTTCAATCATCTCAAAATTAGTTTTGTGAGGAGATTGCTTCGTTCCTCGCATTGACGATGTGGCGGCCGTTACTACGATGAACGAAGCAATCTTTAGACTATAGCACTGCCATTTTTAACCATTCATAATATCTTCAATCTCATCAGCCTCAAAAGGTATATCGGCCATTAAATCGATGTTGCCATTTGATGTAATTAGGATGTTATTTTCCAAACGAATGCCCAAACCTTCTTGAGGGATATAAATACCAGGTTCTACAGTTAATATATTTCCAACGGCAAATGGCGTGTACCGTCCGGCAAAATCATGAACATCAATACCTAAATGGTGCGATGTTCCATGCATAAAATATTTCTTGTAAGCTGGCCAAGCAGGATTTTGTTTTTTTACATCATCAGTTGATATCAAACCAAGATTAACGAGTTGTTCGGTCATAAGTTCGCCAACTTGTTCATGATAAGTATTCCAAACGGCACCATCAACCAACAATTTAGTAGCGCCTTTCATTACATGGTGTACGGCTTTGTAAACCTGTTTTTGCCTGTCTGTAAATTTACCGCTAACCGGTATAGAGCGACTCATGTCTGCATTGTAATTCGCATATTCTGCTCCAAAATCAAATAAGATTACATCACCATCTTTACATTCCTGGTTGTTATCATTGTAGTGCAAAATGTTTGCATTATGGCCGGAGGCAATTATTGGCGTGTAGGCATGTCCGGTTCCGCCCTGGCGGATAAATTCATGGATAATTTCAGCTTCAATCTCATATTCTTTAACGCCTGGTTTTGTAAATTTTAAAACCCTCACAAAAGCATCACGGGTAATTGCACAGGCTTTTTTTGTTAGTTCTATTTCAACATCAGATTTTACAGCCCTAAGCTGGCGCATAATGGGAGCAGAACGCTCTAAATGATGTAATGGATATTTAGTTCGTATATCATTTATAAATCTGATATCCCGATAGGGAACTGTATGCGCATATCTATCGTTTTCATTTGCGTTTAAATAAATATTGTCTGCGTAGTTAACTATGCTGTGTAATATATTATCGAAATCATCTAGCCAATAAATGCTTTTAATGCCCGATGAAGCCATGGCTTGGTCCTTTGTATACTTATATCCTTCCCAAACTTTTATGTAATCGTTGGTCTGTCTTAAAAATAGGACTTCCCTATACAAAGGATTAGGACAATCGGGATAAAGCAGCAATATTGTCTGTTCCTGGTCAATACCCGATAAATAAAATAAATCGGGATTTTGCTTAAAGATGAAGTTTTGATCGCCGCTTCTAGGGAATTCATCATTCGATTGAAATATAGCTAATGAGTTGTCTTTTAAATGTTTAACGAAATTTTTTCTATTTAAAACAAATAAATCCTGATTGATTTGGGGATATTTCATAATTATTATAGTGTAAAACAGGTAATGGCCAAATGTAAGAAAATGATAAAGGATAGTGAAGTTTGGAACGGAGTTTGTATAAAAGTTTGAAAATTTAATATTTTGTTTAATTTTGCAGTTACTAAAAAATTAATCAATTAAATTGTTTAACCCTTAAAAAAGAAAAAGATTATGAATTATTCTACTTTAAAGAAAAGTGTTGCGCTTTCTTTAGTGGCATTAACAGGAGTTGCTTCTCTTGCTGTCGCTCAGGATGCTCCTGCAACAACTTCTGCTGTCAAGGTATTTGGCGGTAGAGGACAGTACAGAACATGGTCAATTGGCGTACACGGTGGTGTATTAATGCCGATTGTTGCTATTGGTGGTACTAATGATTTTAACAAATGGGATGCTAACTTAGGTTATGGTTTAAATATCCGTAAGCAATTAGGTCACTCTTTTGGTTTAGAATTAAACGGAACTCGTGGTAAATTATCAGGTACTAACGAAGGTATTACTGGTGCTACTGTAAGAGAATTCGAAACAGAAATGCAATATGCAGTTGATTTACGTGGTGTAGTTAACGTTGGTTCTATCGATTTCTTACGTCGTGAAAACGCTGTAAGTTTCTTCGTTACAGCTGGTGCTGGTTATATGGCTTATGCTCCAAAAGTAACTTATACTAACGGTACAGTTGTAGACTGGAAAGGTAAAGCTTTAGGTCCTGCTGATGACAGACACGATTCCCCAAAAGATTACGTAAAAGCTATGTATATCCCTGTTGGTGCTGGTGTTAAATTCAAAGTTTCTGAGCGTGTTAACTTTAACTTAGGTTACACTATGAGCTTTGTTGATGCTGATAACTTAGACGGAGTTTATGCTAAAGGTCAAACTAAAGATAAATTCTCTTACGGTTATGCTGGTTTAGAATTCTCTTTAGGTTCTTCTGCAAAACCAAGTTTAGAATGGTCTAACCCATTAGCTACTATGTACGATGAGTTAAAAGATCCTACTTTACGTCAAGAAGTTGAAGCGTTGAAAAACCGTGTATCTGCTGTTGAAAAATCTGTTGAAGATTTGAAAAAAGATACTGATGGTGATGGTGTAGCTGATCAATTCGACAAATGCCCAGGAACTCCTGCAGGTACTGCTGTTGATGGTTCAGGTTGTCCTCTTCCTAAAATGGTTGCTGATACTGTTGCAAGTAATGTAACAGGTTTCGAAAAAATCTCTTTTGATTTCAACTCATCTGTATTAAAAACTGAGTCTTACCCTACTTTAGATAAATTATCTTCAGTGTTACGTGAAAACGGTGGTAAAGCAACTGTAACTGGTTACGCTTCAAGCGAAGGTACTGCTGCATATAACATGAAATTATCTAAAGACAGAGCTAACTCTGTTAAAACTTACTTAGTAAACTCTGGCGTTAACGCTAGTCAAGTTACTACTAAAGGTTTAGGCGAAGCTAATCCAATTGCTTCAAACGATACTGAAGAAGGTCGTATCCAAAACCGTCGTGTTGAAACTGCTAGAAACTAGTATTTCAATATAAAATTTTAGAAGCCCCGATTTATCGGGGCTTTTTTTATGCCTTTTAATTTTAAGGCTTCGCCTTTTTTGTTAAGTTTGCTTTATGTACTTCTTTAGAAAAAAGAATCCCGATAGGCCAAATAATATAAATTTAAAAATCATGCATTTTATAAATGCATTGGCCATCATTGTTTTTCTGGCAGGTATCATCTATAAGCTTGTTGAATGGCTTTCTAAATAATAAATAAAATGAAACAAATTATTAATACCACCAATGCGCCAGCGCCTATTGGTCCATATAACCAGGCTGTTATGGCTGGCAATTTCTTGTTTGTATCTGGTCAGGTTGCCATAAATCCTGAAAACGGTGAGTTAAATATGCCTAATATTGAAGAAGAAACACACCAGGTAATGCGAAATCTAAAGTCGGTATTATTAGAGGCTGGTTTAACTCTAGATAATGTAGTTAAAAGCAGTATTTTTTTAACAGATATGGGCAACTTCGCTGCGGTAAATGAAATCTATGGTAAGTATTTTACTTCGGATTTTCCTGCTAGAGAAACCGTTCAGGTTTCGGCACTACCAAAAAATGTTAATGTAGAAATTTCTGTGATTGCAGTTAAAGGCTAATTTTGGCAGCAAGCAAAGCGAAATATTTTACTGCCGGCATTATTCCTTACATTATATGGGGAACAATGTCGGTTCCTTTACGTAACATAAAGAGTTTTCCTCCTCAGGAAATTCTTTTTTATCGCCTCCTGGTTTCGATTATATTGGTGTGGGCAACAATTTTTATTTTTAGAAAAAAAGCATTATCAAATGATTTAAACTTTCTAAAATCGATATCCAGCAAGGAAAGAAACAAATTATTCGTATTAACCTTTCTTTCTGCAGTATTAATTACCGGTAACTGGTTTACTTACATTTATGCCGTTAATAGCGTAAGCTTAAAAGCCGCTGCATTCGCTTACATGGTTTGCCCTTTGCTTACAGCTTTATGCGGCTTTATAATCCTTAAAGAACAATTATCAAAAGCAAAAATTATAGCCTTAATAATTGCGTTTGTTAGCATTGCATTGCTGGCAACCGGTTCCTTACACGAAGTATTATGGGCAATAGTTGTGGCATCATTCTATGCGCTATACGTTATTGTTTTAAAAGTGATTAAGCATTTCGATAAGTTTAATTTTTTAGGCGTACAATTAATTATATCTGGTTTATTGCTGTTGCCCTTGTACTTTACTAATGCTGCATCTTTTCCGGTAAGTGGATTTTTTTGGGCACATATATTTTTAATCGCCATAATATTTACCATTATACCTCTATTCTTAAATTCTTATGCGCTTTTGGGTATGCCATCATCGGCATTGGGCATATTAATTTACCTAAATCCAATTGTAGCTTTCGCTGTAGCTTTTTTCTACTTTAAAGAACAGATAGATGTTCATCAGCTTTTTGCTTATTTGCTTTTGCTAGTCTCTATTGTTATTTTTAATGCACAATTGATTAAAAGTTTGGTTACTAATAAGCAGTAAGATATTTTGTTCAACTCGATTTTAGATACACCTGTTGAATTTATAAAAGGCGTTGGTCCGAGCCGTGCAGATGTGCTTAAAAAGGATCTCGGTCTTTTTACCTATCGGGATATGCTCTCGCATTATCCATTTCGATACATCGATAGAACAAAGTATTATAAAATCAATCAGATAAACCTCGATTCGCAATACATTCAAATTATTGGACGCATTGTAAGTAAAACGCTTGTTGGCGAAAAACGTACAAAACGAATCATTGCTGTGTTTAAAGATGAAACCGGATTAATGGAACTGGTTTGGTTTCAAAGTTTAAAATGGGTTGAAGAAAATATAATGGTTGGTGCAGCTTATGTAGCATTTGGAAAGCCTGCTTTATTTAACAATACCTTCAGTATTTCTCACCCTGAGATGGAATTATACCAAAGCAAGGTTGCAGGCAGGGGAAACCAGACACTGCAGCCCGTTTACAATTCTACCGAAAAGCTTAAAAAATTTAATCTCGACTCAAAAGGTTTGCAACGTTTAATTGCCGGATTGCTTGATCAGGTAATTCCGCAAACTGATGAAAATCTTCCGGCATACATTTTAAAGAAGTATCAGCTTCCTGATAAGCGAACCGCGTTATTGAACATCCATTTTCCTAAAAATCAAACTGATTTAAATGCTGCAGAACGAAGGCTGAAGTTTGAAGAATTGTTTTATATCCAATTACAGCTTTTGCACAATAAACAACTCAGGCAGTTAAAGTTTAAAGGGGTTTCGTTTGATAAAGTTGGCGAAAAGGTTAATCGTTTTTATTCAGAATTTTTACCTTTTGAACTCACAAATGCTCAAAAAAGGGTTATCAAAGAAATTAGGATAGATACGCAGCGAGGCATACAAATGAACAGGTTGGTACAAGGTGATGTTGGAAGCGGTAAAACCGCCGTGGCCTTGATGAGTATGCTTTTGGCTAATGATAATGGCTACCAAGCTTGTATGATGGCGCCAACAGAAATTTTGGCCCGTCAGCATTACGCGTCCATTACAGATTTGGTAAGCGATGATTTGGTTAGGGTAGCCATTTTAACGGGCAACACCAAAAAGAAAGAAAGAACCATTCTTCATCAACAATTGGAAAATGGTGAAATCGATATTTTAATAGGCACCCATGCTTTAATTGAAGACAAAGTTCAATTTAAGAATCTTGGTTTGGTTGTTATCGATGAACAACATCGATTTGGAGTAGAGCAACGTGCAAAGCTCTGGCGAAAGAATGTAATTCCACCACATATTTTGGTCATGACGGCCACGCCAATTCCACGTACGCTAGCCATGACTTTATATGGCGATTTGGATGTTTCGCAAATTGATGAACTTCCTGCCGGTAGAAAACCAATCGAAACCCGACACTTATTTGAAGGTCAGCGCTTAAGGATGTTTGGTTTTATGAAACAGGAAATTGCTAAAGGTCGCCAGGTTTATATTGTTTATCCATTAATAAAAGAAAGTGAAAAACTCGACCTTTTGCATCTTGAAGCCGGAATTGAGCAATTAAGCTATCAATTTCCACGGCCAGATTACCAGATTAGCATTGTACATGGTAAAATGCCTAATGCAGATAAGCAGTTTGAAATGCAACAGTTTATTGATGGTAAAAGCCAGATTATGGTAGCCACCACCGTAATTGAAGTGGGTGTTAATGTGCCCAATGCTTCGGTTATGGTGATAGAAAATGCCGAGCGTTTTGGCTTGTCACAACTACATCAGCTTCGCGGCCGTGTTGGTAGGGGTGCAGAGCAATCTTTTTGTATATTAATGAGCAGTAACAAACTAAGCAAAGAAGGTAAAATAAGGCTCGAAACCATGGTGAGAACCAATAATGGCTTTGAGATTTCTGAAATCGATTTGCAATTGCGTGGCCCTGGTGATATTACCGGAACACAGCAAAGCGGTGTATTAGATTTAAAACTTGCCGATTTAGCTAAAGACCAAGCCATATTATCTGAAGCCAGGAACACGGTGATTTCAATCTTTGAAACGGACGTAAAATTAGAAAAACCCGAACATGCAATTTTAAAAGCACATTTGCAGAGATTAGAAAGGGGCATTTCTTTTGATAAAATTTCTTAATTGCATTAGAAATAAATTACAATCTTATGCAAAAAGCTAATGAAGTTTTAATTTTTCAAAACGTAGTTTTGCATAAAAATTTCTAATGGCAGATTCCGAACCCAATACCAATGCAATAAAACCTGATACCTTTGCGGCATTGCGCTATAAAGAATTTCGTTCGTTTTTGGGCATGCGTTTCTTTTTTACCCTTGCCTATCAAATGCAGGCTGTTGTAATTGCCTACCATATTTACGATTTAACACACGATCCATTAAAACTTGGTTTAGTTGGCCTTTGTGAGGTTATTCCAGCCATCTGTATTGCACTTTACGGCGGTTACATTGCCGATAAAAGTGAAAAACGAGCTTTACTCCTCAAAATATTTTCGGGTGTTTGGTTTGTTTCTGTTTTAATGCTGATTATCACCAGTAAATATCTCCATTTAAAGGAAGATGTTATTGTGCTGATTATGTACGGTTTGGTTTTTTGCATAGGCATTGCAAGAGGTTTTTTCGGTCCGGCCACGTTCTCTTTAATGTCTAAAATTGTACCCAGAGAATTGTACCCAAATGCCAGCACCTGGAGCACCAGCAGTTTTCAACTGGCAACAGTAATTGGCCCATCTTTGGGTGGTTTAGTCAATTGGATTTGGGGCATAACCGCAGCTTATACCGTAATTGTGGCCTTTGTTACCATTGCGCTTATCTGTATCCTAAGCTTTAAAAAGCACGAAGCAACATACCTTCCAACCCAAAACATTTTTAACAGTTTAAAGGAAGGAATTCAATTTGTATTCAAAACAAAAATGATGGTTTGGGCAATGAGCCTGGATTTATTTTCGGTATTTTTTGGTGGCGCAGTGGCCTTATTGCCAATTTTTGCAAAAGATGTTTTTAACCTCGGCTCATTCGGTTTGGGTATGATGCGTGGCGCTGCTTCATTAGGCGCTGTAATCACTATGCTTGCCATGACACGCTTTTCGCCAATGGGAAAACCCTGGAGAAATTTATTAATTGCAGTAACGGGTTTCGGTTTAAGTATTATCTGTTATGGACTATCGAGAAATTTTTATTTAACCCTGTTTTTCTTGTTCTTAGAAGGTTCATTTGATAGCGTAAGTGTACTTATCCGCCAAACAATTATGCAGTTGCTCACGCCCGATGAAATGAGGGGAAGGGTGTCTGCCGTAAATAGTATGTTTATCGGTTCATCAAACGAAATTGGTGAATTTGAATCAGGGCTTACTGCAAAATACATGCGCCTTGTACCTGCCGTTGTTTTTGGCGGCAGTATGACTGTGGCTATTGCATTTATCACCTGGCTAAAAACAAAACCGCTTACAAAACTAAGTTTGCAAGATATTAACGAGCAAACTGCTAAAGGATAAAGAATTAATTATATTGATTTGGAAAGGCAGAACAGCACCAAAATTTAAGCATCCTCCTGCTTTTCCTCCAATCTTTTGTCAATGTAAGTATGAGCTTGTCGAAGACCTGCTCCAAAAAGTATTTCCGTGCAATCAGGTTTATTTACAAAAAACTGTGCTCCAACGTTGGTTTCCTTAGAAAAGAATCCGCGAAAATCTGCGATTCTTATCAATTAAAATCTGCGGGAAAAAACCTTAAAATTTCCTGTTCTTTCCCCAGATTAAATAAGTTATCGAGCCTAGAAACTGCGCCATAATAATTATGATAAACAAACCTGTGCTACAATGTTCGTTTCCTTAGAAAAAAATCCGCTAAAATCTGCGATTCTTATCAATTAAAATCTGCGGGAAAAAACCTTAAAACTTTCTGTTCTTTCCCCAGATTAAATAAATTATCGAGCCTAAAAACGGCGTCCTAATAATTAAGATAAACAAACCTGTGCTACTGTGTTCGTTTCCTTAGAAAAAAATCCGCGAAAATCTGCGATTCTTATCAATTAAAATCTGCGGGAAAAAACCTCAAAACTTTCTGTTCTTTCCCCAGATTAAATAAATTATCGAGCCTAAAAACGGCGCCATAATAATTATGATAAACCATAAAGCTTTAACACTAAATGCCATTTCACGATTTCGGGAAATATGATAAAGCGCAATTAAAATTAATATCAGCCATAAAATAGCCGGAATAACAATAAATAAAGCAATCTGATTGCTGTTAACGGTGGTTTGTAATAGCATAAATGTGTCGGTATATTATGCTTCAACAATCCGCTCGCCAATTTGTTGGCGCCACATTGCCTGATATAAGCCTTGTTGAGCAATCAGTTCTTCATGTTTACCTTGCTCAATAATGTGCCCTTTCTCCAAAACATAAATCACATCAGCATGCTTAATTGTTGATAAACGGTGCGCAATCAAAATGGTTATATGGTCTGTTAAGTCAGATACATTTCTAATCGTTTTGGTAATTTCCTCTTCAGTTATCGAATCTAAAGAGGACGTTGCCTCATCAAATACTAATATATCTGGTTGTCTTAATAAAGCTCTTGCAATAGATAATCGCTGTTTCTCACCACCTGAAACTTTTACACCACCTTCGCCAATTAGCGAGTCTAAACCTTTATCCGCACGGGCTAATAAAGTTTGGCAAGCGGCCTGATTTAATACTTTAAAACATTCCTCATCGGTTGCCGTTGGGTTTACGAAAAGCAAATTCTCTCTAATTGTGCCCGAAAAAAGTTGTGTATCCTGCGTTACAAAACCGATTTTTTCGCGTAAAGCATCTAAATCAATCTGCTTGCTCGAAATACCATTGTAAAGCACATCGCCATCTTTAGGTTGATATAAACCCACCAACAATTTAACCAAGGTTGTTTTGCCAGAACCTGATGGACCAACGAAAGCAATGGTTTGGCCATTGTGCGTTTTAAATGAAATATTTTCGAGTGCGTTTCTGTTAGCGGTTTGGTGCTTAAAACCTACATCACTAAAAGTTAAATCTTTTATTTTTTCTATGGATACCGGATTATCTGGCTTTTTATCAATCGGTGTGCTCAAGATTTTCTTGAAATTTCCTAACGATACTTCTGCCTCCCTCCAGGCTAAAATTACATTTCCTAGTTCTTGTAATGGTCCGAAAAGGAAGAAAGAGTAAAACAAGAAGGTTAAATACTGACCGGCGGTAATGGCATTATCGAATATAAGCAAGAGCAGAACTAAAATCATTGTACTTCTTACCAGGTTAACGGTAGTGCCCTGAACAAAGCTCATGCTACGAACATATTTTACCTTTTTAAGCTCCAAACCTAAAATTTTGTAAGTAGTTTTATTTAACCTTTCAATCTCCTGATCTGCTAAACCTAAACTTTTTACCAATTCAATGTTTCTTAGCGATTCTGTTGTAGAACCCGCCAAAGCTGTAGTTTCGCCAACAATAGAACGTTGAATGGTTTTAATTTTTCGGCTTAAAAACCAACTTACAAAACTGATGATTGGAATGGCAGTAAAATAAACCAGCGTAACTTTATAGCTTATCGAAATCGAATAAACAATAACGAAAATCATCCCGATTAAGCTTACGAAAAGAATGCTTATAAATGATGTGATGAATTTTTCTGAATCTAAGCGTACTTTTTGCAAAATGCCCAAAGTTTCGCCACTTCGCTGATCTTCAAAAACCTGATAAGGTAATTTTAACGAATGCTGCAAACCATCGGCATACATTTTTGCGCCAACCTTTTGTACAATAACGCTGGTAAAATAATCCTGAAAGTTTTTGGCTATTCGCGAAACCATGGCCGCACCAATAGCCAAGCCGATTAAACCTAAAGAGCCCCATAAATATTGGCTGTAGGTAAGTTTGTCTTTCTGATTTATAAAGCGATCTAAAATTCTGCCCGTTATATATGGGTCTAAAAGTGAAAAACCTATATTTAAACCTGCAAGCAATAACGCTAAAACCACAATCCATTTGTGGTTTTTCAGGTAGTCTAATAATAATCCCATTAAAGTTTTGTTGTTTGTAAGTGCAAACATAAAAAAAGGGAACGGATAAAAATCCATTCCCTTTTTTTATGACTTTTTAAAAAGATACGAATGTATCCTTCTGTTACTAAAATCCGTATCTCAAACCAATTTGAGCTTGCCATGGATTACCTGTTGGAATTACTACACCAGTGTTATTTAAACGGTAGTTGTAATTTGAGGTTGCAGCATCAAACCCGGTAACCGCATAAAGTGCTTGTGTACCTAAAGTTTCTGATGTGCCCCAGGTTTTCTTAAACAAGTTGGCTACGTTAAATAAATCGCCAGAAATTTCCAGGCTTTGTTTTTTGCGTGGTCCGAATCTAAACTCGTAAGCTAATCTTAAATCGAAAGTACCGTAAAAGCCATTTATACCGCCGTTACGTTGAGCAAAAGTACCTTCGTATTTGGTTATATAATCTTTTAAACTCTGGCTTGCATCGCCATTGGCTAATAATGTTTGTAAAGCTGTTCTTAACGCTGCCGGCACATTTGTATTTGATGGACTAAAGATGTATGCTAAGTCATTTGTGGCAACGAAATCGCCGTTTGTATTGCCTCCAGATAATAAACTGTATCTGGTACCACCAATACCCGAATATCGAATACCCGCTTTAATTCCATGGAATGATGGCAATGTACCATAAACTACAACTTTGTTTCTAAACTGACCATTTGAATAAGTCATATTACTTAAATTTCTAGGGTCATCAACTACAGGTAAAGATAAAGTTGCCGAATTTGCTACGTTACCATTAAACGAAGTATTGTCTTTCGAATCGTTGTAGGTAAAGCTGGCAGAGATTTCACCATCTTTAAAGTATCTCCATGTTCCATCTACAACTACAGCAAACTGATTAACTTTACCTTTGCTGTTTAACTCTAAAACTCTACCAAACGCATTTGTTAAACGACCGGTTTTCCAATCCGTAGTTCCGTTACCCGGAATAATTGTATTAGCAGGCACATATACGCCTCTGTTTCCTTCATTTGATAATGTAAAGAAAGGATTTGCAACCATGTTTCTATCAACGTACATGTAGTTGTTACGTGCTAATGTTACGTAGCCAGTAATACCAATACGTATTTTATCATTTATTAGTTTGTTGTAAGATAAGTTTGCTTTGTAAACCACAGGTACCTTAGCATCATCAGCATAAGTATTAATGGTTGGAATTTGTAGCGCTGCTAATGTTGGCGCTGTTGCGCTTCCGTTTCTGTAGCCAATAAAGTTAGGCGTTGGTACGCCTGTACCCGTAACATCAACCGTTGCGAAGTGTTTACCATCAAAGGTAAGGTTGTTAATGGTCATGTAGTTGTTAATATCTGAACCAAAAATACCTGCTCCAAAACGAACGAAATCTGTTCTGTTTTCATTAATATCCCAATTCAGCTGAACTCTGGGCTGAATTAAAAATTGTTTTAATTTATTATCAGTTCTTACCCCAATCGCATCAAATAACTGTTGGTTAAGTGGCGAAGTTGGATATTTACTAAAGTCTAAACGTATACCGCCTGTAAAGTCTAAACCTTTGCCAAGTTTAGTTTGCATTTGACCATAAATTGCAGAATTCCATAAATTTCCAACAACAGTTGGATCAGCAACTAAAGGAACTTCTCTGTAATAGCTGATTGGGATTAAGTTGTTAAAATTTTGTAAGGAGGTTTGTTGATTTCCTGCCGCGGCAGTACCCGATCTGTTAAATGTGAAACGACCATTAACCTCACTACCGTATAACGATTTGGCGTGGGTGTACATAATGTCTATACCGAAAGTATATTTAATTTTATCGGTGTTGTAATAGAAATTATCTACTAACTGGAAAACGTTATTGGTAAAACCTTCTTGCCCGAAACGGTGCCCACCAATTTGAACTGCTGTAGCTAATGTTGCCCCGGTAGTAGGAGAAATAGACTCTAAGTTGGAAACAACAGCCCTTGGTATAGCAAAACCTAATTCATCATTTTGAGTACTGGCCTGATAGGTATATAAATGTTGTAATTTTAGTTCGTTAGTTACTTTGCTGCTAATTGTAGAACGCAATGTTGCCAATAAACTGTTATCAACATTTTTATCGTTACCATAACTTTCATAGAAATTTATCGCAGTATTATCGCCTAAACCTAATGGATTTCTATCATTGGTGTAGTTATCTCTAACTGTTAATAAATTCTTATCATTAATTTGCCAGTCTAAACGAAGAAAACCTGCATCTGTACCTCTTTTTTTAGCAAAAGAACCAAATTGTTGGGTATTAGCAACGCCATATTTGCTTCTTGCAACTGCTAAGAAGTTATTTAACGTACTGTTTGTAATATTAAAACGAGCAACATCTGCATCAGAATTAATATCTGCAATTATCAAAGGACGAGAATCTCTTTGATGATCCCAGGCTGCGAAATAATGTAATTTATCTTTAATGATCGGTCCACCTAAGCTAAAACCGTATTGGTAAGTAGAGAAATCGTTAGTTCGAGGATTTCCTCTGATGTCATACTTACTTGCCAGGAAATCAGCACGGTTATAAGCAAATGCACTTCCGGTAATTTCATTTGTACCAGATTTTGTTACCGCACTAATGGTTCCGCCACCCGAACGACCCAGGCTAACATCATATTGGTTTGTAACCACTTTAAACTCTCTAACACTTTCTATCGAAATAGAATATGGAGCGCCACTACGGCTGGTTGTGCTGCCGGAAGATGTAGGGTTTTTAGCAGTCATACCATCAATAGTGAAATTGGTGGATGAACCTAGCTGACCAGATATACCACCAGGACCCGCCAAGGGCGATAAATCAGTTAAACTAGAAAAGTTACGACCGTTTACTGGTAAAATGTTCATCGTTTTTGATGAAATTTCAGTTGAAGCGCCAAATTGTTGTACTTTATTTTTTAATGAAGTACCGCTAACTTCAACATCGGTAAGGTTTTGTGAAGCTTCTTGCATATTGATAGAAACTTTAACCACATCACCAAGATTTAACATGTAACCACTTCTTGTTTGTTCGCCATAACCAATATAAAGTGCTTTAATTGAATATGGTCCACCTAAAGGAAGTTCTTTAAATGTGTATTCTCCTTGTGCATTTGTTGATGTTCTGGTTGTAAAACCTGTAGAATTGTTTTTAACCTGAACGGATACACCAGGGATTGGTTGTTTTTTTTCATCGGTAACAATACCGGAAATTGAGGCTTGGGTTGTTTGTGCTTTTAGGGAATTTGAAACACAAAAACACAGCATTAATACTGCTAGGAGTAAATTTTTTACCATGATAAGTTTTTCTGATTTTATGCTGCAAAGTTGCTGTAGTAGTATTAATTGAAATTATATTTATCATTAAGAAATGGTTTAGGAATAGTGTTTTTTTACCTTCTTTATTCATAAAAAAACGGCCAATAAATTAATACTGACCGTTACTTGTTAAGTTTATGTTAGCTTATTTCTTTTCAGCTTCGCATTTATCGCTGAATTGCTGTTTGGGATGTTAGCAAAGTGCATCCTTAATAGGAATGATTTTAGGATTTCAAATCCTTGTTTCATCAAAACTTCGAGATGCCTTTCAGAACATCTCAGTCTGGTTTAAGTGTTCCTACGGATCACTTAAATTCCATGTGAAAAACAAGGTCTCCTGACCGACATTTGGCATTGAGTTGTATTAATTCACTCTAGGTCTTCGTTTTTTAATAATAATTTAAGTGACCGCTGAAAAAGCGAACACTTAAACTAGAGGGGGGTTAGGATAATTTGATACGTGTTACTTAATTATCGTTCAATATTTGTTCTATCTAATCCAAAGTAATCTATTAACCATCTGTTATCAACTTTTGTGAGCGTAAAAATGTATTGGTTAATATTAGTAATATCAAACTTTACTAATGCTTTATCATATATTATTCGAATTTTTGCAAAACGTCCCTCTTTTATGTGGTCCAATATATCTTCAGGCTCGAAACCAAAAATGGCATCAACATTCAAACCAGGAATTGCAAAGTCCCCCTCTCTGGCTGAATAAGGCTTTGAACCCTTGATATCATCAGCAATCTTTTGATGATACTGCCTTAAATCATTTATAAAAGATTCTGATAAATAATTACTTGATCTTAAGTGAACCAAATATTCTTCAACTGCTTTCATGTCTACACTTAACTTTATCATTGTATCTATTTGCTCACGAATAATAATTGGATGATATTCTATGCTCGGGTCGTTTTTTTTTGTTGTATCTAAAATTTGATCCATCCGATACCAGTTTAAAAAATTCAGAATTGTGCCTTTAATTTTTGCTATATCGTCATTACCTTTTTTTTGGCCATAACCAAAAGTTGAAAATATAGAAAGTATAAGTATAAATATTGGCTTCCTCATGATTCTATTTTTTTATGCTTTTCCGAACTTGAGTTATAATATAATCATGCATTCCTGCTAAATTTCTATAGCCTACTATAGCCGTTTTTCCTGTGATTTTTCCGGTTGCTGAATTATAATATAACCTATTATTATAACTTGCTCCGGTAGAAGGATTATTCGTTGCACTATCTACAAACTGAAAGTACTTACCATTAATATCGGTTCCCATTCCAACTATAACCACATAATGATCGGTGGAATTGTCTAGATTGGCAGCTGGTGGACCTGGTCTATTATCGACTCCTATTAATACTGGTATTTTTTGATTTAGCGAACTAATCACATAACTAATGGCTTTTTTAGTTTCAGCCAAATCTACGCCGTTTTGAGTAGTATAAATTGAAAATGTCTGCGATCCTGGCAAATAACCAGAACAGGTGTAACCCGCTTTACCAAGTTGTTCCTTAGCTAATATTAAACAACTTACATCTTTCGGTTGTCCATTAGGACCAATTGTTTGTCTTAATGGCACAAATTTTTCAAATTCTATTACCCTATTAACAGTAGGCCATGGCTGATTATCCTGATATTGCTGATAAACAGTTTGATCAGAATCAAATAATATTTGATCATCAGGGTCTGTCCAACTGTCTGCATCAGGATTGGTGATGATCGTAGTAGTTGGAAAAAACTGATTTGTAAAATCATTGAGATTTACACTAGGATTTTGCATTAAATACCCTACTGCCCAATTAATAAAATCCTTATTTTCAGGGGTATCTCCATTGGCAAGTGTATAATCTACAAGAGCACCATACACATTGCTATTTGATAATAAAAAGTTTTGTTTATTTAAATCGGTTATGCCCATATAGTTGGCCATATATTCTCTTGCTTCGAATATTGGACTCTCTGGCAAGGGTAGCCCATAACAAGACATAACCCACTCCTGCCCATTAGGAGCAGGATAATTTGGAACAGTATAATTTGGGTCTGGATTACAACTTGGCAGATAGTCCGTCCAGTTAGTAACGCCTCCACCACCTGAATGCGATGTTGGAGTCCATCCATCGTAATTTTGGCTATTATTATTTTCAGGCTCCTGGTCTGGTTCATCCCCTCCACCACCGCTCCATACAAGGCCACAAATTGTTTTGCCACAAACATTACAACTTCTCCAATCGCAAGGAGGCGCTGTGCAAGTGCAAACACCTGCAGGTAATCGTATACAGTATGATTCAGCATAAACAGGCAGAGTTAAATGCGTTTCGGTTGCAGACATTATTTTGCCTTTAGCTCCTAGAGCAGTTTTAGGTTGTGGCTGAACTGTGTTATAGGAGTAACACTTTATCAGTTTGCCAGCCCAGTCTTTTACAAATACTTGTCCTCTGTAAGCATTACTTTGTTTCTCAAGCCATGAAGCTTGTGGAACAAGCGACACCCACTCTGCATGAATTTGCTCAAGACTGTCTTTGTACATTAACAAATAATTTAACGAGCTAAAAGGTATAACTGATTTTGTTTTTGAATTAACAATTATTTCCGCTTTCCCGAAATCTAGAGGTATTTTAACCGCTTTGCCTGTCGAAATTAATTTTTCGTAAGCTTTATCCCAGATTGGTTGTTTACTATTTAGCAAATCATGTAAATTTACGCTGTTTGATAAAGGGCCATTGCTCATCAGCTTCTTAGGCTTCGCATTCTGCCTTAAGTTCGAATCAAAATAAGCTTTTGCCTCAGCAATAGAAATACCGTTATGAAGGTCATTAGATTCGGGTTTTAATAAATCTTTCTTACAACTTTGCGCCACAAATAGGCACATTAAGATTAGGCAAGCCATAGCTTTGCCTTTGCTGAGCATTAATTTATTCATCATTTTTTATAATTAGTTTCTGTTTGGTTAGGGATGATGAATACTTAAATATAAAATAATAAACTTAAACTTTAGCTAAAATGACATGAACGACATACGTGGCCACATGAACGACATAAAATAGCCTAAAAAATAAAAATCCCTCCACCGAAATGAATCGGTGAAGGGATTAAAATGATTTGTTAGATGATTAACTTATTTCTTTTCAGCTTCGTATTTATCGCTGAATTTTTTATCAAGCTGTTTATGTAGGTTATCCAGGTTAATATCTCTTCCCTGGATAAAAGCCTGCTCCACTTTGTTTGTTCTCATGTCCAAAGCATCACCTGCTGAAATAAAGAAAGTTGCATCTTTTCCGGTTTCGATACTGCCGGTAGTTTTATCTACACCCATAACCTTTGCAGCATTTAGCGTAATGGTTGATAAAGCTTTTTCTTTATCTAAACCCCAAGCGGTAACTGTTCCGGCCATAAATGCTAAATTACGTTGTTGCCAGTAGCCATCGATACTTAACACCACATTTAGTCCTGCGTTAGCTAAAATAGCTGCATTTTTATAAGGCATATTTACGTCATCGTCGTTATTATTTGGTAGTGCATGAGGTTGTTTTACCACGACAGAGATGTTATTGTCTTTAAGGAAATCGATGACCAAATAAGCCTCATCTGCGCCGGTGATAACCGGCGTGATTCCGAACTTTTTAGCAAAATTTACTGCCGCAACAATATCTTTCTGACTTTCGGCTGCGATGAATAATTTTTCTTTACCAGCGAAAACAGGTTTCATTGCTTCAAAACGCGTGTTAATTACTTCTGCTTTTCCCATTTCTGAGTATGCTTTTGCTTCGGCAAAGAAAGAAGTTAACTGGTTAATTGCTGCCTGCGTTCTTTCGTTAAGCATTTCCGGAGAAACCTGCGGGCGACCAAAACCGCCAAAACCACCACGGAAACGAGGCGTAACCGGCCAGGTCATGTGCATAGCATCATCCTTTTTAATCGCTGCATCTTCCCAGTTCCAGGCATCCAGTTGTACAACAGATGAACTACCAGATATTGTGCCGCCTTGTGGTGTAGGTTGTGCCATTAAAACACCGTTACTACGTAAGGTTGCCGGAACTTTCGAATCGGTATTGTAAGCCACAATAGAACGGATATGTGAGTTGAAATCACCTATTTCCTGATAATCTAAAGTTGCTTTTATAGATTCAGTTTCTGCTAAACCTAAATTTGTTGTTGCTGCAATTAAACCCGGATAAATGTGCTTACCCGAGGCATTGATGCGTAAAACATCATCTTGCGGAACCTGTCCATTCGCCACTACCGAGATAATTTTTCCGTTACCAAAAAGGATAGTTCCGTTTTCAATAACCGTTCCGTTGCCAACATGAACTGTTGCTCCGGTTATGGCAATGGTTTTAGTTTGTTTTTTTGCTGGCGATATGTTTGCCTGAGCAAAGCACATCAGGCTAGATGTCGATAAAGCCAGACTTAAGATATACTTTATGTTAGTGTGCATGGTCTGTTTCGTTTAAGTCTGCTGAATAATCTCCTAAAGTTTCGCAATTGTATAAACGTGGTGCAGGGCCAAACGGACGTTGTGTACGACCGCCGGTGTTTTTGCTTTCCAACATTTTTTGAATTAAGCGAGCTTTTTCTCCTTGTTGTGTTTTCATTACCTGAGCATCTTTTTCCAGATCCCAATAAGCCACGCCATCAACAAAAGTTTTTTCTGCTTTTGCATAAATAGATAATGGGTTTGCCGACCAGATTACTACGTCAGCATCTTTACCAGGCTTTAAACTGCCAACCTTATCATCAATATGAAGCATACGAGCCGGGTTTAAAGTCACAAATTTTAAGGCATCTTCTTCCGGAACATTACCGTATAGCACTGATTTTCCAGCTTCCTGATTTAAGTGACGAGCCATTTCCGCATCATCAGAGTTAAATGCTGTTCTTACACCAACGTTGTGCATAATTTTGCCATTGTATGGAATTGCCTCTGCAACTTCGTTTTTGTAAGCCCACCAATCAGAAAAAGTAGAAGCTGCAATGCCATGCGCTTTCATTTTATCAGCTACTTTATAACCCTCTAAAATGTGCGTAAAAGTGTTGATTTTGAAACCTAAACTATCTGCAACATGAATTAACATATTGATTTCGCTTTGCACATAAGAGTGGCAAGTGATAAAGCGTTTGTTATTTAAAATTTCAACAATTGCATCCAATTCTAAATCGCGGCGAACAGTATTACCTTTAACTGCTCTTGCTTTTTCGTACTCTTTTGCACGTGTAAATTCATCTACAAATGTTTGCTCAACGCCCATACGGGTAACCGGGAAACGTGCGCCAGTACCAAAATTACTTTGCTTAACGTTTTCGCCTAAAGCAAATTTGATGAAACCATCAGCACCTGCAAATTTTAATTCTTCTGGTGCTTTACCCCAACGTAATTTTATTAATTGAGATTGCCCACCAATGGGATTTGCCGAACCGTGTAAGATTTGTGAAGTAGTAACACCACCAGCCAACTGGCGATAAATGTTTACATCTTCAGAGTTAATGATATCCGCAATACGTACCTCAGCAGAAACAGACTGTGCACCCTCGTTAATGCCTCCGCTACCTGCAATGTGTGAGTGCTCATCAATTATACCAGCAGTTACGTGTTTGCCTGTACCATCAATAACTTTTGCACTTCCTGCTGATAAGCTTTTTCCAACGGCTTTTATTTTGCCGTTTTCTAAAAGCACGTCTGCATTTTGCAAAATTCCTTCTTTTTCGTTAGTCCAAACGGTTGCATTTTTAATTAAAACACTCTCTTGTTTTGGTATTTCTGTATTTCCGAAAGCACCGAAAGGATAAAGTAAAGAACCCATAGCTATTGCTGGTTTTGGTTCATCGCGTTTTGGCGTTTCTTTTGCAGCTTCTTTATAAGTTGCTGTAAATTTTCCAAAAGTTCCATCAGGCAAAGCTACTTCGCCTTTAAAAGTTAGTGGATTTGCAGAGGTTAAATAACCACTTAAACGAACATCTCCTTTAGGGTTTTTCTTTAAATTGAAGTTGATGCTTAGCCAGTCGCCGTTTCTGGTAAAAGTTGCAGTTGTTTTTGTGCTGTCTGCACCAGTTCTTTCAATTGCTGCACTAGAGCCGCTACCAGTTCCGGTAACTTTTAAAATTAATGCTCCAGCAATACCATCAACATTTAAATTATAAGTACCACGAACATCAGAAACATCCATTTTATTTACAATGAAACGTTTTCCTTGTACCCAGTTTTCGAAAATGATATTCTCTTTTTTAAATAAATTATCAGATGATATTAAGAAGTTGGCTACTTTACCTTTCTCCAGTGAACCCACTTTATCGTTTATACCTAATAAAGTAGCTGGTATCTCCGTTACCGAAGCTAAAGCTTGTTTCTCCGTTAATCCATTTTCTATCGCAGTGCGGATGTTTGTCCAGAAATCGCGTGTGTTATCTAACCCGAAAGAGGTTAATGCAAAGTTAATACCTGCTTTTTCTAAAGCTGCAGCATTAGTTGGTGCCATTTCCCAGGCTTTCATTTGAGTTAATGTAATGTTTCTTGCCTCTGCCGGGTCTTCTACATCATATGCTTTAGGGAAAGTTAATGGAATAATTAAACTTGCACCAGTCGCTTTTACTTCTGCAATTCTTTGGTATTCATCGCCAGTAGATTTAATAATGTATTGTTTACCAAACTCTTTACCAATTTTATCGGCACGAAGTACGTTTGCCCAACCATCAACCTCAAAAATTTGAGGCATTGCCTGTTGCTTGGCAAATTCATCCAAAGAAATATTATACTCTTCTTTTTGTTTGCCATACCATTGCGCATCGTAATAAGTTTGGCGAAGCAAAGCGATAGAACCCATTAATGAAGTCGGGTAATCGTTTGATGATGTTCCTTTATTAAAAGAATAATTGGCTGCGGTTTGATCTTTTAGATAAACGTTGTTATCTGCACCATCATTTAAAGTTACAGCGGCTGATACGCCGCGGGCAATACCATCGCGACTGATAGCGTTTACACTACCAAAGCCAGCTTTACGTAAATCATCTGCTTTTTTGCTATCAACTGTAAAAATATTTTTTACATAGGTTTCAGGTCTGATAGATTCGTTCCAACCGTATGCTCCTTTTTTGGTTGATACAAATATAGATTGGCGCTGACCGCCAAATCCGCGAGCCTGAGTGGCTGCATCTGGTGTACCATAACTCGAAAAGGCATCAACAAGTGATGGGTAAATAAATTTTCCTTTCAAATCTACAATCACATAACCTTTTGGAACAGCCAAACCAGCACCAACGGCTTGTATCGTTTGTCCTTTGATTAATAATGTTGCATTTGACAAAGTTTTTGTGGCATTTACTACAATTGTTGCGTTAGTAAAGGCAAACATTCCTGGTCTTGTATCGTATGAGCCATTAACAGGATAGGTGGTTTGCTGTGCAAACAGAATTGTAGAGGAAAATACCAGCGCTAAGGCGAGTAAAATTTTCTTCATAATATGTTTAGGGGGTTTATTTGCTTTAAAACTAATATAAATTACTGTTCAATTTGTTAATTAACCTATTTTTTACAATAAATATTTATTTTTGAGGGTTATAAAAATAAAATCATGAACGAAATTCTAAAAAGTGCGCATTCAGGTTGGCGCTATGTTGTTTTTGCATTACTAATTGTTGCCGTAGTTAAAGCATTATCGGGCTGGTTTGGCAACAAACCTTACACTGAAGGCAATAGAAAGTTAAACGTGTTTACCTTAATTAGTGCACACATCCAGTTGCTTATCGGATTGGTGCTTTATTTTACCGAAGGTTGGTATGCTATGAGCAGTAAAGGTGCGCCTGCGGTTCGTTATTTTAAAATGGAACACATCAGCATGATGATTATCGCAATTATTTTAATTACCGTTGGTAATGCGAAATCAAAAAAAGTTGCCGATGCTGTGGCTAAACATCGTACTATTGCCACCTTTTTTGGTTTGGGTTTACTTATCATCATTGTATCTATTGCCCTTATGGTTAAAGAAGTTCCGGGAAGAAGCTTTTTTGGTATTTCTTAATGATATGTTAATCAAATTTATTTGAAAAGCAAGTTTCAGCATATATTAAAGCAAAGCCCTGCCATTACTGCAATCTTTTTGTTTAAGGCAGGGCTTTAATTTAAGTTTCTGAAACAAAAAGTATTTTCGCGCTGTCAGGTTTATAAACTTAGGCCTCGTACATCTATTCATAGTCATACCCCTCAATTTGGTTAATAAATCAAACCATACATTAAACTATTTTTATAAAAATTTTCATTTTTCAAAATTCTTTATATTTTTGCTCTATATGATTAACAATATACATGCATGGCTTTGGCAAGGTAATTCAAAACAGAATTGCGCCGGCTGCGTATGATGAAAATATTCTATCATCCTAAATCTTAAAAAGAACCATTAAAGCCCGGCGTAGAACCACACGCCGGGCTTTTTATTTTTATAATAATAATTCAAAAGGGGAGAGATTGCTTCGTCGTTCCTCCTCGCAATGACGAAAAGATAATGTTTAAAATAAATACACAATACAAGAAAATGCTTGCCGATACCACTACTCCGGTTAGTATTTACCTTCGCCTTCGCGATGTTTATCCGAATAGTATTTTATTAGAAAGTTCTGATTACCATAGTAGAGAAAATTCTATGAGTTTTGTTTGTGCAGAGCCTGTTGCCGGAATTATTTTAAAAGGAAATCGGTTGGAAACTTATTTCCCCGACGGAACCGTTGAGATTAAGGAAACAGAAAACTTAACTGAAGAAATTGTGGATTTTAAAGATAAATTTAAGGAAACCGAAATCCCTGAAATTAAATTTATTACCAGCGGTTTGTTTGGCTATTTTACCTGGAACGCCGTACAGCACTTCGAAGATATTAAGTTCAGTTCTGAAACACCAGATGGTGAGGAAATTCCTGAAATGCAGTACCACTTATACCGATATATTATTGCTATAGACCATTTCAAAAATGAAATCACTTTGTTTAGAAATTCATTTGAAGGCGAGGAAGAAAGTGGTTTGGAGAAAATGGAATATTTAATTCAGAATAAAAACTATCCTGAATATAAATTTCAAACCAAAGGCGAAGAAAAATCAAACCTTACCGACCAGGGCTTTATCGATTTGGTAGAAAAACTTCAAAAGCATATTTACCGTGGTGATGTTTTTCAAATTGTGCCATCAAGAGCTTTTAAGCAAGCATTTACTGGCGATGAATTTAATGTTTACCGTTGCCTTCGTTCTATAAATCCATCGCCGTATTTATTTTACTTCGATTACGGCAGCTTTAAGCTTTTCGGTTCATCGCCGGAGGCACAAATCACCATAAAAAATAATACTGCAAATATTTTCCCAATTGCCGGAACCTTTAAACGTAGTGGTAATGATGTGGAAGATGCAGAGCAGGCAAAAAAGTTAGAGCAAGACCCAAAAGAAAGTGCAGAACATGTGATGCTTGTAGATTTGGCTCGAAACGATTTAAGCAGGCATTGTAATCGCGTTGAGGTTAAATCATTCAAAGAAGTTCAATATTATTCTCACTTAATACACCTCGTTAGTAAAGTTAGCGGCCATTTGCAAGATGATGTTAGCGCTTTTAAAGTTGTGGCAGATACTTATCCGGCCGGAACTTTAAGTGGTGCGCCAAAATATAAAGCCATGCAATTAATTGATGAAAACGAAAAACTAGGTAGAAATTTCTATGCAGGTGCAATAGGTTTTATGGGCTTTAACGAAGATTTTAATCATGCCATAATGATTAGAACTTTTATGAGTAAAAATAATGAATTGCATTATCGTGCTGGCGCCGGAATTGTAGCCGATTCTGTACCTGTAACTGAAATGCAGGAAGTGAATAATAAAATTGCTGCGCTTAGAAAAGCAGTTGAAATGGCGAAAGAGATTTAACCCCCAAACCCATAAAGGGGAGCTTAATAGCAAATTTTGAAGATTGTATATAAAGGATTTTTTTAGAAAGGATAGAAATGAATAATAGTAATATTCCCCCTTCAGGGGGCAAGGGGGTGGTTCTTGTAATCGATAATTACGATAGCTTCACCTACAATCTGGTTCATTTGATTAATGAGGTTGGTTATGAAGCTGAAGTGTGGCGTAATGATAAATTTGAGCTTGCTGATGTAGATAAATACGATAAGATTTTGTTATCTCCAGGTCCGGGAATTCCTGAGGAAGCGGGTTTGCTTCTTGATGTAATAAAAACTTATGCAGCCACAAAAAGTATTTTTGGCGTATGTTTAGGTCAGCAGGCCATAGCCGAAGTTTTTGGAGGAACGCTTTTAAACCTTGGCAGACCAATGCATGGTATTGCTACTCCGGTTACGGTTGTAGATGGCGATGAATCTTTATTTTGGGAATGCCCGCAAACCATTAATGTTGGGCGATACCACAGTTGGGTAGTAAGTAAAGAGAATTTTCCGGATTGTTTAAAAATCACAGCAAGAGACCACAAGAGCGAAATCATGGCTTTAAGACACGAAACACTAGATGTTCGGGGTGTACAATTCCATCCTGAAAGTGTGCTTACCGAATATGGTAAACAAATGATGGAGAACTGGTTGACCAGTTAAAAATAAACACGTCATTGCGAGGCACGAAGCAATCTCATCAATAGATTGCTTCGTGCCTCGCAATGACGATAGCTTAGAAAAATGACTATTTTAGATAAAATTGTATTACGTAAAAAAGAAGAAGTTGCTGATGCAAAGCAGTTGGTTTCAGTTGCTGATTTAGAGCAATCGACTAATTTTAACCGTACACCATATTCTTTTAAAGATTTCCTTTTGGCTGATGATAGAAACGGAATTATTGCAGAGTTCAAGCGTCGTTCACCATCCAAAGGTTTAATAAATGGAATTGCTGATGTTGCTGAAGTTACCAAAGCCTACAGCGATGCCGGTGCTTCTGCGCTTTCTGTTTTAACAGATGTTGATTTTTTTGGCGGTAAAACCGAAGATTTAATTGCAGCCAGAGCAGCCAACAATATTCCGGTTTTAAGAAAAGACTTTATTATTGATGAATACCAGATTCTGGAAGCTAAAGCCTGGGGTGCGGATATTATTCTCTTAATCGCTGCAATATTAACTCCAAAGGAAATTAGCGATTACGGCAAATTTGCACAAAGTTTGGGCTTAAATGTATTGTTAGAAGTTCACGATTTGGAAGAATTAGAACGCAGTATTTGCCCTAATTTAGATGCAATTGGTGTTAACAATAGAAATTTGGCTGATTTTACGGTTAATATCCAAACTTCTTTTGATTTGGTTAATAAAATACCGAATGAGTTTATGAAGATTTCGGAAAGTGCAATTAGCAATCCGGAAACGATAAAAGAACTTAGAAATGCTGGTTTTAACGGCTTTTTAATTGGTGAAAATTTTATGAAAACCGATAATCCGGGTGCTGCGATTAGGGATTTTGTAACGCATCTGTAATTCTTTCTTTGCCACGGAAGTACGTAATTTTTTCGTCATTGCGAGGCACGAAGCAATCTCAGTAGTAGATTGCTTCGTGCCTCGCAATGACGGCTGCCTTATGCAGGTCGCTTTTCTGTCTTTATAAAACTTTTATTACATCTCTATGGTTTCTATGTGAAATCACATTTTACAAATTTTGTATCTTTGTTGCATTAATGGGAAAACAGAAATTTTATGATACTGCGATAAAGCAGGAGCGGGTAATTTTGGTTGGTGTGGTTACACCCGGCGAAAAGGAAGAACAAACAAAAGAATATCTTGACGAGCTTTCCTTTTTGGTTGAAACCGCAGGCGGAAAAGTGGAGAAGGTTTTTACACAAAAAATGCTTAAGCCAGAGCGTGCTACTTTTGTAGGTACAGGTAAGCTCGAGGAAATAAAGGCCTATGTAAAATCAGAAGAAATTGATACGGTTGTGTTTGATGATGAATTGTCGCCATCGCAACTGCGAAATATTGACAGAGAATTAGGTGTTAAGGTTTTGGATAGAAGTAATCTGATTCTGGATATTTTTGCCAACCGGGCACAAACAGCTCAGGCTAAAACACAGGTAGAGTTAGCGCAATTGCAATATGTTTTACCGCGTTTAACTGGTATGTGGACGCACCTTGAGCGTCAAAAAGGTGGTATTGGTATGCGTGGTCCTGGTGAAACGCAGATTGAAAGTGATAGAAGGATAATTTTAAATAAAATCTCGCTGTTAAAAGAGCGTTTAAGAAATATTGACAAGCAAAACGAAACGCAACGCAAAAATCGCGGTCAGTTAATTCGTGTAGCGCTGGTAGGTTATACAAATGTTGGTAAATCAACGATTATGAATATGCTTTCGAAATCGGAAGTATTTGCAGAAAATAAACTTTTTGCTACGCTTGATACTACTGTTCGTAAAGTGGTGATTGAAAATCTTCCATTTCTTTTATCTGATACGGTTGGTTTTATTCGCAAACTTCCTCACCATTTGGTAGAGTGTTTTAAATCTACTTTAGATGAAGTTAGAGAAGCTGATTTATTGATTCATGTTGTTGATGTTTCGCATCCGAATTTTGAGGATCAGATAAACACCGTAAACGAAACTTTAAAAGATATTGGTGCAATTGATAAGGATATGATTTTGCTTTTCAATAAAATTGATGCCTATGTTTCGCCGGAGGTTGATGATGAAGACGACGATGGAAAATTAACGCTTGAAGAATTTAAACGCAGCTGGATGAGCCATGATAAGGTTCCGGTTTTATTTATTTCAGCAACTGAAAAGGAAAATATCGAAGAGTTTAAAACATTATTATACGATAAGGTTAAAGCAGCGCATGTTGCAAGGTACCCGTATGATAGTAATTTACTTTATTAATTGATAGAGTAAGCAATTTTCAAATTTCAATTATCAAACCAGCAAGGTGCGAAGTTTCGTAGATAATAGCTAAGCTGATTTTTTAATGATTGCATTAAAGATTAACATAAGTTGTTTTGCTTCATCAGCTAATGTAGATTTTACCAAATTAAGTTCAGGTTTGTCTTCTATGTCGATTAGATTTATCCAAAGTGCTGTTTCTTTAGCTTCTTTGCGACAAACTTTTACACGATATATAAAATCAGCTTTACTCAATGCTTCATTAGCTTCAATGTAATTCGCGGCAACTGAGCCTGATGAGCGTACAACTTGTTTAATATCTTGAATGTTGATGATTGTTTGACTAACGTTTTTACAGTATTTTCTGATAGATTGTGCAAAGTGAAATGTTCTATCTTCAAGATTGAAATTTGTTTCATTCATAATATGGCTTAATAAAACTTGGGATATTAGTTATCGAGTTTGATATTAGGAATGTTCTTAAATAAATATAGTATTTTTACAGCAATAAAGAATTTTGTAGTTGTTTTTCAGATACAATCGTTATTTTATTTTTTTGGCGTTTGTGGTTTGATAATTGACTATTGAAATTTGAAAATTTTAATATTATGGAAAGTAAACGTCAGCAAAAATTTGCAGGAGTGCTACAAGAAGAGTTAGCACAGGTTTTTCAGCGTGAGGGTGCTGCATTTTTGCCAAACACATTGGTAACCATCACTCGTGTGCGTGTATCGCCCGATTTAGCGGTGGCAAAAGTTTATTTAAGCTTTTTTAATACCAATAATACTACGCTTTCAATCAATACAGTAAATTCACATGCCGGAGAAATCAGGTATAAATTAGGGTCTAGAATTCGCCATCAGGTAAGGGTTGTTCCAGAACTTACTTTTTTTGTTGATGATACCAACGAATATGTAGAACGGATGGATCATCTTTTTGATAAGATTGCTAAAGAACCAAGACAACCAGACGAAGAAGCAGAATAGTTTTTGATGAAAACTTTTGAAGAAGTTATTTTAGCAAATAAATCTGTAGTTGGTAAAGTTGTCGATTTCAATCTACAAAGTGATAAACTATTAGCACTTGATTTTACCGCAGCAAATACGGCTTTAACAGATGAAATTTTAGATAATACAGATTTATTTTCGGCTTGGGTAAATAATGAACTCGAGGCGAATGGCGCCAAATATGGCATTGGCGGTTATAATGAACATAGAACCATCTACTCTAGAAGCAGACATTTTGATACTGGCGAAGAACCCAGACGATTGCATTTAGGTGTAGATATTTGGGCGCCTGCTTTAACTCCAGTCTATAATTTTTACGATGCTACCGTTCACAGCTTTGCCAATAACAATAATTTTGGTGATTACGGCGCAACTATAATTTTAAATTACAAAATAGACGGTTACGAATTTCATGCCTTATACGGTCATTTAAGTCTGGCCTCTTTAGATGGTTTAGAAACCGGTAAATTTATCCCGGCAGGAAAGGCATTTGCAACTTTAGGCATTAAAGAAGAAAATGGTTTTTGGCCGCCACATTTGCACTTTCAAATTGTAAAAAATATGGAAGGCTGTGAAGGCGATTATCCCGGCGTGTGTAAGTTTTCTGAACGCGAAAAGTATTTGGCTAACTGTTTAAACCCAAACTTGATTTTAAATTGCAGCCTGAAATCACTTTAATCTTTACGCTTTAGCCTTTTACCTTTTTTACGTAAATTAGATAGATGAAAAAGTTAATAACCCTTTGCTTTATTTTATGCACTATATTTGCACAAGCACAATTGCAGTTTAAAAATGGGCCGTCTGGTTTTGCAACTTTCATTAAGAATAACACCATTTATCCGCAATTTTCAAAACAGAATTGCATACAAGGCAGTGTAAACATCAGCTTTAAGTTAAATAAAAGCGGTAAAGTATACTCATCTAAAATTACAAAAGGAATTATTTCTGATTTGGATAACGAGGCGTTGCGTTTAATTCGCCTGAGTAGTGGAAAATGGCAGATACCGGCAGGTTATGATACCACTGTTACTGTTGTTGTTCCGGTAAACTTTAAACTTTCGGGTTACGGTTGCGAGGGTAAATCAAGTAACGAAATAAAATCTGCAATTAACGCTTTTTTAGCCGAAGAGGGATTAACAAATGCAGTAATTAATTTCTATAAAAACATTGATACAGCTAAACCTGGTCAAGAAGGTCAGATCTTAGCCATCAAAACGCAATTAGGCATTGATGATGAATATTTCGACTCGTTGATAAATATGGGCTTGAAAAAAATAAAACAGGGAGATAAACAAGGTGCCTGTGAAGATTTTACTACGGTTAAAAATCTGGGTAGCGATAAAGCAGATAATTATCTTTCTAAACATTGTAAATAAATGCGTTTAACCGTTAGAATTTTTGCCCTTTTAGATATTATCAGTATTGCTTTGTTAGCGCAGCCTTTTTGGCAAATTATTACGCACTTTAAAGAAATTCCACAAGAAACGCTATCTCAAGTTAGAGTCGTTTTAACACTGCCAATGTTCTTGCTTCTTTTTATATCGGCAGCAGGCTTAATCATCTATAAAAAGTTTGTGCTTATTGCTTATTACGTTCAATTTCCTATCCGACTTATCATCTGGGTTTTTACGGTAGGTTTCATCACGCTACTGCCCGAGCTTTTCAACCTGAAAGAACTCTGGTTTGATATCTTTTTCAAAATTTGTTTCATTGCAGAATTTTTCAGATTATATTTTACCATCAAAATTCATCGTGAAACATTTTAATGTTACACAATTACTGAAATAGCAGCAGGTAGTATCTCTGCTTCAACAGTGTTAATTTTTCCGATATATTCTCCGTCAACCTGGAAATGCGCTTTATGTTTCGATGCTATTTTTACGCTAGATGTTTGAAAAACCTCGATTTTTTTTGGGTTAAATGGAAGTTTGGTAAACCAGATTTTCAAAATTTCTAAGTACGAATAATCCTTTACCAATATAATTTCGAAAAGGTCATCGTCTAACTTTCCATCCGGATTTATTTTTAAACCAGTGCCGTACATGGTAGCATTTGCAATGGCAACCATCGCAGCTTTAGATTTTACGCTTTCGCCTTTAATTTTAATTTCTACATCCATGCGTTTGTGGTTCCATAAAGCATGCCAGGTAGCCTTTGCATAACCCCACATACCACGGTTGGGTAAAGTATCAAACTTTTTAACCAGATAAGCATTAAAGCCTAAATCAGACAAATGAATACAAATTTCATCATTTAACTTAACCAGGTGAATTTTTTTAGGCTTTCCATGTTCAATAATTTTTAATGCCTCTTCAATGTTTGTTGGTATGCCAAGTTCCTTTGCCATACCATTTGCAGACCCCGCTGGAATTATACCGATTGGCGTATCAGAATTTAGCAAGCATTCGGCCACGAGTTTTAATGTGCCATCACCACCTGCAGCAATTACTTTATCAGCTTTTGATTGGTCAATTTTAGATTTAATTTTATCCATCGAGCAATCATCCGGCAATTCAAATAAATCTATTTCAATATCTTTATCAATAAAATATTTCGAAATAACATCTTTTAGATCGATATCGTGGCTGCCTGAACCAGGGTTAATAATGAATAGTAATTTCATGAATGCAAGCTAATTTGCTCCTTTCAAAACAACTAAACACAAAGTCTGTTTTAAAATAGATGAATAAATCTACAAGCGTAAAGATATATCATGGTTACGGGCATACCCAAAATTTGGTGGTGTATGGTCACGTGTTTAAGCGGAAAGCAAAAACTGAGCAGATTTACAGCGAAAATCTATTTGTAAACATTGTTCACTTACTTAAATTATTCATTTTAAAACCTTATGCTTTTGTTAAAATACGCTTGCAATTTTTCGATCAAATCATCTACAATAAAACAGAAGCTGATGGCTTTTTTAAATTTGAATGGAAGGCAAACAGTGACGTTGAAGCCGGTTGGCATTATGTAAAAGTTGAGGCTTTAGCCGCAGATGATACCGTTTTAAGCTGTAGCGAGGGCAAAGTTTATGTGCCGCACATTACGCAGTACGCCTTTATTTCTGATGTTGATGATACCGTAATGGTATCGCATTCGGCAACCATAGGACGTAGATTACGGGAGTTGTTCATTAAAAATCCGCGAACGCGAAAAACATTTCCTGATGTGGCTAACCATTATCAGCTTTTGGCCAAATCTCATACGGAAGAAAACCAGCCAAATCCTTTTTTTTACGTGAGTAGCAGCGAATGGAATTTGTACGATTACCTTTTAGAAACTTTTAGATTTAATGAATTGCCTGAGGGGGCATTCCTGTTAAATACTTTAAAGAGATGGAAGGATTTGATACGTACCGGTAAAACCGGACATGAGGGGAAATTAATTAGAGTAATGCGGATTTTAGACGCTTTCCCTAACCAAAAGTTTGTGTTTTTTGGCGATAATTCGCAGCAAGATCCGGAAATATATACGTCTATTGCCGAGAAATATCCAAAAAATATCGAAGCCATCTACATTCGGAATATTAGACCCGAAAAGGTTGAAGAAAGCCTTAAATTATTCGAAAGGGTAAAGCCTTTTCCAATTAAGACCTGCCTTTTTAACAATAGCTTAGAGGCTATTGAGCATTCTAAACGAATAGGTTTAATTTCTTAGAATTTGGAGCGCAATTGTATTGCTCATCGGTTTCGATAGTCCCGCTTTCATTTCGCCATGAAAAATGGCTTCAATTCAATCGAGGGCTATTTAAATAAATTTGCTGCTTTTGGCAAGAAACAAACTGGTTATGAAATAGACTTTCCGAATGGCGTAAAAGCCAGGTTCATTAATTTAAAATGCTGCCTGCCAAAAGGAATACCAACAATTGTGATGCAAAGTAAAATACCGAAGAAAAGGTGTGTTAATGCAATCCAAAAACCTCCACATACTATCCAGATTAAATTCATAACGGTTGATAAACATCCGGTATTTGATGAAGTATCCGTAATTTTTACCCCAAATGGAGCCAGGCCAACAATTGCAAATTTAAAACATTGAATCCCGAAGGGAATACCAACAATAGTTAAGCACAATATTAATCCACCGATTATATATTCAAAGAATATAAATATTCCGCCAAAAATAATCCAGATAATATTGCCTATGAAATTCATTGTATATTTTTGTTTTAAATTATTTATACTGCATTTTTTTGCAATATATTATCCAATTCCGTCATTGCGAGGCACGAAGCAATCTATATGAAAAGAGATTGCTTCGTGCCTCGCAATGGCGATACCGTATTTGTTATTTTAAGATAATTCAAATGTAATTTTGTTACAGATAGCATAAAACAGAACACTATAATTTCTTTATTTTGGGATACACACAAAATGAGACCTTATTATGAAAAAAATTACTGCACTGGCAACGGCTGTTGCCTGCTTTGCACTATTTAGTGCTAAGGCCCAAACTATTAACGGCGTTCGCCTAAGCGATATCCATGCTGATTATGTTGAAATTAAGGGCTCGGGCAAACTATTTTCGGATAAAATTCTAATTTCTTTAGAATACGGACAAATTGTTACCGAATTTAATGACGTTGTTGTTAAAGATGATGCCGGTAAGCGAATGGAATTTAATTCTACTATAGATTTTATTAATAAATTTAAAAATTATGGGTACGAACTTTTTCAAGTGTATTCAGAACATGGGAAAGATTCAAGTAATGCTGTTTATGTTATGAAAAGAAAATAAGTTTTAGTCCGTTATTGCGAGGCAGAAGCAATCTCACTTATAAGAGATTGCTTTCCCGAAAAAACGGGACAAACGGTGCCTCGCAATGACGGAAGTAAAACGACGAATTAAAACCTATTTGAACATACCTTTCAGCTTCGCTAATTTTTCCTGTAAATCTCCATCAGCATCTTTTTGTTCATGCTTAGGCTTAAAATTAGGTTTTGAATTGTTCTGTTTAAAATCTTGCCTTGGCTTTTGTTCTTTAGACTTCGGACTTCCGACTCCCAACTTCGGATTATTTTCAGTCTTCATCGATAAAGAAATCCTTTTACGGGCAGCATCTACTTCCATAACCGTAACTTCAACCTTTTGGTGTACTTTAACAATATCGTTTGGATTTGCCACAAAACGGTTTGCCAGCTGACTGGTGTGAACCAAACCATCCTGGTGAACGCCGATATCTACAAAAGCGCCGAAATTGGTAATATTGGTTACAATTCCAGGCAACTTCATGCCGATTCGTAAATCAGCAATTTCATTTATGCCATCCGTAAAACTGAAGGCTTCGAATTGTTCACGCGGGTCGCGGCCGGGCTTTGCTAACTCTTTCAAAATATCTGTTAGTGTTGGTAGGCCGATTTCATTTGTAACGTATTGTTGCAATTTAATCTGCTTTTGCAAAGTTGTATCTTTCATTAATGCAGAAACGGTGGTGCCTAAATCTTTAGCCATTTTATCAACCACAGCATATCGCTCTGGGTGAACGCCGCTTGTATCTAAAACATTTTCTGCATTGCGAATACGTAAAAAACCGGCTGCTTGCTCATAAGCTTTACCGCCTAAACGTGGAACTTTTTTCAAACTTTCGCGGTTTTTAAAAGCTCCGTTTGTATTTCTATAATCTACTATGTTTTGTGCTAACGTTGGTCCTAAGCCAGAAACATAGGCTAAAATTTGTTTCGAAGCTGTATTTAATTCTACACCAACCGCATTTACAGCACTAATTACGGTATCATCCAGGCTAGCCTGTAATTTGTTTTGGTCAACATCATGCTGATATTGCCCTACACCTATTGATTTTGGATCAATTTTTACCAATTCTGCTAAAGGGTCCATTAAACGGCGGCCAATTGAAACCGCACCACGAACGGTAATATCCTGAGTTGGAAATTCTTCACGGGCAACTTCCGAAGCTGAATAAATCGAAGCACCACTTTCATTAACCATCACAATTGTAACATTTGGTAAATTTAAATTCCGCACAAAAGATTCCGTTTCTCTTCCAGCAGTTCCATTACCAATTGCAATAGCTTCTATATTATGCTTTTCGCAAAGCTGCACAAGCGTAGTTTCAGCATTTTTTACATTTCCTTGTCCGGTATGAGGGTAAATGGCCGTATTTTCCAAAAGTTTGCCTTGCTTATCTAAGCAAACTACTTTGCAACCTGTACGGAAACCAGGGTCAATCGCTAAAACATTTTTCTGTCCCATTGGTGCAGCCAACAACAACTGACGAGCATTTTCTGCGAAAACTCGAATGGCCTCTTCGTCAGCTTTTTGTTTAGTAAAAACCCGCAGCTCAGTTTCCATTGCAGGCTCTAACAAACGTTTATAACCATCTTCTAAGGCGTGTTGCACTTGTTTAGATGCAGCGTTATTTCCGGCAATAAACTGGTTTTCTAAAATTGATAAAGCTCCTTCAGCTGGTGGTAGTGCATCTAAGCGTAAAATCAGTTCTTTTTCGCCACGGCGCATGGCTAAAACTCGATGAGATGCGGCCGTTTTGACTGGTTCAGTCCACTCAAAATAATCCCTATATTTAATACCCTCTTCTTCTTTTCCTTTAATAACTTCCGATTTAAATTCGGCCTTTTCCTGGAAATAAGTGCGCATTTTGGTGCGTGCTTCAAGATTTTCCGAAATCATTTCAGCAATAATATCCCGAGCGCCCGCTAAGGCTTCATCCAGCGTATTTACGCCTTTTTCAGCATCTATAAATTTATCTGCCGCAGCATTTAAATCAAAATTCTGTTGGTCGAAAATTTGCAAAGCTAAAGGTTCTAAGCCTTTATCTTTCGCCATCGAAGCACGGGTTTTGCGTTTTGGTTTAAAAGGCAAATAAATATCTTCTAAAAATGAAATGGTTTCGGCTTCATTAATCTGCTTTTCGAGTTCAGGTGTAAGTTTACCCAATTCGGTCATCGATTTTAAAATCGCTTCGCGGCGTTTGTCTAAATCCCGTAATTGTAAAACTCTATCGCGTATTGCGGCAACCTGAACTTCATCTAAACTTCCGGTTAATTCTTTACGGTAACGCGAAATAAACGGAACGGTTGCGCCTTCATCTAATAAGTTTACTGTTGCGCTTACTTGTTTTTCTGCAACTTTTAGTTCGGCTGCAATTATTTTATGGTGAGTTAGCATATTCAAAAATTAATGCGGCAAAGCTAATCAGGATTTAAGGATTTTTAGAAATGATTTTTCCACCTTAAATTTTGAGTATTTAATCTTTAAGTGTACTAAGACTTGAATGTTTTAGATTTATTTTTTGGAAAGCAAAAACAGAAGATTTTATGATGGTCCGTCGGGCTTTACGCTATATTCCCGATGAAAAATCGGGAGATGCCGCTTCAATCCCGTTTAGATAACTTAAGTTTTTGCTGCTATGAAGGGCTACAAAGCGTAAAATTTAAACATTTATTTTTTCTCCTCTGCCTTCATTAAATCTCTTTGCGCTTTAAATTTGGTTATTTTTGCAATCAAATCCAGCGGCATTGGTTTATCAATTGGAAACTGAACTGCACCTTTGCTCCATTTATAATCTCCAAATTCGTGTTGAAAAGCCTCGATGCCTGAACCAGTAGGATAGAAGCCAATGTGTTTTTTATAGGCAGCAAAATAGACTAAAACCCTATTTTGCTTAAAAGCCGGCATTTTATAGCTGATTACTTCTGTAGCGTTTGGCACCGCATTATGAATAGTTTCTCTAATCTGCTGTAAAATTTCTTGCGTTTTAGCAGGAAATAATGCAATATATTCATCGATGGTTTTTGGCTCTATTTTCTCCATAATAATAATTTTTGCTGAGCTAATATAAAAATTATCGTTTGGTTTTTTGGGTTTGAGTAAGAACCGCACTGCGTTTTTTGCACAGGTTTTTGTAAAATAAACCTGACAGGAATGGAGATACTTTTTTGTCATACCAACGAAAAAGATTGCCACGTCGTTCCTCCTCGCAATGACGACAATTTGAGCATACAAAAGTTATAAAAAGATTGAAATGGATGGCGGGGCTACTGAAGGCGAAGAATTACTGAAGGTTGGTTTTCAAATTATTTGCCACTGAAATACAGAATTTATTTATTAAAGTAAGATTGCTTTCTGCCTTGAAATGACGTATAACGTAAAAATCCCCCAAATTGCTTTGGAGGATTTGTATATGTTTTGTCTTCGATTTGTTCAGAATGACAATTTATTTTGTTGCGTACATAACTTCTTTAACCGCTTTAATTACTTTCTCAGCATTTGGTAAGCTGGCTGCAATTAAAGTTGGCGAGTATGGAAGTGGTACATCTGCACAAGTGATACGTAAAACAGGAGCATCTAAATAATCAAAAGCTTGTTTTTGCACCATAAAGGCAATTTCACCAGAAAGTGATGCTAATGGCCATGCTTCTTCTACAACTACTAAGCGGTTTGTTTTCTTAACAGATTCGATAATTGTGGCGTAATCGATAGGACGAACAGTACGTAAATCGATAACTTCTACATTAATACCTTCTTTAGTTAATTCTTCTACAGCAGGGTTAACCACGCGAGTTAACATTTTACCGAAAGTTACAATGGTTACATCAGTACCTTCTTTGGTTACTTTTGCTTTACCAATTTCGATATAATATTCTTCAGCCGGAACATCACCTTTATCGCCGTACATTACTTCAGATTCCATAAAAATTACTGGATCTGGATCGATAATAGATTGTTTTAATAATCCTTTTGCATCGTATGGTGTAGCCGGAACGACTACTTTTAAACCTGGAGTATTAGCAAACCAGTTTTCGAAGTTTTGTGAGTGTTGTGCACCTAATTGGCCCGCATTACCTGTTGGGCCGCGAAAAACCATTGGGCATGAGAACTGACCACCACTCATTGATAAAATTTTAGCTGCACCGTTGATAATTTGGTCGATAGCTACCAATGAGAAGTTGAATGTCATAAATTCAACAATTGGAATAAGGCCTGCTGTTGCAGCACCAGTTGCAATACCTGCGAAACCTAATTCGGCAATCGGGGTATCGATAATGCGTTTCGCACCAAATTCATCAAGCATGCCCTGACTTACTTTGTACGCTCCGTTATATTCTGCTACTTCTTCACCTAATAAAAAAACGCGGTCATCTTTACGCATTTCTTCGCTCATGGCTTCGCGTAGTGCTTCTCTAAATTGGATTTCTCTCATTGTAAATTTTTATAACGGTGGCAAATATAATTATTAAAAGCATTGAAACCAAAGGCTATAATGCGTGTATTTTGTAATAATTGTGGTTGGTTTTGATGGAATATTTGGCTTTTTACTTTTTATTTAGATTGTTATTATCGAAAGGCTAAAATATAATTTCGCGGTGCATTAACTTAGGTTGTTTTTGTATTACATTTTGTTTATTTCTCCAAACATTTAATGATTGGGATTTAGTAATCCATAAATTTCGCTATCTAAAAATTTCCCTCTAAAATAGTAATCTTGTTTAAAGTGAGCTTCTTTTAAAAACCCATGTTTTATAAGCATTTGTCGAGATGCATCGTTGTCTACATTTATATTGGCACTAATTGTATGCAGGTTGATGTCTTGAAAACCAAAATCAATCGTTTTTTTCAAAGCTTCTGCAATAATTCCTTTTCGCCAATAATCGGGATGAAGCATATAGCCGATTTCCGCCCTGTGATTTGCAAAATCCGTTCGCCAATAACCGATAGAGCCAATCATTTGATTCGGATTTTTTTTCAAAGCGATTACCCAGGCTAAATTATCACCGTTTTCAAAACCCAGGTTAAACTTGGTAATGAATATTTTAATTTCCTCTAAATCTTTCGGCCTCTCACGGTCAATATATTTCATAACCGTTTCATTGGTTCGCATGGCGAATAAAGTTTCCGCATCAGAAATGGCATGTTCCCGAAGGATTAATCGTTCCGTTTCGAGGATAGGGAATTTTGTGAAGTTGAGGGTTAGCATTTTTTATTCGTTTCGTATTTCAAATTTATACTTATCTGCGAATTCTTTTACTTCCATTGCAAATGATTTTTTAGCATGATGTTTCTCTTGGTTTTTTATATAACTTGTTACAATTTCTAATTGCGATTCACTTACAGATATAGCGAAATAATCATCCTGCCAATTAAATGTATCAGTAGTTAGTTTGTTTTTGTTTATCCAATAAGCTGATTCTCCTTTAATCAGTTGTGCGGTCTTTGCAATAGTTTGTTCTTTTCCTAACGATATCAAACAATGCAAATGCTCAGTATGTCCATTTATAGCGGTTAAGAAAATAGATTTTTCTATACAATTTTCAATTATATGATTTTGAACTTTGTAACGGATGCTTTTGGTTAAATAGGGATGTCGATTTTTTGTTGAGAACACCAGGTGAACCCAAATTTTTACATACGACATAATGGATATTTTGGCTAAAGCCAATATATGAAATAATTTTTATCCGTTGGTTGAAACCAACGGCAAAGAAATGAACAGTGCAGTTGGCGATTTCATTATATTGATTGGTTTTCTATTTATTGCCGTTGGTTTCAACCAACGGCTTAAGATCATAAAAATGGGCTTTAGCCAACCCCTATTTCCCAAACAAAGTTTTATAGATCGAATACTTATAATTATCAGGTATTTCGCTGACATTAAAATACGGTGCGCCAAATAATTCTGCAAGTTTTTCTTTTAATCGGGCTAAAAACAAAGGCTTAATTTCTTCTAAAAAATCGCCTTTTAAAACCTGTCGGTTAGATTTAAACCAAACACCGCCATTAATCGGGTCGTTCATTGTTTTAACGATATATAAATTTGGTTCTACACAAGTTTTGCCTGCAGATTGCTCGTATGCATAGGTATAAAGCAAGGTTTGTATCAGTGCTTTGTTGATATGTTTACCGTTTGAATTAAAAAGTTCATCAACATCTTTAAATGCCAATTTATCACTACCCGTTTTATAATCTACAATTTTTGTTATGCCATCCTTAACATCAACCCTGTCAATATAACCGAAAATTTTAACACTTTCTTGCTTTCCATTTAATGAGAAGCTGATTTCGGCCTCTACTTTTTGCTCTAAACTTATAATGGTAAACGGCGTTTGCGTAATATCCTGATTTAAAATAATGTTTACATAAGCATCAACAATGGCAAGAATAACCTTTTGCATGCCTTTATATTCCATCACCTTGTCAGCATGATTAAACATTACTGCATTAAAGGCTTTTTGAATTAACTGAGGAACTAAATTTTTCCTTTCTTTAATTCTTTCTTCAGTAATCTCTGCACTTCTTAAATCTTCGTAAAAATATTCCATCACCTTGTGCAAAATTGAACCAATTTCATTTGCCTCAACAACTGCACTAATTTCCTTGGGTTCTTTGATACCTGCAATGTAGTTGAAGAAAAAATCAATCGGGTTAGCAATGTACTGCGTTAGCGCCGAAGGCGATAAAATTTTCTTCTTATCAAGATATTTTTGCAGCGTTTCCTGAATAAAAGCATTTCCTGTTTTTTCAATCTGAACGGCTTTAAATTCCTCTGTTTTTACTTCGAGATTTAATTCATGGTTGGTAAAATTAAAGCCGCTTTCATATTCCAGTTGCTTTAAAATTCTGCTGGCTTCGCCCGATGTAGATTCATCGGTTAAACTGTTGTAAACAAAGTTGATATTTTTCGCTCTTTGCATCAAACGGTAAACCATGTATGATGAGATGGCATCTAAATTTTCTAAAACAGGCAAACCATAAACCCTTCGAATAGAATCTGGTATAAAGCTATTGCCGATAGATGATTTAGGAATGATGCCTTCATTAAAACCGAGAATAACCACTTTATCAAAATTTAAGTTCCTGGTTTCGAGCAAGCCCATAACCTGAATACCATTTAGTGGATCGCCGGAAAGCGGAACTGCAATGGCTTGTAGCGATTTTTGCACAAGGTAAATAACAAAAGGAATTTCTTCTTTACCAATATGTGAATTAAAGGTGTCGTGCAGGCGGTTTAACTCCTGAATGGTTTTTACAAAAAGTTCAGCATCAATTTTCTTTAAAGTTTTTGCGTTTGATAATCTGGTTAAAACAAAATCCAGAACCTCTAATAAATTGGTCACAACCGATTGAGGATTATCGATTTTTTTATAAAAAACTTCAAAAAAACCACTTTGTCGCAATAAACGAGTGTGTTCTATTTCAACCTGATTTTCTTCTAATAGTGCAGTTAAAATTTTATCACGCATTTTTTGCGTTAAGCCAGTTAATGGATGCGTTAAAAAGGCTTCAACATTTTTGTAACTTACTTTATTGCCTTGCAAAATTTCCAGTTGGCAGGTTAACCATAAATCAACCAAACCAAAAATACTTGAGGTTGATAGTGCAAAACCCATGGTTACGTTAAGGTCGATTGCCTCACCATCATAATTTGTAGGGATGGTTTGTAACGTTGGAATAAGCAAACTCTCATCTGCCAGAACCACAACTGTTTTACCAACGGTTTCTGCATTGGTGTAATCTTCTTCTAAAATATTATTCAGGATTTTTGCCTGTGCCGATTGTCCCTGAACTTTGAAAACATTAACATTGTGCTCGCCCGTTTTCATTAAGCTTTCCTTTTCAGAAAATTCATTTCTTAAGCCTAAAAGGTTGAGGTTTTTTCTTAGAAACAATCCCGCCTCTTGCGAAGCATCATCTAAATAATAGCTATCTGCATCAAAATAAAAGAGCGCTTTATCTGTTTCTTGTAACTGACTAAAAATTTTTGCTTCAGCACTACTCAAAGCATTAAATCCGACGAAAATGATTTTACCTTTATCAAAATTTGAGATAAATTCCTGGTGACTTGTAATATCATCCGCCAGGTGGCGATAAACTGAACCATTGGTTAAATAGCCTTGTTCTTTTAATACAGCGTGAAATTTGTTATAAAGCTTTGGCATTCTGCGCCACATTTTTATAAATAATTCTTGCTGTTTTTTGTGTTTACCTTCTGAGTATGACGTCCAGAATTGTGAAAGGAATTGATATTGCTCCGGACTTAAATAATCAAAATCCTGATTGATAACTGAAATGTCTTCCAAATCGCGGTAGAGTTTTTCTGCATCAACTAAATCAGCATCAATTTGGTTAAAATCGCTTAAAATTATCTTTGCTAAAGGAAAAAATTTATGACTTGAAATGGTTTCAAGCTTTTCTTCAACCAAAAGTTGATTATAGATTTTATGAAGCGTAAAAAATTGCAAATAGAAATCGGCTATTTTATAATTTGTAGAGCATGCAAAAAACTCCTGAATGGTAAAAAAGGATGGACTGAAAAACGGCTTTTTAATTATATCTGCAAAATGCTTTTGCAAATAAGCAGCTGGTCTTTTATTATTGAAAACAATGGCACAATTAGCCAGCTGATTTCCAAATCTGCTAACTAAATCTTCGGCAACTTCTTGTAAAAATGGTTTCATAATTAAGATTTAAAAAACAGATTTGAAAGTTCTAAAGAAGATTGCTCTCCCGAAAAATCGGGATAGACTGTGCCTCGCAATAACGTTTGTGCGGTCGTCATTGCGAGGCACGAAGCAATCTTAAAGTGGTTAATATCTATGTCGTAGAACTTCATATTAGACTAATTTCAATTTGCCTTTAACAGCATAAAATAAATAGGTTTTAATATTATCATAACCCATTTCCGATAATAAATTTCTATAGCCATCAACTTGTTGAATGTGTTTCTCACTTTCTTCTAAAGTAAATTTATAATCCAGAATAATTACTTCATTATCATTTATAAGCACTCTATCCGGTCGGTGAAGTTTACCATTAACATCAATAATACTTTTCTCGGTTATACTTTCTCCGGCGGCATCTAAAAGTTCTTTAAGCTCCGGATGGTTTAAAACCTCCATTGCTGATTCAACCAGCTTTTGCTTTTCTTCTACCTTGATAATGCCTTGCAAAATAAGGTTTGCGGCATAATCTTCAACACCTTTCTGACTTGTTGCACTCGCCAATATATCATGAAGCAATGAACCTTTCCGACCCGATTTTTCGATATTAACCAAGTGTTTTAAATGCTTTTCTTCTGAAGAAGTGTAGAGCTCTGATAAACGTGTTGTAGTTGGATAGCTTTTCAAATTAATAAAATTTGATGCTCCATCCTTATTTTCGATTGTAATGTATTCTACAATTTCATAAACCCCGTTTTCATCAAATTCGTTTTCGAAAGTGAGGTTTATTACATCGCCCATATTGGATAAATTAATTTCTTTATTCCCTTTTGGTTCGGCCTTACCCATAGTTGCGATGTATAAATAATCTTTAGAGCGGGTAGTGGCTACATAAAGCATATTCAATGCATCCATATTGTTATAAAGTAACTCTTCATAATAGGCTTGTGCGATTGATGAATCAGCCAAATCTTTATTGTATTTTAATGGAATACCCCGCAGTTCCTTATAAACTGTATCTTCTGATGATACCCAAAAAGTAGAATTCGCTTTGCCTTTGACTTCCCAATTGCAAAAGGGGACAAAAACCGCCCTAAAAGCTAATCCCTTAGATTTATGTATGGTAATAATTTGAATCGCATCAGCGCCTTCTGGCGATGGTAGAGATTTTTTTACGCCATCTTCATCCCACCAGGTTAGGAAAGAAATAATACCTTTTTCGCCAAGCTTTCCGGCGTTTGCTGTTAAATCTCTAAAGGCCAATAAATAGGGTAAATGTTGAGCAAGATTTTTTAAATCATAAGCTTCGAGCAAAATCTCTATTAATTCTGCCAGCGGAAGTTGCAGCCACGATTGCCAGTTTTCGCAAAGCGATTTTGGGAGAACATTACCTAGCGTGCTTAATGAAACGTTAACTAAATTTAGATAGTGGTTGGCGTTTGCATCTTTATCATGTAAAGAATGATAGAGTGCAATGCAATTTGCCTTGTAAAGTGCGGTTTGAGCATCTAAACCTATCAATATTTTTAAAGTATTAATGATGAGCTGAACGGCAGAATTGTTTGAAATCAATAAAGCATCACCAGATAATACCGGAAGTTTTTGTTCCATCAACTTCTGCACCGTTAACATCGCTTCGCTATTGGAGCGAACTAAAATTGCAATGTCTTTTAGTGCATAATTTTGCTCGTTTTTAAGGTGAAGGATTTCTTCGATAACATCGTTTAAAGCAATATCTCTAAAAATTGTTTCTGTAAAACGTGCCTCGTCCGGAACCTGTTCTTTGCTAAATTTTTTAATTTTAATGGTTCCGCCTTTTACCGTATTTGCTGCAAAATTTTGGGTTGAGCTTGCATAAATATCGGTAATGATGGAGTCGTAATGCTGCGTATTCCACCATGCTGTAATATTTTCTGGCTTGCTCGCTAAACTCTGGTTTAACTCATTTTGCAAGGTTATAGGAATTTGGCGGTATAGAAAGTTATTAAATGTGATGATGTTTTCTGTGCTCCGATAATTTTCTGCTAAACTGTCTTCGATAACATTATGCGGGCCAACATCCGTTTTTGCATGCTTGTGTAAAATATTCCAATCGCCATTTCGCCAGCGATAAATAGATTGTTTTGTATCACCAACAATAAGATGGTCGGTTAAATCTAAACTGGGTGTGGCAATAGCATTGGTTAAAAGCGATTTAAAACTTCCCCATTGGCTTGTAGAAGTATCCTGGAATTCATCAAAAAGAAAATTACGATAACGATTACCAACTTTTTCCCAGATAAACGATGGGTTGTCGCCGGCATCTTCCGTAATTCCTGAAATTAATTTTTGAGCATCGCTGATCAATAGATTATCATTCTCGGCCCGATATTCTTTTAATAACACGGCAATTTCCTGCATCAACCTTAAATAATAAAGGTTTTTGTTAAAGGCAATTGCTAATTGATAAGTTGGTAAATGGTTTAGATAATGAGCTTTAATCTTTTGCAAAATCGGGTTAACGGTTGTAAAGGCTTCAGGATTATCTGCGTTTTTTTGAAACCATTCTTCAGGCTCATCAATTATATTAAAAATGGGTTCTATTTTGGAGAAATCGCCACGGGCAATTAGAATTAATTTTGTTAATGGGCTTCTCGATTTTCCTTTTAGCTGGTCGTTTTCTACACCTAAAACTTCAAGTGCCTCGTTTGCATCTTTAGCAAGCTGAATAATTTCGCTTTCGAAATTTTTAATTTCATCTTTAGTAACGCTGATGTATTTTTTAAAGAGAGCATCAATGTTTTCCAGCCCTAATTCTTCTACGGCTGATTCGAAAATTTGAAAGCGCTCTGAAAAAATTTCTCCGATTAGATTATATAATTCGATTTTGTAATTCCAGCTTTTATTATCGCTAATGCGCTCGATAGCCAAATCGATAATCCATTGCAGTAATTGTTTATTGTCGTTTAAAGCCTCATCAAGTTTATTTACTAAATCATCTTTAACTTTATCATAATTCATTTCTAAATTATAATCTGCATTTAAGCCAAGTTCAAAAGCAAAGCCTCTAATTACTTTTTGTACAAAACCATCAATGGTACTTACCGAAAAACGGCTGTAATCGTGAAGAATTTTCCGATAGATTTTATCAGCTTTAAATTGGAGTTCTTTAGCATTTAAATTTGGATGAGCCGCTAAAACCAATTTCCGATAATCATCAATTTTCTTTGCGGGATTTCCTTTTGCTAAGCCAACCAATACCTCCAGAATTCTGCTCTTCATTTCTTCGGTAGCTTTATTGGTAAAGGTTACAGCTAAAATTTCGCGGTATTTATTCTCGCCAGAAAAAAGCAAGGTAAGGTAGTGCGCAGTTAAACTGAATGTTTTACCAGAACCGGCAGAAGCTTGAAGGATTTTAAGGGGTTGAGGCATATTTTTTTTGGCTATGGGTTTTATTCCCCTCCTTTGGAGGGGTGCCTGTAAGGCGGGGGTGGCTATTTAAAAATATCCTAACTTACAACAATTTAAAATTTTCCCGAAATCAGGATATCCACAATAGCTTATTTCTTTTTAGCTTTTCTTTTTGCCAAAGTTTTATGACTAATTCTTGCAGGGCGTTCTGCCATTTCAATTTTGAGTCCTAATAAATCGCGAATAACAACTGATGCGCACGTACCGCCAAAAGCCGCCGGAAGGTAAGAAACCGTTCCGTAGGCAGAACGCTTAAAATTGCTGCCGTCTGTCATTATCATAGATTTTTTGTCCATTTCTTCAGTAGAAAAAACCGCCCTGATTTTATCTGCTCCAACGAGTTTATTAAGCCTTTTACGCACATAGCTTGCAAAAACACATTGATAAGTATCTGGCAACATTGCTATTCTAAGCTTTGTAGGATCTATTTTACCACCAGCACCCATAGAACTAACAATCGGAATGTTTTTCTCCAAAGCTTTTGAAAGAAGGGTAATCTTCGGCATCACACTATCAATGCAATCCATAATATAATCAAATTTCGATTCTAATATTTCTCTGCATTTTTCGGGCGTTAAGAAAGTATTTACCACATGAAGTTTCAATTCGGGGTTTATTGCTAACAACCGTTCTTGCATAATGGCAGCTTTACTTACGCCGTGATTGGTAGCTAATGCAGGTAATTGCCTGTTTCTATTGGTTGGGTCTACAACATCACCATCAACAATTGTCATTTCGCCAACACCAGCACGACAAATAAATTCTGCTGCGAAAGAGCCTACGCCTCCTAAGCCGACAACTAACACATGTTTCGATTGTAATTTATCAATTCCATCATTTCCCACTAAAAGTGCGGAGCGTGAAAGCCAACTAGTATCAGACATTTATTTAAGTAAAAAGTGTAAAGTAAAAACTAAAAGTAAAAATGGTTATGGCAAACTCAATTAATACCAGTTAGCAAAAATATGTGCTTTTAAGAGATTATTTTTCTCTGACCTGGAATATGGATTAAAACGAAATAAATTTCTTAAAGCTTCCATAATTTCTGTGTTTCCGTGGCAAAGCTAAAGTAATTCCAATTTCTTCCAGTTTGCAAAAATAAGGGCTTTCAACTCATCAACCGAACATTTTTTTATAATAGAAGCAGCCTGGTAAATTTCTTCAATGGACGTTTTCGAATCATCGGTTTCCAGAAAAAAGTTGTCACTTTGTTTAATCAGCTTTGCTGCACCGGAATTTTCATTTAAAATAGCTGCTCCTAAAGATATTAAAAAGCCTTTTGCCAATAGTTGTTTCCCTAATTCTTCATTTTTATTAAAACCGTGAATTATCAACGGCACTTTAATGCTCAATCTATCTTTAACTTCTATTAATTCTGCAAATGCTTTTACACAATGCAAAATCATGGGTTTTTTCAATTGTTCTGCTAAAGCAATTTGTTGCTCAAAAATATAAATTTGGTTTTCCATGCTTTCGCCCTTTAACTTATCTAAACCACATTCTCCAATCAATTTTACATTCTTCTGTTTAGCCAGAACAGTTAAATATCTTAATTGAGTTTCGAGCAATTCTTTTTTAGCGTACCAAGGGTGTAAGCCAATTGAAATGGGTTTGGTTTTCGGCATTGCCAAGAAAATATCGCTGGTTAGCGAAAGACTTTGAATACAAATAACTCCTTTTTGCTGAGCAGTTTTATGAGTGTGTACATCTAAAAAATCCATTTGGCTACAAAGATAGTATTTTGCAAAATTGTATTTATTCTGTAAAAGATATGCTGGATAATCTATAAAAATTGTAGTCTTTATTACTTTTACGCTATTATATTAAAATCATGAAAAAACTAATCACAATTTTAGCGATTACACTTAGCTCAACACTTGCTTTTGGTCAGGCGAAAACAGCAGGCGTTCATATTTATAACCCGGAGGCTAACGCAATGGCCGATTTAAAAGCCGCAACAGAGAAAGCCGCAAAAGCAAATAAACATGTTTTGGTACAAGTTGGCGGCAATTGGTGTACATGGTGCATTGCCTTCCATAACCTGGTTGATACTACTGCTATTTTAAAACAAACCATAAACGATAATTTCGAATTCGTATTAGTGAATTGGGATAAAGACCACCATAACGATGAAGCTATGAAATACTTAGGTTTTCCAAACCGTTTTGGTTACCCTGTTTTTGTAGTTTTGGATGGAAAAGGGAAGGTGTTGCATATTCAGAATTCCGCTTATCTCGAATCAGAAGAAATTGGAGCAGACGGTAAAAGAAAAGTTGGTCATGATGTTAAAAAAACAATTTCCTTTCTAAAGGGATGGACCGTTGCAGCTGTAGATCCTGAAACTTACAGGCCTAAAACCAAATAAGTTTAAAGTGTAAAGACTAAAGTTTAAAGCCACAGATAATCAGATTTTAATTCTGATTATCTGTGGCTTTTTTGTTAATCATCCAAATCATCTTCCTTCAAATCATCAACATTTAACTCGTAAGATGGTCTGGAAGCCTCATCAGCTTGTTTTAATAAATCTTTGTCGTGCTCTACGTTTGAGGTATCGCCATCCAATTCATTTATGTTTTCTGTATCGTCTTCCCTGCGTAATGCATCATTTGGGTCGTTCGAATAATCTTCGTTTTCTGGGTCTATCATAACAATAAGTTTTTATAGATAGATAATGATTTTGGGCGAAGATTTGTTTTAATGATTTTTCTTTAAATGAAGAAAGCCACAGATTTACAGATTATTCTAACTCATAAAATCTGCAAATCTGTGGCTCCTTCTAAAGCTTTTTTAAAGGCTTACATGCCATCGCCAAACTTATAGTTCGGCAAAATGCTTACCGGTAATTTTCCGGTAGGTACCAATCTGTTATTAATTACAGCCGCGGCCGAAACTTGCATATAATCTTCTTTCTGATAACCGATAATTAAACCTTTACTGTTTTCTAATCCTGGTAATCCGGCGAGGTTATAAGGGTTTGCAAACAAAGCAAATACGGTGTTTCTGGTCGATAAATCTTTAATAAAACTTTTAACACCTGCATTTAACTGAATGTTATTTGCTGGTCTTGCCCGGCTATCATGAATGCCTACAATTACTTGGTCAAAAGCGGCAATTTCTCTCGCTACGTTCGATATTTGCGTAGCACTTGCATTTTTATCAAGCACATAATAAACGGAATTGTAAAAACCTTTGGCTACTTCCTTTTGAAATCTGGTAACCGATGGCACACCAATACTAACAATTGCAGTTCTTCTAATTGGGATTAAGTTTTTAATATAATCCTTGCCTTTTAACATCGTTACCGAAGCATTCGCCAACTCCTGCACAAGTGCATTGCTAGCATTACGGTTAATGCCTGCAATTAAACCCTTGGTAACAACCGTATCTTTTTGCGATAAACCTGCCCAGTATTTAGCCGTCAAAATTTTTCTCACACTGGCATCAATTGTTTTAATATCAACTCTACCCTGACGAATCGCTCTACGAACCAAATGAATTGCCCTGTCGCTATTTTCCGAAAGCTCCAGAATATCATTACCGGCAATAATGCCCAATAAATCGGCTTCGCCCCCTTTAAAATATTTAACAACGCCTTTCATATCCATAGCATCCGATATAATTAAACCTTTAAAACCTAATTTCTCTTTCAAAATTCCGGTAACAATTGGTTTTGATAGGGTAGAAGGTAAATTTGGCGTATTATCTAAAGATGGAATATTCATGTGCGCAATCATCACTCCTGATGCACCTTGCTTTATCAATTCTCTAAAAGGATAAATTTCCAAAGTATCCAGTCGGGTTGCGCTAAAAGTTAGCTGTGGCAAATCATAGTGCGAATCTACATCTGTATCACCATGTCCGGGGAAATGCTTTAAGGTAGTTAGCAAACCACCATCCTGCATGCCTTTCATGTATGCACCGGTTTTAACTGCAACATTAAATTTGTTTTCTCCAAAAGAGCGGTAGTTAATTACCGGGTTTTTCGCGTTGTTATTAATATCCGCATCGGGTGCCAAATTCATGTGCATTCCCAAACGCTTATAATCTTTAGCCACTTCAAGCCCCATTTTATAAAGCAATTCTTTGTTTTGGATGGCGCCCAAAGTCATTTGATAAGGATATGAAATTGTACTATCTAAACGCATACCTAATCCCCATTCGCCATCATTGGCAACAATTAATGGTACGCGACTTACCTTTTGATAGGCATTTGTAGCCACAGCCTGTCTTACCGGGCCACCCTGAAAGAAAATTACACCACCAAGCTGTTCCTTTTTAATTACCAAGCCAACCGAATCAGTATATTTCTGACCTAAATTAGTATGCGCCCTAACGAAAAACATTTGCGCAATTTTTTCTCTTCTATTTAATTTTTTAAATACAGAATCAACCCATTTTGGCTGATTAGCTAACATCTCTATATAAGAATTTTGTTGTGCGTGTGCAGAAATTGCAAGCGTAAATAGGGCAATTAAGGTAATTAAGTTCTTTTTCACGGTGTTTTATTGTGTCGGCTAAATTAGCAAGTAAAATGTTAATAAAACAAAAACCAATCTAAGTAATCGATTTAATACATTTTAAAATTTAAAGTTGTGCGTTATAAAAAGCCAGGATTTTTATAAAAATATTTGGAAAACGAATATTCAGTAATACTATCAAAACTGCAGTCCTGCTTTCTGTTACAATCTTTTTAATACTTACAGACGTGACAATCTTTATCGTTGACCATCAAAAAAGTATTTTCACGTCAATCCGGTTTATCCAACAAAGGCAGTATTTCAAATACAAAATTCAAAAGCCAACGCATCATTTAATAAAAAAATTAAAACATATTGTAAAATCAAAAGTTAATATAATAACGCTCTGGATAAAATATTAACCTAAATTTTTTAACCATGAAAAATGTAAATACACCTAAGAATAATCCTACAGTTCAGGGAAGTTCTATTGCCGACAGAGCAAATCACGACGTAAAAGTTGATAAGAAAATTCAAGGTATAACCAATGGCGGCGGACAACGTTCAGACCAAACCTCGAATAAAGATAATCAGCGTAAACACGATAATAAGAAATAGTATAATGTAAGATGGAAGAAGGAAAATGTATGATGGGATAGTTACTTCGGTTTACACCTTGTATTTTCCGTCGTCCATCTTACATTTTCCATTCTCTATTTTCCTTTCTACATATTTTTTCAGCCGTTTACCCTATTCCATTTTCCCTTTTACGTCTTCAATTCCTAATTTGGTTCATTAGCCAAAGCAATAATATCTTTTCCTTCTAACACTTTACGTTCGCCATTATGGCTTAATGTATTAATCATTGCATCAGCAAGTTCTTCCATTGTACAAAAACCATTCGGGAAAAACTTTCTTCCGATAGGAAACATCCAATTCACATAGTTATAAAATTTATGTGCAAACTTTTGTGTTTTAATTGGTTTTATAAAGCCTGGTCTTAAATTAAAAACCTGCTCAAAAGGTAGTGCGGTTAAATCATTTTCAGTTTTACCTTTAACTTTTTGCCATTTTAATCTTCCCTCCGGGTTGGTTCCACTACCAGAAACGTAGCAAAAAGTCATATCCTTATTTAACCTGCTTAATGTTTCGGCAACATGCATGGTCAATGTATATGTCATTTTATAATAAGTATCATCATCTGCACCAACTGATGTTATTCCCAAACAAAAAAAACAAGCATTATAACCAATTAACTGCTCCTCAATCGAGCTAAAATCAAGAAAGTCTTTATGTATAACCTCTTTCAATTTAGGATGTAAATATCCGCAAGGCTTACGATTGATTACCAGAACAGCGTCAATTTCTGGGCTGTTTAAACACCTGATTAAAACGCCTTCGCCAACCATACCGGTGCTGCCGGTTATTATAACATTATTTGTTGCTCTGCTCTTCCCCATCTTTAAGTTTTATATATCAACCTCTAAAATTAATCATTGTTTTGCTTAGTAAACTCCAAAAAACTTTTCTTTATGTAGCTAAGCAACTGATAATCGTTCATTTTTTTTATCTCGGCTGCCGATGGACGATATTTGGTTATAAATTTTTGTAAAGAATCGCCTTCTAATTTCGTTAGAGAAACGATTTTTTCAACATCAAATCGGTGGTCTATGTATTTTGTTTCTTCATCTTTAAGCTGCGCTTTTTTCAGTTTTGAAACAGAAGATTTATTCTTCGCTAGTAAGCCCGCTATTTTCAAAACATCAACACTAAATATGGATGAGGTAGAGTTTGATACCAGATTAGAACCAGGTGTTTTATAGCGCAAACCTTTCTTTACAATTACATCCTTAATCGTCAATTCCTTATAGGCAAAAACCTTTGCAAAGTCTTTCCTTAACTGAATAGAATCTTTAAGATAATCCCGTTTCGGATAAATGGTAATCTCCTTAAGATTAATTTCTGATGCTTTAAGCAGAATTACAACTTCTTTAAATCTATTACTAAGGCTAACTTCCTGATTTATGTAACCTAATTTTTTAATGCTTATAAACTTAGTCGAAGTATCTCTAACGAATGAAAATTTACCAGTATAAGAGGTGATGCTGACACGATTGCCATAACTAACTATTGCATTTTCAATTGGCAACTTCGAAATATTATCGAGCACTTGCCCGGTAATTAATTGCTGGGCAATAATTTTGTTCGATGTTATAATCAGCACGATGATAATGAGGTAGCGCATTAGGCCAATATATTACATAACAATATGGTTTTCATAAGTTTAACATTACTTAACGTTTTAATAAGCATAAAAAAAGCCCTGCAAACTATTTAAAACTTGCAGGGCGTAATATCAATTTGGGTTCGTACTATCTAATAACAGTTCCCTGCATTTTGTAATCTTTTGGTGGTTCTGCGTTTAATAAATGCTGCACAAAATAATCCCATCTTCTTCTCATCATATACGGCGAGTAAGCACCAAAGCCATGCGCACTATTTGGAAAAATTACCAAATCGAAAGACTTGTTTGCTTTTTGAAGTGCTTCAACAACTAATAAAGTATTTGATGGAGGAACATTATCGTCCATCATACCATGCACAAGCATAAGTTTACCTTTTAAGTTTTTTGCATAATTTTGGTTTGCCTGCGCTTCGTAATCAGCATTTTCTACTAAACCGTTGTAGCGTTCGCCCCAATCGTCCTCATAGTTTCTGTTGTCGTGGTTTCCCGATTCAGCAATACCAACTTTAAAGAAATCCGGGTAACGAAACATTGCTGTAGCTGTAGCAAAACCACCACCCGAATGGCCCCAGATACCAACTTTTGTTGTATCCATCGGGTATTTTTCTGCAAGTTGCTTAATCGCAGTAATTTGGTCTGGCAATGTGTTTTCAGCCATATTTCCGTAACTCATATCATGGAAACTTTTTGAGCGGTCTGGGTTACTTGTTCCCTCAATTACCACTACGATAAAGCCTAACTCTGCCAATGCCTGGTTGTCGCCTCTTGATGCTGAAAATGCCCAGCTGCCCACACTTCCACCCTGTGGACCTGGATAGATATAATCAATTACAGGATATTTTTTCCCGGCTTCCATTTTTGTTGGCGTAAAAACCAAACCATAAATATCAGTTTTGCCATCGTGTGCTTTTACCGAAACCGGGGTTGGTGCTTTCCAGCCGGTAGCGGCTAGCCTGCTTACATCTGTTTTTTCTAAAGTGGTAATTAATTTACCATTTAAATCTCTTATAACACTAACCGATGGAACATTTGGTTGAGAGTAAGTATCGAAAATATAATTTCCCGAAGGTGAAAAACTACTCACGTGATTTCCTTCTTCCGGAGTTAAAGAAACCATTTTCTTACCATCAAATCCGATTTTATAAAGATGAGTGAAATATGGATTTCCTGGTTCTTTTCCATTTCCTACAAAGTATATTGTGCGGGCTTTTTCATCAACCTTTACAACTCTCGCAACCACAAATTCGCCTTTGGTAATCTGATTTTTAACTTTACCGGTTGTAGAATCATACAAATAAAGATGCCCCCAATTATCTCTTTCAGAATACCAAATGATTTCTTTTGTGGCAGGTAAGTATCTCCAGTTTATGGCGCCTTGGCCCGATTCATATTGCGTTTTAACTACTTCTTCAAAAACCTCCCTTACCGCACCGGTAGTTGCATTTGCAATGCGGAATTTCTCTATTTTATGATCTCTCGAAGTTGAAACAAAAGCAACTTCAGAGCCATCTGCTTTCCAGTCAATATCATCAAAAGTGCCACTGCTCGAAATATCATCGCTTAAAGTTGCACGGTGTGGATCTGGTGCTACGTTTAAAGAAATCACCTTTGGTTGCTCCACATCAATAATTACACGTCTGATGGTTGGAATTTCTTTATCTCCAGGTAAGGGATATTTCCATGCTTCTAATTTTGGCGAACCAACATTTGTGGTCACTAAATACATGTCTTTTGTATTACGCTGATCTTGCTGAAATGTTGCAATTTTTTTTGAATCTGGCGACCAGCGAAGGATGGCGCCATCGCTGTGTTTCCAGCCGGCGTTATCCGTAGCATAACCGTAATCCTTAATGCCATCAGTTGTTAATTGGGTTAATTTACCCGATGCAACATCCTTAACATAAAGGTTATAATCTTTAATTAGAATAGATTTTTTTCCATCTGGGGATAAAACTTCGCCTCTTGTTCTACGTGGTCCCGGTGCAGAATTGCTGGCTTTGTAATCAATTGTTAGCGTTTTTGTGTTTGCTTTTGGGTCAACCAAATAGCTTTTCTCCTCGCCGTTTATTTTCACCGAATACCAAAATTTATCACCATCAAGCCAGTTCGGACGCACACTTCCTGCATCTATAAATTTCTCGGTATTGTAACTCATAAAGCTTTCAGCACGCTCATAATCTTGAGCGGTAAAAGCAGTTTTTTGTTGTGCTGTAGCCGATAAAGCTAAGGCAACAACCGTTACGCTTAATAAATATTTATTCATTTTTAGGTTTGTTCTTTGCGATAAAATTAAAACTGTTTTCTCATTAGATTTTAATTTATCAATAATAATACAAAAATGAAAGGTATGGCTTTTATTCGGATAGGAGTTTTAAAACAATTTAGAAGTAAATGCTTGGGTTTGTGACTGCATGAATAAGTGTGGAATTCAAAAAAGCGGAGAGGGCGGGATTCGAACCCGCGGTACCTTGCAGTACACACGCTTTCCAAGCGTGCTCGATCGACCACTCTGACACCTCTCCGAATGGACAGCAAAAATATATTTTTTATTCAAAAAAAATGCTCCCAAAATTAATTGGAAGCATTTAATATTTCTTCGTTATCGAAATTAATCAATAACAGTGATTTTTAACATATTGGTTTTACCTTTTGCTTCCATTGGGATAGCGGCAGTATTGATAATGATATCGCCTTGCTTAACCAATTTTTTGCTTTTAAGGAATTCGTTAACTTCAATGATTGTATTATCTGTACTTTCCCATTTATCATAGTAAAAACCTCTAACACCCCATAATAAACTTACTGCATTTAATAAAGCACGGTTGCTTGTAAATATGAAGGTTAAAGCTTCTGGGCGGTGACTAGAAATTTCGAAAGCGGTGTAACCACTCAAAGTCATAGAAACGATACCAATAGCGTTTGTTTGTTTAGCCAAGAAACAAGCCGAATCACAAATCGCATCACTTAAAAATGATGGAGATTTTGGTTTTAAAAACTTATCAGGATGGAATGGATAATTGTTTTCTTCGATGTTTTGAATGATTTTTTGCATGGTTTCGATAACAATCAGCGGGAACTCACCTACCGAAGTTTCTCCACTTAACATCACAGCATCTGCACCATCTAAAACGGAGTTAGCCACATCATTAACCTCGGCACGAGTAGGGCGAGGTGTGGTAATCATGCTTTCTAACATTTGAGTTGCAACAATTACAGGTTTTGAAGCTGCTCTACATTTTGCAACTATCATTTTCTGTAATAATGGAACTTCTTCCATCGGACATTCAACGCCTAAATCTCCGCGGGCAACCATAATACCATCTGTTACAGCGATAATTTCATCAATGTTTGCGATAGCCTCCGGTTTTTCTATTTTGGCAATTACACGAGCAGTTTTTCCACGCTCAGCAATTATTTTTTTAAGTTCGATAATATCTTCGGCCTTACGAACGAAAGATAAACCAATCCATTCAACATCGTTTTCAAGAACAAATTCTAAGTTTTCTCTATCCTCTGGAGTTAAAGATGGAATTGAAACTTTAGTGTTTGGAAGGTTTACACCTTTTCTTGATGTTAAGATACCTCCATGAACGATTTCACAAACTACTTCATTTTTCAAGTTTGTAGAAATCACTTTCATTTGCAGCTTTCCATCATCTAAAAGGATGATTTCACCTGCCTGAACATCTTGAGGAAAGTTTTGATAAGTGATGTAAATACGCTCTTCGTTACCAATGCATTCTTGCGTAGTAATTATTGTTGTTTTACCGTTGATAAGGTTAATACCACCTTCTTTAACTAAACCGATACGAATTTTAGGGCCTTGTAAATCGGCTAAAATTCCAACATTATAATCGTATTTTTTATTTAAATCGCGGATTGTATCCAATACCGCCTGGTGATCTGCTTGTGAACCGTGTGAGAAATTTAAACGACAAACATCCAAACCTGCATTAAACATGCTGTATAATACATCTGGTTTAGCTGAAGCGGGGCCGAGTGTGGCTACAATTTTTGTTCTGGAATGAAAAGGTTTCATTTAATAATTGTTTTAGCAATGCTGTTTTGTATCTAATTAATCATCTAAATTAATTAAACTGCATTAATATTTATATATAATTTGTTTTGTACAGTTTTTTATAACCCTCAAATATAGTGTAATTAATACACCAAGTATATAATTTTTATATTACCAAATTCTCTTTCGATTTAAGTTTGGTGGGGTCTATTTTTGCAGCCACCTGAATATCAGGCAGTTTGTTTAATCCATTTATTAAATAATTCAAATCTTCCTTATCAATAAATTCTTTAATGATAATAAAAAAATCAACATTATTCATTTCCGGAACCAAAATTCCATCGCTGCTTTTATTACTTATCAGGTAATATTCTGTTTCTCCTTCCTCAACAAAAAAGTAATATTTAGAAAAATACCAGGCTGGTTCGTCAATGTTAAAAAATATTTCATGGTCGTCTATCTTCTCAAAGTGAGTGTTTAAACGCGTATTAATTTTGTGGCATAACACATAGTCTTTTAACGGGGCAGTTACCGCAATTAGTGTAAAATCAAGGTCTAAGGTTAATTTTAGGTAAGTTTTATTCAAGGCGAAATAAATTATTTACAGAACGAAATTAAAAAACTAATTCTATATTCGCTTGTTATTTCAGAGCCAAATTTAGGTGTCGAAATAAAAACATTTGAAAATTGTAAGAATTTATTTTTCTTTGCACAGAATTATTTAACCATTAAATTATAAAATTATGTCTGATATTGCTTCAAGAGTTAAGGCTATTATCGTAGAAAAACTAGGTGTTGACGAAAGCGAAGTTACGCCAGAGGCTTCATTCACCAACGATTTAGGTGCAGATTCTTTAGATACCGTAGAGTTAATTATGGAATTTGAAAAAGAATTCAATGTAGCTATTCCTGATGATCAGGCTGAAACCATCGGTACAGTTGGTCAAGCGATTGCTTATTTGGAAAAAAACGTTAAATAGAATTACGCTTTTTCAGTATAAATGGAATTAAAAAGAGTAGTAGTAACAGGGTTGGGTGCGCTCACTCCTATAGGCAATAATGTTCCCGATTTTTGGGAAGGATTGACTAACGGGGTGAGTGGCGCTGCTCCTATTGTGGGTTTTAATACTGAAAAGTTTAAAACTAAATTCGCTTGTGAAGTAAAAAACTTTAATCCTGAAGATTTTTTGGAGAAAAAGGAAGCTCGCAAGCTAGATCCGTTTGTACAGTATGCTCTTGTGGCTACCGAAGAAGCCGTTAAAGATGGAGGATTCGATTTTGAGAAATTGGATACCAACCGTATTGGTGTAATTTGGGGCGCAGGCATCGGTGGATTGAAAACTTTTTTGGATGAAATTTCAAATTTCGCCAAAGGAGATGGTACGCCAAGATACAATCCATTTTTTATTCCTAAAATGATTGTGGATATTGCTCCAGGGCATATCTCAATTAAGTATGGCTTGCGTGGGCCAAATTTTGCAACTGTTTCGGCATGTGCTTCTTCTACAAACGCAATGATTGATGCATTTAACTATATCCGTTTGGGTATGGCAGATGTTATCATCAGCGGTGGTTCTGAGGCTATCATTAACGAAGCAGGAATGGGTGGTTTTAATGCCATGCATGCATTATCTACACGTAACGATGATCCGCAAACGGCTTCACGTCCATTCGATAAAGATCGCGATGGTTTTGTTGCTGGTGAAGGCGCCGGAACTATTATTTTGGAAGAACTTGAACATGCTAAAGCAAGAGGTGCAAAAATTTATGCCGAACTTGTTGGTGGTGGAATGAGCGCTGATGCAAATCACATTACAGCTCCGCATCCCGAAGGTTTAGGTGCCAGAATGGTAATGTCTAACGCTATGAAAGATGCAGGATTAACAACTGCAGATATTGATTACATTAACGTTCACGGAACTTCTACTCCGCTTGGAGATATAAGTGAAACCAAGGCTATTGGTGATTTATTTGGTGAAGATGCTTACAGGTTAAACATCAGTTCTACTAAATCAATGACCGGGCATTTACTTGGTGCTGCTGGCGCTATTGAAGCAATTGCTGCAATTCTTGCTGTTAAAAATGATATTGTTCCTCCAACAATTAATCACTTTACAGATGATCCGCAATTTGATCCAAAATTGAATTTCACATTTAATAAGGCTCAAAAACGTACTGTTAGAGCTGCTTTAAGTAATACATTTGGTTTCGGTGGTCATAATGCTTCAGTAATTTTCAAAAAGTACGAAGATTAATTTTATCAGCCCTTGCTACATAATTTTGTATGCTAGTTAAAATTAGATAACTTAGTTAAATATGCTCGTAAGCCACTAATTCTGTTATTTATTTAATGCCGATATTAAAATTATATAAACTTTACATCTCTCCCGAAAAGGAATTTGTTAAAAAGCTAAAGAATATTCTTGGGTTTATACCAGGTAATGTAACGCTATATAAAATGGCGTTCAGGCATCGCTCTGCAGCAAAAGTTTTAAAAAACGGTAGTAGAAGTAGCAATGAAAGGTTAGAGTTTTTAGGCGATGCCGTACTGGGTTCAGTTATTGCTGAATTACTTTTTAAGCATTATCCATACAAGGAAGAAGGCTTTTTAACTGAAATGCGATCTAAAATTGTAAATCGGGCAAATCTTAATCAGCTGGCTAAAAAAATGGGTTTTGATAAGATGATTCAATTTGATCAGCGCTCAGTAAGTATTCAAACAAAGCATAATTCTATGTTAGGCGATGCCTTTGAAGCTATAATTGGCGCAATATACATGGATAAAGGCTACAATTTCACTAAGGAGTTTTTATTACGAAGGATTGTTAAGCCCCATATTGATATTCATACACTTGAGTTAACGGAAACTAATTTCAAGAGCAAACTTATTGAATGGTGCCAAAGACACGGTAAAGATATCATCTTTGAATTGGTAGAAAATGGTGAAGGCGAAAGCAATAAACTCTTTACCATTAGCGCTGTTGTTGAAGGCGAAAAGGTTGGCATTGGCAGAGATTATAATAAAAAGAATGCTGAGAAACTAGCCGCCGAAAAGGCTTGTGAAGCGCTTTCTATCTAATTTGACTTTGAATTTTGCTAAACTGCTTAATTTGGCGTTATCAGAAGCTTTAAAAGATTGACTTGCCAGGATTAAAACACAACAAAAAACTTATTTTCCTTTCCCTAAAGTATCGGTAAATTTCTTAGAGGTCTCTTTGATGTATTTGATGTAATCGTAGCTATTCCAATATTGTACTTTTTGGTATTCAGGGCGATAATCAATCATGTATTTTTCTAACGTATCACCTCTTAATTCTGTATTATTTTTGATTATAGAAGGATTGAAGTAAACATCAATTTGCGATTGCTTAATTTCATTATCCGCATAGCGACCAAATCTTCTGGCATTTTTTGGGTCTTTACCGAATAAATTATAAACAGCATTTAATGGATGGAACACAGATGATAGAATGGAAGATTTGCCACCATTGTAAACGCCTTTGTTTTTAAATTCCCGGCTTATTTCTGCCAAATCCTGCTTTTTAGTGTTGCCATAAATAGTTACGTCGTTTAAAACTGTACTGCCTCGTACCAGATAAATTAAAATATCTTGCTGACCATGAATAATAATCCTTTGGTCGTTTAAATATGTTTTGCTGATTAAAAGTGTATCTCCAACTGCCGCTCTGATTTGAAACATCCCCAAATCATTACTGGTAACGCCCGTTTTTGTGCGTACATTGGTAATATTTGCCAGCGCTACCCTAACATTAGCACCTTTTTCAAACACAACACCTTTCACAATAAAATCCTGAGCTTTTGATGATAGGCTCATAGTTGTAACTGTGAATAATAAAATAAAAAGGTATTTGAAATTCATTTAGCGGTATTTTCTGGTAAAATTAACAATTGCTACCGAAGTAAACTGTTAAAAAAACGTTAACGCTTATTAATTGTTTGTATTTTAAAACTATACGCTGCATTTGTTAAAGTTATTTGCCTCCATATTTTTTAAAAGGAGCCAAAAACCGCTTCAAGAATTACTTAGCCCCGACATTAGCGGAAATACTTTTGGCGCTTTAAATTTATGAAGTCTATAATGAAGATGCTTGTAAAACTTCGTTAGTTAAGCCAAAAGATTGGAGCATTGGCGGGACTGTATTTGCCATGAAACACAGTTCTTGCGCTTCAAAAAATAATTTTGAGGAATTATATAGGGCATTTTGCAGTCTGAAAAACATCAAATTTTTCTTACCTTTGCGCATGATAAAATCCATGACAGGATACGGACTGGCATCAGCTGATTATGCAAATGCTAAGTATAGTGTCGAAATCAAATCGCTAAACAGCAAGTTTCTTGAGCTGAATTTAAAATATCCTAAAGCTTTTTCTGATAAAGAATTAATTCTGCGAAACATTTGCAGCAAAGATATTGAGCGTGGTAAAGTTAGCTTAAGCATTACTGTAGATAGAAATTCTGGTGAGGTTACGGGAGCAAGTATCAACACCGCATTACTTACGCATTATTATAACCAATTACTGGCCGTTAATAACGAATTACAGGCAAATAGCAATAATTTATTACAAACGGCGCTCACTTTTCCGGAGGTAATTAGTTACAAAGAGGAGAGCGTTAGTGAAGATGAATGGAATGAATTATATAAAATCTTTAATGAGGCATTAGTTAATTTTAACAAATTTAGAACTGACGAAGGTGCTGTTTTAAAGGCTGATTTGGAGTTAAGGATAAAGAATATTTTATCTTATTTTAAATCTGTAGAAGAACTTGAACCTAAAAGAATTACAGCAATTCGCGATAAGTTTTCTAGTTTTTTAGAAGAGGCTGTTGGAAAGGTTAATATCGACCAAAATAGGTTTGAACAAGAGCTGATTTATTACATTGATAAAATCGACATTACTGAAGAAAAAACCCGTTTGAAAAGTCATTGCGATTATTTTTTACAAACCTTGGGAAGTAAAGAGGCAAATGGTAAAAAATTGGGCTTTATTTCGCAGGAAATTGGTAGAGAGATAAATACAATGGGGGCGAAAGCAAATGATGCGCAAATGCAGCAGTTTGTTGTGGGTATGAAAGAAGAATTAGAAAAGATTAAAGAACAGTTATTAAATGTATTATAAAAAGCTTAAAGCAATAAGCTCAAAGGCTAAAGCTTTGGACTTTTTGCTTTAAGCTTTATGCTTAACAGAATGAAACAAGGCAAATTAATTATATTTTCAGCACCATCAGGAGCAGGTAAAACTACAATAGTTCATCATTTACTTAAAAAGTTTCCTGAATTAAGCTTCTCTATTTCTGCAACAACTCGCGAATCGAGAGGCGCTGAAAAACACGAGAACGATTATTATTTCATCTCTAAAGAGGAGTTTTTACATAAGGTTGCGCACCAGGAATTTGTAGAATTTGAAGAAGTGTACAACGGAACTTTCTACGGAACTTTGAGGTCGGAAATTGAACGTATCTGGAATGACGATAAACACGTTATTTTTGATATTGATGTAGAAGGTGGACTTCGTTTGAAGAGAAAATATGAAGATGATGCTTTGGCTATATTTGTGCAGCCACCATCTTTAGAGGTTTTGAAAGAACGTTTAAGCGGACGCGGTACAGACAGCGCAGAAAAACTTCAGGAACGTTTTGTGAAGGCAGAAAAGGAATTGCTTTACGCTGATAAATTTGATGTGATTTTAAAGAATTTCGATTTAGAAACGGCTTGTGCGGAAGCTGAAAAGCTGGTAGGGGATTTTTTAAAGAAATAATTTTTTAGTCTAAAAATAAACAGTCTTCATTGCGAGGTACGAAGTAATCTATTTGTTAGAGAGATTGTTTCGTGCCTCGCAATGACGTTTTAATAAACTAAAACTTCCAAATGAAAATAGGTTTATTCTTCGGTTCTTATAATCCAATACACACCGGTCATTTAATTATTGCCAACTATATGGCCAATCATACTAATCTGGATGAAGTATGGTTGGTTGTATCGCCACATAATCCTTTGAAAGAGAAAAGTGGTTTGGCTAACATGTACGATAGGTTTGAAATGGCAACTCTAGCAACCGAAAATGCTCTAAATTTACGTGTGAGCAATATTGAGTTTAGTTTGCCTCAGCCATCTTATACTATTGATACGCTGATACATCTAAAAGAGCGTTACCCTAAAAATGATTTTGTATTAATTATGGGTGCCGATAATCTGGTTTCTTTTAAAAAATGGAAGAACTACGAGGTTTTGCTAAAGGATTATCAGATTTTCGTTTACCCACGGCCCGGTGCCGATGTTACCGAATGGGAAAACCATCCATCCATAATTTTTACCAATACGCCGCTTATGGAAATATCTTCTACATTTATCCGTAAAGCGATAAAAGAAAACAAAAATGTTCAGTATTTCCTGCCGGATAAAGTAACCGACTTTATTGACAGCAAAGGCATGTATAAATAAAAAGAGCGATAATTAAGGAAATTGTAATTTGCCTTAACTCGCTCTTTAATCTACTTAGTACAGCAAAAATATCGTTGGTTTTTTATGCAAATCTATCTGCTCTTTGCGCCAATTGTAAACACTTTGTGTTTTTATAAACTCATCTTCGGCAGTTAAATTAGAGGCAATGCAAAGCTGGGTATTTGGCTTGCAACTTTTTAATACCTCTTCCAGCATTTGATTGTTTCGAAAAGGGGTTTCTATAAAAATTTGAGTTTGTTTGTAACGGCTCGCTGATAAATCCAAATCTTTAATGCGTTTGGTGCGTTGTTCTTTATCAATAGGTAAATATCCCCAAAATGCAAAACTTTGTCCGTTAAAACCAGATGCCATCAGCGCTAAAAGAATTGAACTCGGGCCAACCAATGGAACTACTTTAATACCTCTTTTGTGTGCTTCAGCAACGATATCTGCACCAGGATCTGCAATGCCCGGGCAACCTGCTTCACTCATTAAGCCAACATCTTTGCCAGCTTTTAATTCATGGAAAAATTGATTTAAATCGTTTCGGTTATGTTTACCATAATCATGTACAATTAAATCCTTTTGAGCAGTTTTTAAACCAGCTTCTTTCAAAAATCTTCGGGCAGTTTTGCTATTTTCAACAATATAGGTATCAATTTGATTGATTGTTTCTACCAGATAAGGTGTGAAAGTTTTTGCAGCTGCTTCTTCTGCCAGCGGTACAGGTATTAAGTATAAGGTGCCATTTTGCATATCGCAAAAATACTTACAATAAATAAAATATATGTTCTAAAATTTATATTGATAACGATATATTCTTTTTTATAAACAGTGGTGTAGCAAATTTTATTGCAGATCGACTTATTTTCTGCACAATTAATAACTACCCAAATCGTTAATAATAAGTAAAATATGCCCTGCAAGCCAATATTTTAAATATTTAAATAAACTATGCTAGCATATTAAACTAAAATTAAAATTGGTGCTCTAATTGTTACACACACATTAGGTTATTAAAATAAACACACAAATGAAAACACTGAAAACTACGGCACTTGTGCTGGGGCTTTTTTCGCTCCTTGCCGGAACCACAACCCTCGCCCGGGCACAAGGCTATGATGACAATTACCAGAACGATGGTTACAATACAGGGAATGTTTCTATGCAAACATTTTATGATGAGCTTTCGCCGTATGGTACCTGGATTCAAGACCCTCAATATGGTTATGTTTGGCGTCCGGATGTAGATCAGGATGATTTTCGCCCATACTATACTAATGGCCGTTGGGTAATGACTGAATATGGTAACACATGGGTTTCTAATTACGACTGGGGCTGGGCGCCATTTCACTATGGAAGATGGGTAATCAATAATTACAGACAATGGATTTGGCTTCCTGATACAAATTGGGGACCAGCATGGGTTGACTGGAGAAGTGGTGATGGATATTATGGTTGGGCTCCGATGGCACCATCTATTAATATAAATTTAAGCTTTGGTCGCCGTTATGTTGTGCCGGAGTTTTGCTGGAATTTTATCCCTCAAACTAATATTTATATCAACAGATTTCCTAGATATGATTACGGAAGGAATAATGTTTACATCCGCAATACTACAATTATAAATAACACATATGTTTATAACAGAAGAAGTTATTATGGTGGGCCGAGGGTAGAAGATATTAGAAGAGCTACTAACAGAGATGTAAGGGTTTATCGTTTTGAGCAAAGTAACAGACCAGGCGCAGGAAGAATTAATGATAGAGCAGTATCTATTTATCGTCCAAGACCAGAACGTAACGGTGTTGATAACCGCAACGCGGCACCTAGAAAATTTGAGCAAGGCAATGCCGGCTTTAACAGAAATGGAAGGGGAGAAACAGGTTATGCGAATCGCGATCAAAGAGATGGAAACAGAAATGATAATCGCTTTGGAGATAGAAACGATAACAGAATGACCCAACCCAACAGACGAGATAATGGTGCTATAGATAATCGTAGAGATAATCAACCGAACAATCGTCCGGATGTTAATAATCGCGATGCGAATGGAAGAACTGATAGAGGTAACCAGAATTTAGGTAATACTGACCAAAGGAACCGACAAGCGAACGACAGAACAAGAGAGCAGGGAAATCGTGATCAGGAACGCATTCAGCAAATGCAGCAACGCAGTCAGCAGGAGAGAGCAAATCGCGACCAGCAGAATGCACAGCGTAATGACCAAATGCAGCAGCAGCGCCAACAAATGGATCAACAAAGGGCTCAACGTAGCGAGCAGGTGCAACAGCAACGCCAGCAACAAGAACGTTCACAGCAAATGCAACAGCAAAGAAATGAGCAGATGCAGCGTTCTCAACAAGTTGATCAGCAACGCCAGCAAATGGAACAACAAAGAGCGCAACGTAGCGAGCAAATGCAGCAACAACGTCAACAACAACAAGAACGTTCGCAACAAATGCAGCAACAAAGAAATGAGCAAGTTCAGCAGCAACGTCAGCAAAGAATGGGGCGCCCTGCGGAAACCAGGCAACAAGCACAGCCGCAACAGCAACAGCAAAATAGAGGTGGTGAAAGAAGTAGTGAGAGTGGCCGACCTGGTAGAGGTGGCAGAGGATAATTCAATAATGAAAGTCCCGATGAAGATCGGGACTTTTTTATGCTTGCCCCGCCGCTTTATGAAGTTCGCTTAAATCCTTTCCCCGAAAGGTGGTTTTTGCATTCGGATGAAGGTTTTCCGGGTCTAAAAGAAAGGTAGAAAGCCCCAATTCCAATCCGTATTTTATTTCTGATTCTGCATCATCACCAATAACTAATATTTCTTCCGGATTTAGCTTATGTTTTTTTATCAATGCTTCGAAAGCATCTTTTTTGGTTTGATTTGAAGTGGTTACATCTACAACATATAATTCTTCAAAATCATCGCTAATACCTAACATTTTTACTTTAGTGGTCTGTTTTCTTAAAAACCCGGCAGTTACAATAAATTTTCTTCCTATTAAATTTTTGATGTAATGGTAATCTTCTGATGTACTCAATGGTTCAGTAACTTCTCCTGTTACCAGATATTTTACTGCATTATCAATTGCAGTTTGTTTAAAACCGTATTTAGCAGCAACCTTTTGAAATGGCGTTTTGAGCATCTCTGTTTTCGCCATTTGATATTCCTCCACAGAAATACCTAAATCTTGGTTTTCTAAAACTGCGTAAAGCCCACCCATTAATTGTTGTTCGTTTGGCTTTGTGAAATAAATGGTATTATCTAAATCAACGAAGAAAATTTTTTTCATTATGGATTGGTTTTTGTAAGATTAAAAAAAATAAAAACAGCAAGCGCTAATTTATGTTTATTAATTAAAAATTAAGATTATGACAAAGGAAACAAAAATTATAGTAGGCGTATTAGCCGGAGCAGCATTGGGTGCAACAATCGCGTTAGCATTATCTTCAGATTCGAACAATGATGTTAAAAATAAACTTTCAGATTGGTTTAGCGACTTGTTAGATTCATCAAAAGATAAAATATCAGATTTAGTAGGCAAAGCGACAGATGTTGCAGATAAAGTGAAAGATAAAGTTTCTGAAATTAAAGCTTAAAATAATTGGAGATGCCGGATAATTCCGGCATTTTTATTCAATTATAATTTCTAACCATCAAAAATGAAAATCGCATTTCATGGTGCTGCTCGAACAGTTACGGGCAGTAAGCACCTTATTACGCTCAAAAACAACACTCAAATACTATTAGACTGTGGCCTATTTCAAGGCATGGGACATATTACCGATAAGCTTAACGGCTTTTTTGGTTTCGACCCTAAAAAAATAACCTATCTGGTTTTATCGCATGCGCATATCGATCATTGTGGTTTATTGCCACGTTTGGTAGCCGAAGGCTTTAACGGTAAAATATTTTGTACCGCTGCTACTATGGATTTAGCTAGAATCCTGATGATGGATTCGGCCAAAATACAAATGCAAGATGCCGAATTCTCCAACCGCCACCTAAAACCCGGACAAGAAAAGGAAGAGCCTCTTTATACAGATGATGATGTAACCACAACGGTTGGATTGATGAAGATTGTTGATTACGAAGAGGATTTTGAAATTCAGCCCGATATCCGTTTAAAATTTACCGATGCTGGTCATATTTTAGGTAGTGCAGCCGTTCATTTAAAAATAACTGAAGATGGCAAGGTTACAAGAATTACCTTTAGTGGCGATGTTGGCCGCTATGGCGATTTGTTATTGAAAAGTCCGCAGCAATTTAGCCAGGCAGATTATATTTTGATGGAATCTACCTATGGCGATTCGCTTCACAAAGATTTAGACCCAATTGAGGATATGCTTTACGAAGTGATTAACAATACCTGTAATGTAAAAAAGGGTAAAGTTATTATTCCGGCATTTAGTGTAGGTAGAACGCAAGAGCTTTTATATGCATTAAATAGCTTAGAATTAAAGCACAAACTTCCTGATGTTAAGTATTTTGTTGATAGCCCATTATCATCAAAAGCCACAGAAATTTTAAAAAATCATCCTGAAGTTTATAATAATGGTGTTAAAGAAGTTTTAAAGATTGATAAAGATATTTTTTCCTTTAAAGGTTTGCGCTTTATCGAAAGTGTTGAAGAATCGAAAGCATTAAATGCCGATCCAAGACCATGTGTAATTATTTCCTCATCAGGAATGGCGGAAGCTGGCCGCGTGAAACATCATATAAGGAATAATATTAGCAATTTTAAAAATACAATTCTAATGGTTGGTTATTGTGAGCCATCATCATTAGGCGGCCGTTTGATTGCCGGGCAAAAAGTTGTAGATATTTTTAACGATGATTACGAAGTAAAGGCTGAAGTTCGCTCTATAAAATCTATGAGTGCGCATGGCGATTACGAAGATTTACTTCAATTTTTATCTGGTCAGGACCCTCAAAAAGTGAAACAAGTTTTCCTTGTTCATGGTGAATATGAAGTACAGCAAAATTTCGCAGAGCGATTAAAAAACCATGGTTTTAAGGATGTAGCTATTCCTGAGTATCATCAGGAATTTGAATTAGAATAACTTCTCTCAAAATTTTTTCGCCACAGATTTTCAGATTCATATTTATTTAAAATCTGTTAATCTATGGCTCTTTTGCAGAACAACATGACTAATTTCCATCATTAGCTTTGTTCCATTTTCCATCCCACATCTTCCATTTTTTTTATCTTTGCCTTATGGATGTTTTTGGTAAAGCAATTACTGATTTTTATAAATCTGGCGAAGCAGATATACTTTGGCTACACAATTCTTATGGTGAGCCAGAGGAAATGCCTGTAGATTTTTTCTTTCGAGATGATGAAGATATGCCGGTACTAGAGTTGCATGCCTTGCAGATGTGTAATGGTAAAGTATTGGATATTGGCGCTGGTGTGGGAAGCCATGCATTGGTTTTACAGGCTTTTAATGTTGATGTTACCGCAATTGATATATCTGAAGCTGCGGTGAAAATTATGAAAGACAGAGGCGTTAAAAAAGCGCTTCATCAAGATATTTTTAACTACACAGAAAAGTTCGATACCATTTTAATGTTGATGAATGGCATCGGTTTAACGGGAACTTTGCCTGGTTTTAAAGATTTTTTAATTAAACTAAAATCACTGCTAAATCCTGATGGGCAGGTTTTATTTGATACTTCAGATATTGCATATCTATATGAAGATTTGCCTAAACCTCAAAACCAATATTACGGAGAGGTTTCTTATAAATATGAATATAAAGGTGAGAAAGGAAACTGGTTTAAATGGTTATACATCGACCAGCAAACCATAGCCGAAATTGCAAAAGAAACCGGTTGGGTTAGCGAAATTGTTTTTGATGATGATGAAGACCAATATTTGGTTCGGTTGGTGTTGGCAAAGTTGTAGCATTCTAATAATTACAAGTTATTACAAATTAGTTTCTTAAACGATTTGTAGCGCAAAAGCAGTAAGAATAGGTCGCAGCAGTCCCGCCAATACTGCAATCTTTTGGTTAAAGTTTATACAATTCGAACTTTTGAGTTACCAAAAGGATTTTCGTTATGTCGGGGCTATTTAAATAAAGCTGTGCCTTTGTTGAAACGTTTTATGCACAAGCCTATGTGCCTAAACCCGACATTAACGAACACGAAACGCAGTGAAGTAAAGTGTTTGGCGGGACTACAAGCCGCCATTGAAATCAAACTTTCATTTTCTAATAATTTAATTGAAGAGATTCTGAAATAAATTCAAAAGGACGATTATTTATAATCACGTCATTGCGAGGCACGATGCAATCTCATTTGTGGAAGATTGCTTCGTGCCTCGCAATGATGCAGAAAATAGGTTTAAATATTACTTTAAATCGTTATAGTTTATAATTTTAACATTACTGTTTTTGGCTAAAATTTCTTCCATAATTTTGCGATGAGATGCACCAACGCCAACCACAATTCTTTTAGCGTTTTTTGCTTTTGCCTGTTCTAAAATATTATTACACATGCCTTCATTTCTCAGTGTCCATTGTGCAATCATTTCTTTAACCGTTTCGGTTGGGAAGCCTGCATAGCCATAAAATTTTCTTCCACCGTAAAAATTCCAAACCTCATCAAGTTCTGCATATTTTAAACTATTCATACCTGCGTACTCATCTGCCATAAATTTTTGTTCTTCACCATCTGCATAGCTAGAAGCTTTTTCGATTGCTTTTACGGTTTTAGCTTCGGCAGAAAGTGTATCAGCCTTTGCTTTCGCAGAAAGGATTTTAATAAGAGAGTCTGTTTTACCCCAGGCAATTCCCCATGGTTTATCGTAAGTCTGACAATCCATATTATAAATTTGATTTTGCCCTAATTGGTAAATTAATGGGAAATAAATTTTATTGTATTCACTTCCTGGTCTGATTACGCCAAGTTTTTTTAGAGAATCTGTACTTCCAAACATTTTATCGTAGGCTGCTTTTTCTTCTTTGCCAAAATTCTGTTTCATGTAGTTTTCTAAAACATATACTTGATAATCAAAGTTCCCACGGTCCCAATTTTTAGCATAAGCAACGGCCAAATTCATTCTTGTTTTATGATAGTATGGAAATGAAGCCAAGGCTTTTTGACTTTTATTAATAAAATTTGATGTGTTTTTTACCGGCTCGGGATTTAATTTATTTACATAATCCAGTTTTTTCTTAAACCCTTTTTTCGCCCAATTATCATCATCTAGTTTAGCATAGTGTGCAGCTGGTATGTATTCTCCAAAAACCATATTCGGTTTAAAGTTTTTTAATCTATCAATAACCACCTGAAAATTTTGTTTTGAATTAGTGTTGTTATGGCTCGAGCCAACAATAACGATTTCGATTTGTGCTTTTGAAGTTAATGCCGAACTAATAATGAATAGTAGGGATAAGCAGATGTTGTGTATCTTTTGCATAAGGAATCTTGTTTTTGATTTGTTGATTCAAAGATGTTAAGAAGATATAAATGCAGCTATTTAATTATCCCAACGGGTTAAAATTTTATCCCAATAGGTTATTTAAAATGAAATAAGTAAATTACCTAAAAAATTAGTTATATGAGATTTTCAATAATGATTGTGTTGTCTTTAATTTCATTATCTGTAGCAGGGCAACAAAAACTTAATTCTGTTTTAGTAGACAAAATATCAGCAATGTTTGAAGAAGACCAGAAATGGCGAACAGAATACAACAAAATAAATTTTGATGAAAAGTCTGATTTCAATGAAAATACTATAAATAAAAAACTTGCCGAAACCGATAGTATAAATTTGCAATTAGCGAAAGAGATTATCAATAAGTATGGTTTTCCGGGATATAGTTTAGTTGGTTCAGAAGGCAGTAATAAATTCTGGTCAATAATTCAGCATTGTGATGATGATCTGGCTTTTCAGAAGAAAGTGCTTCTTTTGATGGATAATGAAGTGAAAAGAAAAAATGCTTCTGCTTCTAACAATGCAATGTTAAGAGATAGGGTTTTGGTTAGCGAAGGTAAAAAGCAGATATATGGAACTCAGGTACGTTATAATGCAGCACTTAAGAAAAGCCAACCTTTTCCAATAGAGAATCCTGATCAGGTAGATTCAAGAAGAAAATCTGTTGGGCTTTCTACTTTGGCCGAATATTTAAAGTTATTTAACCGTTAAGTTAACCATCAACCTATTATTAAAACTGACAATCAATTTAAATAAATCATTGTATTCCGTTAAAGGAAGATTTTTTTCTACGTCTAACACGTCATGATATGCGCTTGGTCCGCCTTGAGTGTAAAAGAAGAATGCAGGTACACCACTTTCAGTAAAGAAATAATGGTCGCTATTGGCTGCTTTTCCTCTTTGATTTATTTTAGAAATCAGATTTTCAGAATTGTTAATTTCATTGAGCAAAGCAAAGGCTTTTGGATAAACACTTGCATTTACAACGGTCATTCCACCTTCACCTGTTCCAACTAAATCTAAGTTTATTAAAAACTTAATATTGCTCAATGCAACCAATGGATGCTCTACAAAATATTTGGAACCTAATAAACCCGCTTCTTCTGCAGCAAAACATATAAAACCAATAGAATAAGGTTGCGGATTTGCCGCATAGTATTTAGCTAAACTTAGCAAAGTTGCAATACCCGCTGCATTATCATTTGCACCAGGGAAATAAGTGTTTGCACCCATTCCGCCTAAATGGTCGTAATGTGCTGTAATCATTAAAACAGAATCGGGGTATTTAGTACCCTTAACCATTCCAACTACATTTGAAGCTTTAAAATCGGGTATAAAGCGATTTTCTATATCAACCTTCACCGAATTAAATGGTTGTTTAATGGCCGATTTTTTAACACTTATTGTTGTCCAATCTGTAGTTTTTTGTGCAACCGACCAGGTTAATTTATCAACAACTTTAATGGTTAAACTTGTAGTATCCGATAAATTTAAACTGTCTTTAATTTTATCAATAACGCTTTCCTTACCAATGCTTTCGGGGCTTATTATAAAATCTCTACCAGCAATAAGTTTTTTGCCATCAATATTAAGGCTCATTTTACCCGGGAAAGTATTAACCGGAAAACTAAAATCCTGTTTATATTTATCGCCCATTGGCAAAACACCTATTTTTTTATACTCTGAAGTGATAAAATCGGCTGCTTTAGCCATTCCATTTTTTGTGTAACCCCTGCCCCAAAATGCTTTAGATGTTAAGGTTTTAATTAGGCTACGCGTGTAGGTAGAATCTTGAGCGAATGTATTTAATGAGCAGCACAAACATAAAAGGAACAGAGTTTTTCTTAAGGTGGAGATTTGCATACCGCAATTTAATAAATGAAATTAAATCAAAATAAAAGCCGTTTAATTTTAGGTCAAACGGCTTCAATGATATGTTATGTAAGCAAAGATTTAGAATATCATTAAAAGAATATTTACCTCTTTATTCTGTATCCTTTTTTATGGTTTTTGAGCTTTCGATTTTTTACGATTTCTGCCAATCCATATTAAAACGCCGGTTATTGGCATACTTGCCGCAATTAAACTGGCAAAAAAGGCAATAATTTTACCTGCAATGCCTGCAATGGAACCAACGTGTATGTCATAATTCATTCTGTAAATCTTATCGGCAACAGTTGCATTTTTAATTTTGCCAAAAACATGCTTAACCTCAATTTCTTTGAGCGTGTGCTGGTCATAATATCTATAATCAGATTTCCAATAAGTGTCCGGGTCGGGGTTTTTGGCTATTTCAATAGATGCCTTTTCATTTTCAGGAACATGAACATCAATGCTGCCCTTAAAATTTGGATCCGCTTTGAGGTAATCATTCCAGATTTTATCAGCCGCAGAAGGGTTTAATTTAAGATTTGAATTGCTTGTTGTATCAGAAAATGTTTCGGTAAATTCTGTTAATGGTTTACCCGCCGAACTTACATAATAAACAGATTTAGCGAACCATTGAAAACCCATAACCATACCGGTTAGGGCAATAAATATAATTATCCAGGTGATGTAAAAACCAAATACATTATGAAAATCGTAATTTACCCTTCTCCATTTTGCATTCCATTTTACCGAAAATCTTTGTTTTGAGGCCGCCTTGTTTTTTGGCCACCAAAGGATTAATCCGGATATTAACAATAAAACGAATATTAAGGTTGCACTGGTTAATATAGGCTGACCAATCTCTGGCGGTAGCCATAAATAATAATGCCCCATAATTACAATCCTGAAGAAATCTTCGTTCATGTTTTTAACATTTATTACTGCTCCGGTGTATTGATTTACAAAAACAATGTAATAATACTCTGGCTCAAAATTATAGTAAACCACTTGTGCCGATTTACCCGGTTGGTAAGTAACACTATGCGCATGTTTGTTAGGTAAAGCTTTATCGGCAATTTGCTTTAGTGTAGTTGGCGATAATAATGGTTTATTCTGAGTTTCTAACTTGCGGTACGGTTGAGTATAAAATTCGATTTCTTTTTCGAAAGCTAAAATGCAGCCCGTAATGCCTAAGAAACATACAAATAGCCCGGCAATTAATCCGAGCCATAAGTGTAATCTTCCAACCCAATACTTAAAGGTTTTATTTTTTTTATTTACAGCCATCTATCTCAATTAAAATTTATAGGCTACACTAATTCTGTAATTTCTTGGTGCTTCGGCTTGATAATAATAAGCGTTTAACCATTGATAGTAAGAACCGCTAAACAGGTATTTATTTAAGATGTTAAATGCATTACCGGTAATCTTGAATTTTGGGCGTTCGTAAAATAGTCCACCATCTAATTTGAAATAGTTAGGTAATTTTTGCAAACCAACACTCCAGGTATCCGTTGCTCTATCTGCTAAATAGGTAAAGCCTGCCGAAATTCCAGAACCTTTTAAAGTACCTTCTTGTAAGGTATAAGTTAGCCAGGCATTTGATACATGTTTTGCAAAACCCGGAATTACGTCTCCAACATTAATGCCGGTAACACCAGGCGTAACTTCAGTAACTTTCGAATCTGTATAAGCATAGTTTGCAATTAATGTTAACCCATCGGTTATTTTACCTCTTAAATCAAACTCAATTCCCTGTGCTCTTTTTTCACCTAATACAACACTAAAATTTGTGCCTGGTGTATTCGTCGGGTCGGCGGTTAACTCATTTTGCTTAAGAATTCTGTAGGCCGATAGGGTTGTATTCCACTTGCCATCAAACCAATCTTTTTTAATACCGATTTCGTTATTTGTTCCGGTAATTGGTTCTACTTTTCCGCCATTGCGTAACAAGCCGCTTTGTGGTGTAAATGCTTCATCGTAAACAGCATAAACTGCTGTGTTTTTATCAAGCGATACGCTTAAACCAACTCTTGGCGTTATTTTTTTAGCTTTATCTGGTGCACCTCCCCAATTTGCCTGGCTAACATAAGTATATCTTCCGGCTAATGTTAAGCGGATTCTATTCTCCCAGAATCCTAATTCATCCTGAACGTAACCACTAATATATTTCGAATCCATTAAACCGCCTGCGCTGATAGCCCTTTGCGCTAATGGTGTAATGCGATTAAAGTTTGGTAAGCCATTGGCCGGGAAACCATAGTTTGGATTGTTCAAATCAAACGGCGATGAGGCTAAATCTAAATCGTGAGTTTGGCCCCAATCGGCCATGTAGTTTTTCTTACCTCCATCAAAACCTGCTAAAATTCTATGGTTTATGGCGCCCGTTTTCGCTTGTCCGTTAATAAACAATTGGGCTAATTTCATGCTGCTTGCTGCATCCCAAATGGCAACGTTTCTAATAACTGTATTATTTGCATTTACAGCTGATGGCCATGAGCTGTATCCCATTTGATTGTACTTAAAATATGCAGCCTGAGCTGTTAATTTCCAATGCTCATCAAAATTATGTTGCAAATTTAAAAATAAACTTTGGTCGTTAATACGCGTTGGCGGAACACCCGGTTGTGTCATAGTTAATTCCCTCGGAAAGGCAGCATAGCCATTTGGCGAGAAAATATAATACGAACCAACTTCGGTCATTTTTGCATTCTGAAAAGTATATTCTGCAGTTAATTTTGTTTTATCTGTTATTTGATAACTCAAAACAGGCGCAATGCTGTAACGGTCATTTTGCTCATACGGTCTGAATGAGCCTTTAGTTTGTGCAGCACCATTTAATCTGAACAATAACTTACCATCGCTGGTTAATTTGCGGTCTAAATCTATACTGGTTCTGTATAAATCATAACTTCCCAAAGTAAAAGAAACTTCACCACGGTTAAATCCTGTTGGTTTTTTTGTGACCACATTATACATACCACTTGGGTCGCCATTGCCTAGCATAAAACCCGCCGGACCTTTAACAAATTCAATATGGTCTACAAAACTCATGTCTTCCGTTAGCGGACCCCAAAATGAAGAAACCACATTAAAGCCATTACGCATAGCCTGAATTTGAGAACCACGCATAGTAATGTTGGTGTACATATCACCCCAATGTTCAACACGAACTGCACCGCTCACATTTCTTATCAAACCATCGCTCATGCTAATAATTTGTTGGTCTTTTATAACCTGGTCGCTAACGGTTTGAATATTTTGGGGTGCCTCAAGTAATGGCTCATTAAGTCGTAATGAGGCAGAAGGCAAACTAATTTTATATCTGTTTTTTTTTCCAGCGATGATTACATCTTCCAAGGCCTGGTCTGTTTCTTGAAGTGTAAAATCTATCACTTTGTTTTCGCCGGCAATAACGTTAACTTCTTTTTCTGCTGATGTAATACCAACCGCTGAAGCTTTAATAGTATAGGTGCCGGGTTTAACTCGATGAATGGTGTACTTTCCATTATCATCGGTAATTGTACCACTACCGCTTCCCTTTAAACCTACAGATATGTAAGCGGCAGCTTTACCATTTTTGGTTGTTATGGTACCTTTAATGGTTCCAAATTGTTGTGCAAATGAAGTAGCGGAGCTTAATAATATAACTAACGTTAAACAAAATGGGATAAATCTTTTCATTGTTTTTATTTGGATTAATTCTAAAGAGCTGCAAAATAACATTACAATTCTTAAAATTCCAAATTATTTTGAATAATTCTAAATAAGGTTTTATCGAATCAATTTTGATGGTTCTTAATTCTGCATGCAAACGTTGATTCAATTAAAGCAGTTCAATTTGGCTATCTGAGATCATAAAAAAAGCCGTTCTAAATAAAGAACGACTTACCATTTAATTGATTTTTTGGGTAAGATTGAGTTTATTTAATGGCTAAAACCTGTATGGTCAATGCCTTTTCAGTATCATTTGCCGGATTTAGTAATCCGCAAGAAATTACATCATAATGTATACCTGCGCTAAGCACAACATCTGTTTGGGTTGCTCTGATAATTCCGGTTGAGGTATCCTTTATGTCGAACGAAATTGTGCCGGCATCAACAGCAATAAATGAACTTGCCGTTTTATAAGTTTTATTGGTAATTAGTGATGTGGCAGCGCCGGTTTTTGCCAAATCAAATGCTCCTGCATCTGTAGATAAATTAATAAATCGGATATATGCCTTATCCTTTGATGAAACAGAAAGGTCATCAATAACTATAAAACCATCTAATTGCCCTGGTTTATTAACCAGGTAATACGAGTAATTTGTACTAGGGTTTAGTGTGATATCTTTAGAGAATAAAGCTTCGGCGCTACTTGCGCTGGTAAATTTTAAATTGTATGCTCCAGAACTTCTTGAGGTATACGATGTTGAGCCTGCGAATGGTAATGCTGCTGAATTAATAATAGTTCCCGCTAAATAGACATTAAAAGTGGCCAAGCTTGGCGAGCCGTTTAATACTCGCAGATAAGAAACTGTTGTGTCTGTAACGTCTGTTTTTCCACAAGAGGATAAAAATATTGAGCATACCGCTAGAGCTAAAATTATAAAACTGTTTTTTTTCGATGTAAAGTTTCTCATTCGTTTTAATTTCTTTTTGAATTTTAAAATGAAACGAAAGGGCAGAGCCATTCGCTACATGGATACAAATATTGTGTTTAAACCTATTGGGAGGTTGTTAAATGATGTTAAGTAGATGTTAAAGTTCTGCTCTGTATTTTAACATTGTTGAAAACGCTACACAAAAATTCGTTTCGTAAGCTGAAATTTATTTGGTGGAAGGATGGTTATTTTTATGAAATTTTGTCTAAAACCGTCAGATTACTTTAATAAATTGTTATTATAAAATAAAAAAATCAGTTTAATATTGTAGAACTCGATAATTATTTAAACCTTTGCACCTCAATGGAGTTAAAGCCGTTTTAATACGTAAATAATGATTAAACAATTTTTACATAAACTTTCAATTATCACAGCATACTTAATTGCTGGTGAGAGTTTATTTATTAATCGTTTTCAGCCCGTATTCTATCCCACAAGTCGGCAAAATTTTACTCCACGTATTTAGTAACTCAACTAAACGTAATGAGGAATTGATCCTCTCTAAAAACCCAATTAACAAGAATACTTATAATTTTTCGTTAGAAAACGAATGGATATTAACGAATTTATAGTGCAGGTTGCACTACCTGAACATCGTGTATTTGCAGAACAAATCGTAACCGAGATGGCCGAATCTGCTAAAGCACGTGGTACAGGCATTGCAAAACGTTCATCTGAATATGTTGCAAATAAAATGCAAGAAGGCAAAGCTGTTATTGCATTCCATAAAGACGGTACATGGGCAGGTTTCTGCTATATCGAAACCTGGAGCCATGGGCAATTTGTTGCCAACTCCGGATTAATCGTATCTCCTGAATTTAGAAAAGCAGGTTTGGCTCATGCCATTAAAGAGAAGGTTTTCGAACTTTCGAGAAGCCTTTATCCTAAAGCCAAAATTTTTGGATTAACCACTGGTTTAGCCGTAATGAAAATCAATTCTGATTTAGGTTATGAACCTGTTACTTATTCTGAATTAACGCAGGATGAAGAATTTTGGAAAGGTTGCCAAAGCTGTGTAAACTTTGAGATTTTGAAAATGAAGGAGCGGAAAAATTGCATGTGTACAGCAATGCTGTACGACCCAGCTACTCAAAAGCACGATGCAGCCAAGAAATTTGCTGAAGAATTGCAGAAGAAACCGAAATTATACGAACGCTTTATGCGTATAAAGCAGCGTTTAGTTGTTAAACCTAAGCCGAAATCGGGCTTTAAAGTATTGATGTTTTTATTTACCCTATTATTTAATAAATAATGAAGAAGAAAGTTGTTTTAGCTTTTAGTGGAGGTCTTGATACCTCATTTTGCTGTATTTATCTTGCTCAAGATCGTGGCTTAGAAGTTCATTCTGTTATTGTAAATACTGGTGGTTTTTCTGATGAAGAATTGCAGGAAATTGAGAAAAGAGCCTACGCTTTAGGTGTAAAATCTCACGCTGTGGTAGATGAAACAGATAATTATTACGATGGTTGTATTAAATATTTAATCTTCGGCAATGTATTAAAAAATGCAACTTATCCGCTTTCTGTTAGTGCAGAACGTGTTAGTCAGGCAACGGCGATTGCAAATTATGTAAAAAAAATCGGTGCTGATTATGTAGCTCACGGAAGTACAGGTGCTGGAAACGATCAAGTACGTTTCGACATGATTTTTAACATAATTATTCCAGAGGTTGAAATCATTACACCGATTAGAGATTTAAAATTATCCCGCGAAGCGGAAATAGAATATTTGGCTGAACATGGTGTTGAATATAGTGCTGAAAAAGCAAGATATTCGATTAATAAAGGCTTATGGGGAACTTCTGTAGGTGGTAAGGAAACTTTAACTTCTAATGAAACTTTACCAGAAAGTGCATGGCCAACTCAGGTTTCTGAAACAGAATCGCGTAAGCTAGAGTTAACTTTTGAAAAGGGAGAATTAGTGGCAATTGATGGCGAAACTTTAGCGCCTGTAAGAGCGATTCAGAAATTGCAAGCTATTGCACAGCCATTTGGTATTGGCCGCGACATTCATGTTGGCGATACAATTATCGGTATTAAAGGTCGTGTTGGTTTTGAAGCAGCCGCCCCTGTTTTAATTATTAAAGCACACCATACATTAGAAAAACATACTTTAACGAAATGGCAGCTAAGCTGGAAAGAACAATTATCTTCTTTCTACGGTAACTGGTTGCATGAAGGTCAGTTTCACGACCCAATTATGCGGAATATAGAGGCTTTTTTAGCGGATACTCAAAAAGTAGTAAGCGGTAAAGTTTTTGTTGAATTGTTGCCTTATCGTTTCCAAATTATTGGTATAGAATCTAACCACGATTTAATGAGCAATAAATTTGGTAGCTACGGCGAAATGAACAACGCCTGGAGCGGAGAAGATGTTAAAGGTTTCTCTAAAATCTTCGGTAACCAGGTAATGATTTGGCATAAAGTGAATTCTGAAGAAGCTTAAAGCTAAAAGACTAAAGTAGAAAGCTTCCGTTCCTGCTTCGTCATTGCGAGGAGGAACGACGAAGCAATCTCTTTACAATTGTCATCCTGACTTGTCCCGATTTACATCGGTAGCTTGTCGAAGGGTTATTAAAACTAATTTTCATATCCATCTATAATTGATAGAACAGATTATGAGTAACAAAATTAAGGCAGGAATAATTGGTGGTGCAGGATATACAGGCGGCGAAATGCTTCGTATCCTAATTAACCATCCAAACGTTGAGATTGCTTTCGTAAATAGTACAAGCAACGCCGGAAACCTAATTTCTGATGTTCATGCCGATTTAATTGGCGATACTGATTTACGTTTTGTAGGTGATATTCCACAGGATATCGATGTGCTGTTTTTGTGCGTTGGGCACGGTGATGCAAAGAAATTTTTGGACGCTAATCAGATTAACGAAAACATAAAAATCATCGATTTATCTCAGGATTTTAGGTTAAGTCAAAATTCAAAATTCAAGATTCAAAATTTGGATAGAGAGTTTGTTTATGGGCTGCCAGAGTTAAATAAGGGCAAGATTGCTTCCGCAAATAATATTGCTAATCCGGGCTGTTTTGCAACTTGTATTCAATTGGGCTTATTGCCATTAGCTGCAAAAGGTTTAATTAAAAATGAAGTTCACATCAATGCAACTACAGGTTCAACCGGCGCCGGACAAAGCCTTGCTTCAACTTCTCATTTTAGCTGGAGAAATAATAATCTTTCGGTTTATAAGGCTTTTGAGCATCAGCATTTAAATGAAATTGGCGAAAGCCTTCTGCAAGCTGCTAAAGCCTCCACTTCTGGGGGAGGTTTGGAGGGGGCTGTTTTAAACTTCATCCCGCAACGCGGAGATTTTACCAGAGGGATTTTGGCGGCGATGTACCTGGAAAGCGATTTGACTTTAGAAGAAGCGCAAGCCATTTACGAAGATTATTACAATACACATCCATTTACGCACGTTAGCCGGAAAAACATCGATTTAAAACAGGTTGTAAACACCAATAAAGCACTGGTTCATGTAGAAAAGCATGGCAATAAATTATTCATCATCAGTATTATTGATAACCTCCTAAAAGGCGCCAGCGGCCAAGCGGTTCAAAATATGAACTTAATGTTTGGCTTGGAAGAAACAGCAGGCTTGCGTTTGAAAGCGGTGGGGTTTTAAGTTTTACGTAATACGTTATAAGTGTATGCAGAATTTTAAAGACTTGAAAGTTTGGGATAAAGCCCATCAGCTTACACTAAGCGTTTATAAAATAAGTGCCAGATTTCCAAAAGAAGAAATTTACAGTTTAACAAATCAACTACGGCGGGCAGCGGCATCAATACCAGCAAACATTGCCGAAGGTTGTGGTAAAAATTCACAAGCGGATTTGGCTAATTTTTTAAATATCTCTTTGGGCTCGGCTAATGAAACTGAATACTTTTTGATTTTATCAAAAGATTTAGATTACCTAACTGAAGATGAATTCACAATTTTATCAAATAGTATTAACGAAGTTAAGGCAATGCTTATCAATTTAATTTCAAGAGTAAGAGCACCCAAACCTATAACTTAAAACGTACAACTTATAACAAGTAATATGAACTTATTCGACGTTTACCCTCTTAACGATATAGAAATTACAAAGGCATCAGGCAGTAATGTTTGGGATGCTAATGAACAAAAATACTTAGACTTATACGGCGGTCACGCGGTGATTTCGATTGGCCATACCAATCCGCACTATGTAAGTCGTTTAACTGACCAATTAAATAAAGTTGGATTTTATTCTAATTCGGTTAAAATTCCTTTGCAAGTGCAATTGGCAGCAAAATTAGGTCAGGTTTCTGGAAAGAAAGATTACCAGCTGTTTTTGGTAAATTCTGGTGCAGAAGCAAATGAAAACGCTTTAAAGCTTGCTTCTTTTTACAATGGCAGAAAGAAAGTTATTGCTTTTAGTGGTGCTTTCCATGGTCGTACTTCTTTAGCGGTCGCGGTAACCGATAACCCTAAAATTGTTGCACCGGTTAACCAAACCGAAAATGTAATCTTTTTGCCTTTTAATAATGAGGTAGCTTTAAAAGAAACTTTTAAATCGCAGGGCGATGAAATTTCTGCTGTAATTATCGAAGGTATACAAGGTGTTGGTGGCATAAAAGAAGCTTCAAAAAGTTTCTTACAAAAAATCCGTTCGCTTTGCGATGAATATAACGCGGTTTACATAGCCGATTCAGTTCAGTGTGGTTACGGTAGAACAGGCTTATTTTATTCGCATGATTGGTCTGGAGTTGAAGCTGATGTTTACACCATGGCAAAAGGGATGGGTAACGGATTTCCGGTTGCGGGAATTTCTATCGCACCCAAATTTAAGCCTTGGCATGGCGAATTGGGCACAACTTTCGGCGGTAACCACTTAGCTTGTGCGGCAGCTTTAGCAGTTCTTGAAGTTATGGAGCAAGATAACCTAATGAAAAATGCCGAAGAAATTGGCAACTACCTTATCACTGAATTAAAGAAATTTGAGCAGGTAAAAGAAGTTCGCGGTCGCGGACTGATGATTGGAATTGAATTGCCGGAGGAGTTAGCACATGTAAAAAAAGAATTGTTATTTAAGCACTTCATTTTTACTGGCGAAGCTAAACCAAATGTAATCCGTTTATTGCCAGCATTAAATTTAACTAAAGCACATGCTGATGAATTTTTAGCGGCTTTCGGGAAGCTGGTAAAGTAATATAATACACTCGTCATTGAGACACGAAGCAATCTAATTAGATAGATTGCTTCGTGCCTCGCAATGACGACAGCATAAGAGGTTAGTGTGAGCTGGCATAATTTTATTTTTTAATGAGGGATACACAAAACTTATAACGTATAACTTACTACTTACAACGTCTTAAAATGAAACTTTTCACTTCCGTACACGATGTTCCAAACATCAAACAATTTGTAAAAGATGCGCTTGAATTAAAGGCGAATCCTTATGCGCACCAGAGTTTGGGTAAAAACAAAACTTTAGGTTTGGTTTTTATGAATCCTAGTTTGCGTACCCGTTTAAGCACTCAAAAGGCTGCTTTAAATTTAGGTATGAATGTAATGGTTATGAATTTGGATAAAGAGGGTTGGGCTTTAGAAACCCAGGATGGTGTAGTTATGAATGGCTCAACAGTTGAACATATTCGTGAGGCTGCTGCTGTGATGGGTCAATATTGCGATATTTTAGGATTACGCTCTTTCCCAAAACTGAACAACCGCGAGGAAGATTACAGCGAAGATTTCTTTAACAAATTTGTAAAATATTGCGCTGTTCCTGTTGTGAGTTTGGAGAGTGCTACTCGTCATCCGCTGCAGAGTTTTGCCGATATTATTACCATTCACGAAACCTGGACAAAGCAACCTGATGGCAGAAAACCCAAAGTTGTTTTGGCTTGGGCGCCACATGTAAAAGCTTTGCCGCAAGCAGTTCCAAATTCTTTTGCAGAATGGATGTGTAAAGCACAAGCAGAGGGGATGATTGATTTTACCATTGCCCAACCTGAAGGTTATGAACTGGCTGAAGAATTTACACCGGGTGCAGATATTCAATATAATATAGAAGAGGCTTTGGCTGGCGCTGATTATGTTTATGTAAAGAACTGGAGCAGCTATAAAGAATATGGCAAGGTTTTAACTTATCCTGATGGATGGATGATGAACAACGAAAAGTTGAAATTTACGAATGATGCAAAAGTGATGCACTGTTTACCTGTTCGTAGAGATTTGGAATTATCTTCTGAAATTTTAGATGGACCAAATTCATTGGTTATTCATGAAGCAGGTAATCGTTTATGGGCAGCGCAAGCGGTGATTAAAGCGATATTGGAGGAATTATAAAAAGCAGAAAGACTAAAGCTAAAAGACCAAAGCTTTCAGCATTTTGCTTTAAGCTTTAAGCTAAATAAAATGAAACAACTTACAATCATAAAAATCGGTGGAAATGTAATTGATAATTCTGCAAACCTACACCAGTTTCTGTTGGATTTTACGGCTTTGCCCGGTGATAAAATTTTGGTTCATGGTGGCGGTAAAATTGCAACCGAACTGGGCGAAAGCTTAGGTATTGAAGCAAAAATGGTTGAAGGCAGGCGGATTACGGATATTGAAACCCTGCGTGTTGTAACAATGGTTTATGCCGGATTGATTAATAAAAACATGGTTGCCCAATTACAAGCCAAAGGCATCAATGCAATTGGTTTAACAGGCGCTGATGGAAACATTATTAAAGCTAAAAAAAGACCCATTATAAAAGTCTCCCCAACTGGGGGAGATTTAGAGGGGGCTACTATTGATTATGGTTTTGTTGGCGATTTAGACGAAAACTCAGTTTCCGCAGAAACATTAAAAAGCTTGTTGAAAGCTGGATTAGTTCCGGTTTTATGTGCCATTACGCATGATGGAGATACACAATTGCTAAACACTAACGCAGATACAATTGCATCTTCGGTTGCCGTGGCGATGTCTGCTTTATATGAAACACGTTTGGTATATTGCTTTGAGAAAAAAGGAGTTTTGAAAGATGTTAATGATGATTCATCTGTTGTGACAGAAATCAAAGCTGATGAATTTGAGGGTTTAAAAGCAGATGGTACAGTGCAAGGTGGCATGATTCCGAAATTACATAATGCATTTGAAGCCATTAAAAAGGGTGTTTCAGCAGTTTATATCGGCAAAGCCGATGAATTAAATGAGCTTGCTAATGGAGTTTTTGGAACGAAGATGTTGAAATAGGGTATAAGCTAAAAGGTTGACGACCTATCGCCGTTTCTTCATTGCGAGGCACGAAGCAATCTTAAAACTATCGCTATTCAATTATCGCAATAAGATTGCTTCGTGCCTCGCAGTGACGGAGATTTTATAAACCTGATAGAAACGAAAATACTTTTTTAGTGGAACAAACCATAAAGATTGCCACTTGGTTCCTCCTCGCAATGACGATGTTGGGGCGCATGACAATGAGTTTAAAAAAGATCGAAGTGAATAGCAGGACTAACATTAAAAAGAACCAGAGAAACTGCTTTTCATATCTTGAATACGCTTAAAGTATTACAATTTAAATTCAATTAGTAGAATTAATTAAATCGAACCAAATGAACAAGAAAATAGCCATTATCGGGAGTGGAAATATTGGTTTATCTTTAGCAAAAGGCCTTGTAAAGGCTGATTTTGCCAAAGCTGCAGATATTACGCTAACCCGTAGAAATATTGACCATTTAAAATCTTTCGCTGATGCGGGCTTTGGTGTAAGCAATAATAATAAAGAAGCGGTTTCTGCTGCCGATGTTGTAATTCTTGCTGTTTTGCCCCAACAATTAAATACGGTTTTGGATGAAATTCAACCTTCTATAATTGCAGCCAAACATCTGGTTATTTCTGTAATTTCTGGTGTGAGTTGCGCTGCGGTTAGAGATAAATTAGGCGAAAACGTTGAGGTTGTTCGCGTAATGCCAAATACAGCTATTGCAATTGGCCAATCGATGACTTGTATGGCAAGTGATAATGCTTCGGCAGAAAATATTACGGATGTGACCAAAATGTTTGAGACGGTTGGCTCTGTCGTGAAAATAAATGAAGATTTGATGACTTCGGCTACGGCACTTTGTGCTTGCGGAATTGCTTTTTTCTTAAGAGCAATTAGGGCAGCATCGCAAGGTGGTGTAGAAATTGGTTTCCATGCAGATGAAGCGCTTAAAATGGCGGTGCAAACGGCAAAAGGCGCAGCCGATTTGCTTTTATTACACGGCACGCACCCGGAATCAGAAATAGATAAAGTAACTTCGCCGAAAGGTTGTACCATTGCCGGTTTAAACGAAATGGAGCACAATGGCTTTAGTTCATCATTGATAAAAGGTATTAAATTATCGGCGCTAAAAGCAGGAAATTTGTACACAAAAGAAAGCTAAGCTTAATGTAAAATGGTTAAGGTAAAATGGAAGATGTACCTGGCCAATAATTTAAAAAGTGCAAGTTTGAGATTAGTCTTGATACTTGATACTAACTACTCGATACTATGTTGTTAGAAAAAATACAAAAGGAAAGTCTGGATTTGTTGCGACAATTAATTCGCATTCAGTCGTTTAGCAAGGAAGAAGACAGAACTGCAAATTTAATTGCGCAGTTTTTAGAGGAGCGAGGTGTTAGCATTCATCGTAAAATGAACAATGTTTGGGCATATAATAAGCATTTTGACGCCAGCAAACCTACTTTATTGCTAAACTCACATCATGATACAGTGAAGCCCAATTCTGGTTACACCCGCGACCCTTATGATGCAGCAATAGAAGGCGATAAACTTTTCGGCTTAGGCAGTAACGATGCAGGCGGTTGTTTGGTTTCACTAATTGGCACGTTTTTGTACTATTTCGAGCAAGAAAACTTAAAATATAACATTTGTTTGGCCGCAACTGCGGAAGAAGAGATTTCTGGGAACAATGGTTTAGAATTGGTTTTGCCTGATTTGGGCGAACTTGAATTTGGGATTGTAGGCGAACCGACAGAAATGAATTTGGCTATTGCCGAACGTGGTTTGTTGGTTTTAGATTGTGTGGCTCATGGTAAAGCGGGTCATGCGGCTAGGGAAGAAGGCGAAAATGCTATTTACAAAGCTTTAGCAGATATTGAATGGTTTAGGAATTATCAATTTCCAAAAGTATCTGAGGTTTTTGGTCCGTTAAAAATGACTGTTACGATTATTAATGCAGGTTCGCAACATAATGTAGTGCCGGCAAATTGTACTTTCACGGTTGATGTTAGGGTAACTGATGCTTACACCAATGAACAAGTTTTGGAAATTATTCGAGCAAATGTAGGTTGCGATGTTACACCACGCTCTATCCGTTTGAAACCATCATCAATTGATAAAAATCATCCTGTAGTTCAGGCGGGTGTGGCTCTAGGTAAAACAACTTATGGTTCGCCAACAACATCAGACCAAGCTTTATTGGATATTCCATCGGTAAAATGTGGCCCGGGTTTTTCTGGCCGCTCACACATGGCTGATGAATTTTTATATGTTAGAGAGGTTGCAGAAGGTGTGGAAGGTTATGTAAATATGTTGAAACCAGTTATACTGTAATACGTCATTGCGAGGTACGAAGCAATCTTAAAGCACTCGTACTCGCAACGATAAACTTAATTTGAAAGAGGATTGTTTCGTGCCTCGCAATGACGAAGTTCGCTTTGCGGTTAAATTGAAGTTCTTATAATATTGCATATCTTTACTACATGAAAACTTATTCTAAGTTTATAGAAATTGATTCCAGCAAACGTTTTGGAAAACCTTGCATAAGAGGCACTAGAATTGCAGTTTATGATGTTTTAGGATGGTTAGCTAATGGAATGACCGTAGAGCAAATTCTTGTAGATTTTCCTGAAATAAGTGAGGAGGAAGTTTTATCATGTTTGGCTTATTCAGCAGATAGAGAGCATAAAATTAGAGTTGCCTAGTGAAATTGTTATTCGACCAAAATATTTCTTACAGAATTGTAAAACTTTTGGAAACCGAATTCTCGGACTGCAATCAAATCAGGCAGTTGAAATTAGAAAATAAATCTGACAAGGAAATCTGGACATTTGCTGGCCAAAATAAATTTATCGTGGCAATTTTCAATGCTGACTTTTATGAGTTTTCCAATCTATATGGACATCCTCCAAAAATAATTTGGCTGCGTTTTGGAAATAATACAACATCAGGAATCGCTGATGTTTTGATAAAGAAAAAGCAATTAATAAATGATTTTATGACGCAAGAGGAATTCTCTTGTTTAGAAATACAATGAAAACTTTATTGAGAGGTATGAAGCAATCTATTGCCTAGTACCTTGCAATAATAATTTGATTATAAACAGCTTAGCGCTCTTCGTGAAAAACTCAGCGCACTTTGAGGTTAAATAAAATGAAATGAAGATTTGGCAAAAAAATATTGATGTAAATAAATTCGTGGAAACCTTTACTGTTGGTAAAGACCGAGAATTGGATTTACAAATGGCAAAGTTTGATGTGTTAGGCTCATTGGCGCACACGCAAATGTTAGAAACCATTAGTTTGCTTACCGCGGATGAATTGGAAACTGTACAAAAGGAGCTTAAAAATATTTACGCTGAAATTGAGGCCGGCAACTTTACTATAGAAGATACCGTTGAAGATGTACACTCGCAGGTGGAGTGGCTGCTAACCCAACGTATTGGTGAGGCCGGTAAAAAAATTCATAGCGGTCGCTCGCGTAACGACCAGGTTTTGGTTGATTTAAAACTATTTTTTCGGGCTTGCATTGAAGATATGGTTAACCAAACATCAACTTTGTTTAATCAACTAATAGAGCTGAGCAATACGCATAAAGATAAATTGATGCCCGGTTACACGCATTTGCAAATTGCGATGCCATCATCATTTGGTTTATGGTTTGGCGCTTATGCAGAAAGCCTTGCCGATGATATGGAACTGATGTTAGCTGCCTGGAAAATCACCAATAAAAATCCATTAGGTTCTGCCGCAGGTTACGGTTCATCTTTTCCACTAAACAGAACTTTAACAACTGATTTATTGGGTTTTGAAAGCTTAAATTACAATGTAGTATATGCACAAATGGGTCGCGGTAAAACCGAAAGAATTTTAGCGCAAGCAATGAGCGCAGTTGCTGCAACTTTAGCTAAAATGGCAATGGATGTTTGCTTGTTCATCAACCAGAATTTTAGTTTCATTAGCTTTCCGGCAGAGTTAACTACGGGTTCTAGCATTATGCCACACAAAAAGAACCCTGATGTATTTGAGCTGATTCGTTCTCGTTGCAACAAAATTCAGGCTTTGCCAAATGAAATTGCCATGATGATTACCAATCTTCCATCGGGCTACCATCGCGATTTACAATTGCTAAAAGAAAACCTTTTCCCTGCAATAACTTCGTTAAACGAATGTTTGGAGATAGCTACATTTATGTTTCAAAACATTACCATTAAGGATGATATTTTAAAAGATAAAAAATACGATTATTTGTTTAGCGTAGAAGTGGTTAACGAATTGGCTTTACAAGGTGTTGCTTTCAGAGAGGCTTATAAAATAGTTGGCGAACAAATAGAAAATGGTACTTTTGCACCATCGAGCCAAATACATCATACACACGAAGGAAGCATCGGCAACCTTTGCAACGAACAAATTGCTGCTTCAATGCAATCGATTTTAAATCAATTTGGTTTTGATAAAGTGAATAAAGCAATAGAAGAGTTAATCCGTTAAGTCGTCATTGCGAGTTACGAAGCAATCTCTTGGTTTGAATTGCTTCTTGCCTCGCAATGACGTGTGTAGCGACAAAAAACATTATAATGAAAGTATCAAAATTAGCTGGAGCATTAATTGGCTCAGAGATTATAAAAATTGGTAACGAGGTTAACGATATGAAGCGCAAAGGTGCATCAATCGCTAACTTAACCATAGGCGATTTCGATTCAAATATCTACCCAATCCCAACAGAATTGAAAGCTGGAATAGTTGAAGCCTATAATGCAAATCAAACTAATTATCCGCCAGCTGATGGTGTTTTACAATTAAGAGAAACCGTTTCGGAATTATTAAAAGATAGGTTTGGTTTAGAATATAACACCAACAGTATTTTAGTTTCTGGTGGCTCTCGTCCGTTAATTTATGCGGCGTATTTAGCCGTAATTGACCCGGGAGATACTGTTGTTTTTCCGGCGCCATCATGGAATAACAATCATTATTGTCATTTAACTTCGGCTAAATCAATTGCTGTTGAAACCGATGCGGCGCATAACTTTATGCCAACTGCAGCGCAACTGAAACCACATTTAAAAGGTGCAACAATGTTGGCTTTATGTTCGCCATTAAACCCAACCGGAACAATGTTCGATGCGGAGTCTTTAGCTGAGATTTGCGATGTAATTTTAGAAGAAAATGCATCCCGCGGAGCGGATGAAAAACCATTGTACTTAATGTACGACCAGATTTATTCGCTTTTAACTTTTGGAAAAGAGCATGTAAACCCGGTTTCATTACGCCCGGCAATGCGTGAGTTTACTATTTTTGTTGATGGTACTTCGAAATGTTTAGCTGCAACTGGCGTACGTGTTGGTTGGGGTTTCGGTCCGGAAGATATCGTTAACAGAATGAAAGCTTTGGTTGGACACATGGGCGCCTGGGCACCAAAAGCCGAACAAGTTGCCATGTCAAATTACTTTAATGATAAAGCACTAGTAGATTCGTTCTTAACAAGCTTCAAAGCTCAAATTCAAGATAGTTTAAACGCACTTTACAATGGTTTTAACGAGTTGAAAAACGAAGGTTTTAATGTTGATGCGGTTGAGCCAATGGGCGCAATTTATTTAACCATTAAAATAGATTACATTGGTAAAACTACTGAAGACGGACAATTATTAAAAGATAGTGCAGATGTAAACTTCTATTTAATTAAAGAAGCCGGAGCTGCACTTGTTCCATTCTCTGCTTTCGGTAATGAACATAGTATGCCTTGGTTCAGAGCATCAGTTGGTGCATGTACCTTGCAAGATATTAAGGATATGTTACCGAGAATTAAAACGGCGCTTAACAAGTTGAAATAATTATATATTTTACAAAAAAACCGCTCAAAATATTTTTGAGCGGTTTTTTTATTGGAGTTTAATCAGTTAACTCTTAAACTCACTAGTTTTATGGAAATCGATATCAGGATAATCCTGTTTGGTTAGATTAATCATATAATCACTATCTGATAAATAAACCGGGTTTGCTTCTTTATCAAAACCAATATGTTGTTGCTTACGCTTCACAAATTCATCTAATTTTTTTCTGTCTGTTGATGTTACCCAGCTCGAGCGTGTGTAACTCAAGGTTCGGAAACGACATTTCGCACCATATTCATGCTCCAAACGGAAATTTATAACCTCAAACTGAAGTTCCCCAACCGCACCAATTACTTTTCTATTTCCGGGTTGCATTACAAATAATTGCGCCACACCTTCATCCGTTAATTGTTCAATACCTTTTTCTAATTGTTTGGTGCGCATTGGGTCCATATTTTCTACCTCTTTAAAAATAGATGGAGAGAAACTCGGAATACCTTTAAACTGCAATTTTTCGCCTTCGGTCAATGTATCGCCAATTTTAAAGTTGCCACTGTCATATAAACCAACCACGTCGCCTGGCCAAGCCTCTTCAACTATGCTTTTCTCGTTTGCCATAAAATCCATCGGATTCGAAAATTTTAATTTCTTATCCTGACGGGTATGATAGTAAAATTTATTACGCTCAAATTTACCCGAGCAAATACGTAAAAAAGCAATTCTATCGCGGTGTTTTGGGTCTAAATTGGCGTGAATTTTGAAAACGAAACCACTAAAGTTTTTCTCTTCTACCAACACATCACGTTCTTCGGCTTCGCGGTGGCGTGGCGATGGCGCAATATCAATAAACGTATCTAAAAGCTCTTTTATGCCGAAATTATTAATCGCACTGCCAAAAAATACAGGGGCTACTAAGCCTTCGGTATATAAATCTTTTTCAATTTTACCATAAATTCCATCTACCAGTTCAACATCATCTTTTAAGGTGTTAATTTCATTTTCTTTTAAATAATTTAATAACGATGGGTCGTTTAAATCATTTGCAGCCACAACCGAATCGGTTACTTTGGTTTTATCAGAATTAAATAAATTTAAATGTTTGTTGTAAATGCTATAAACACCTTTAAATGTATGTCCTTGCCCAATTGGCCAAGAAAGTGGGCACAAACTAATATTTAACTTTTCTTCAATTTCATCTAATAAATCGTAGGCTTCTTTACCCTCACGGTCCATTTTATTTACGAAAATGATTACCGGTGTGTTACGCATACGGCAAACCGACATCAGTTTTTCGGTCTGTTCCTCTACACCTTTAACACAATCCACAACCAAAATAACACTATCCACAGCCGATAAAGTTCGGTAAGTATCTTCGGCGAAATCCTTGTGACCAGGCGTATCCAAAATATTAATTCGCTTGCCGCTATATTCAAAACCCATAACCGAAGTTGCAACCGAGATACCACGTTGTTTCTCAATTTCCATAAAATCGGATGTATTGCTCTGATTTGCCTTGTTACGTTTTACCGCTCCAGCCGTATTAATTGCACCACCAAAAAGCAGAAATTTCTCTGTTAAAGTGGTTTTTCCCGCATCGGGGTGACTAATAATGGCAAAGGTTTTGCGTTTTTCTATTTCAGGGTTAAGCATAATAAAATTTTTGGGTACAATGGCGATGAAACCTTGTTAAAGGAATTTAACAGCGATAAGATTTGAATAATGTTGTTTCACCAGGCTGCAAAGATAAGAAAATTGGTTAACTGTTTTTACCGCTTAATTGTTTAATTGAAAACCCAGTAGCTAATCATTTTTTGTAAAGCAATTGCAGTAATTCTTAGGTTAAATCTGCCCCGCTTTTGTTACAATCTTTTTGTCATTGTCAATCTGAGCTTGTCGAAGATCTGCACCAAAAAGGATTTCTACGTCAATCGGTTTTAATTAACTCAAAATCTGCTAATAAACACCGTTTTGCTGTGCCAAACCAAAGCCACTTCTCAAAAAATCCTTTTGGGCATTTTTATCCCATAACAATTTATTAGTATGGTTTAAATGAATGAATTTAATTTTCGATTTCACACTTGCAGGTTCATCCTTAAATATTTTTATGGTTTCTGTAACCAGAGGATGCGGCACCTCGCTTATTGGTCTATTGCCAAGTTCTTCGGCATTGTAAAAAGTAGCATCTAAAAAGGCAAAATCTACATTTTTCACCCGCTCAACAATACTTTCATTCCATTTAGACCATTTATCAATATCAGGTATAAAAAGATATTTTTTAATTTGCGTAGCAATTTCAAAGCCAGCGGTTTCTGAGTATTCATCACGATGTGGAACTGTGAAAGCCGTTACTTTATTTTCGCCCAGCTCAAAAGGTTTATCATTCTCTAAAACTGTAATTTTAATATTTTGTAATGTCACCAATTGATTCCACGGTCCATTATCCTCCAAAAAGGATTTTAATTTGGGCAATACATAAATGTTCAGGCTTTTGGTATTCATCACCTCCCGGCCAAATTCCATCAAACCTGTATAATGACCGATGTGTGCATGTGTGATGAAAATACCATCTGGCAAATAGGGGTATAAATTTTTTGTTTGCTTTCTAAAATTCTGCAATTGCTTCTTTATATCGGGTGTAGCATCAAACAAATACCATCTTTTTGTTTTCGGGTCAACGAGCGCTAATGAAGCGACAGCCTTTTGCGTTTCAGGATTTTTCCATGCATTGGTACAACAAATTTTGTTACATCCCATGTGTGGAAAGCCGCCATCTTGTGCAACGCCTAAAACTAAAACGAAAGCTTTGTTGTCCGTTTGTGTAAATCCGTTTAATGAGGATAACAAAATCAATAAAAATGATATTCTAAATGGCATATTTATAATTTAAATGCTCACGAAATTAGCAAGTAATACGTTACTTTGCTAAATATTGGCTAATTTTAAAATTATCCCGCCATATTATTTACACAAGTTTTTTAAAAGAAATGCCAGAATTAGAGGAAACTTCTATGCCAGCAGAAATTGCTGCAAAATTTGTTAATTACACTTCAAAACATGTCTTTTTAACGGGGAAAGCCGGTACTGGTAAAACCACTTTTTTGCGCAAATTAATTCAGCTCACGCATAAAAAAGCAATGATTTGTGCGCCAACCGGCATTGCAGCAATTAATGCAGCTGGTGTTACCATTCACTCCCTTTTTCAGTTGCCCTTCGGGGCGTTTTTTCCGGATGCGGCCTCCAGTATTATCAACCAAAACATCACATTTAACTTTAATACGCCTAAAACAATTGTTAAGCATTTAAATATGCAAGGCAACAAACGGCGCATGATTCAAGAGTTGGAATTGCTTGTAATTGATGAAGTAAGTATGCTTCGAGCGGATATGCTCGATGCGATTGATTTTTCTTTACGTTACATCCGCAGAAACAGAAACGTACCGTTTGGCGGTGTTCAGCTGCTTTTTATTGGCGATTTACATCAGTTGCCACCAGTGGTAAAAAACGATGAATGGCGGGCAATGGCTGCTTTTTATAAAAGCATTTACTTTTTTGATGCCTTGGCTTTGCAAAATAACCCACCAATTTATATTGAGCTGGATAAAATTTATCGCCAGGATGATGCTGTGTTTATCGATTTGTTAAACAATTTAAGAAATAATAAAATCACTTCTGAAGACACAGCATTACTTCGGCAGCACTTCAGGCAAGATTTTAAGCCTGCAGCGGATGAAAATTACATTACTTTAACTACCCATAACAATAAAGCTGATGCCATTAACAGAGAAAGGCTGACTCAGTTAAAAACTAAATCTTACTTTTTTGAAGCAAAGATTACAGGCGAATTTAGCGAATATGCCTACCCAAACGAGAAAAGTTTAGAGCTTAAAGTTGGGGCGCAGGTTATGTTCATTAAAAACGATATGACTGCCGAAAAGCGTTATTACAATGGTAAAATAGGCGTTGTTCATAACATTGAAAAAGATACTATTGAAATTGAACTTCCGGATGAGCGAACTGTAATTTCCATTTCGCCATACACCTGGGAAAACGTTAAATACAAATTAAACGAAGCTACAAACGAGATTGCAGAAAATGTTGCCGGCTCATTTGTACAATATCCTATAAAATTAGCCTGGGCAATTACAGTCCATAAAAGTCAGGGTTTAACTTTTGATAAAGCGATTATTGATATTGGCGATGCCTTCGCCCCCGGGCAAGCATACGTAGCGCTTTCGCGTTTACGCTCGCTTAAAGGTTTAGTTTTAACTTCGCATTTGCGTGAAACTGGTTTGCAGCAAGACCAAAACATTCATTATTTCTCAAGCACTAAACAACCTGCTGAAGTTTTAACGCAGCAAATTAGTGTAGAGAGTTATGATTTTATCAAAACCTATTTACTTGCGGCTTTTGATTTGAATTTGGTTCGTTATTACCTTAAAGAACATGTACAAACTTTTGATAAGGGAGAAAAATCTACCAAACAACATTATGATGATTGGACGATGGAATTGTACCGCGATTTTCAGAAAATTACCGCAACCGCAGATACTTTCATAAACCAATTAAAAGGTTTGTTTACCACACAAACCGAGCATACATTGTTTAATGTTTCAAAAAGGGTGGATGCTGCGTTGAAATATTTTAATCCATTAATTAAAGAAGTTTCTGATAGACTACTGACGCATATTGAAGCCATAAAGGCAGAAAAACAGATTAAAACCTATTTAACTGAATTACTTGAACTAGAGATTTTAGTTTATGAACAGTTAAAGAAAATGCACAAAAGCAAAGCTTTATTGCAAGCCATGATTGATGGAAAAGAGTTTAGCAAAGCAGATACAGATGCGCTTTTAAATACTTCTGAGCGTGAAAAACAGTTGCAGAAGGCTATCCAGCTAAAAGGAGAAACCTTAAAAGTAAAATCTGCAGTTGAAAAAAAGAAGAAAGAACCAAAGGTTGATACTAAGCTTGTTAGTTTTGAACTCTATGAGCAAGGAAAAACGTTAGCAGAAATTGCTAAGGAGCGAGGCTTTAGTGTTACAACTATCGAAGGTCATTTAGCGTATTATGTTTCTACTCAGCAAATTGATGTTAAGAAATTAGTTAAACCAAACAAAATCAGAAATATAAGTGATGCCGTTGAAAGCCAGAAAACTAAATCAATGGCCGTAATTCGAGAGTTTTTAGGTAAGGATTATTCTTTTGGAGAGATAAAACTAGTGTTAGCTTCATTGTTTCCAACAGAGGAATAGTTTTTGTTTAACCGCAAAGAACGCAAAGAGAAAAACACGAAGAACGCTAGAGCTATTTCAGAATATGGAAGAAAATGAATTATCTAGAATTGTTATCGGCTTAGCAATTGAAGTACATACTGCGCTTGGTCCGGGATTATTAGAAAGCGCTTATAAAGAATGTCTATATTATAAAATTGCTAAAGCTGGTTTATTTGTTGAAAAGGAAAAAGCTATGCCTTTAATTTATGAGGATGTAAGACTTGATTGTGGGTACAGAATCGATATTTTAGTAGAAAGAAAATTCGTTTTGGAGTTGAAAAGTTGTGAAGCACTCAATGATATACACTTGGCTCAAGTACTAACTTATATGAAACTGGGGAATTATAAATTAGGATTATTGATGAATTTTAATGTAATCAGGTTAAAAGATGGTTTGAGAAGAATCGTAAATGGCTTATAAATCTTTCTTTTCTTTGCGGAAAACTTTGCGAACTTTGCGGTTAAATGGAGAAAGTTAATGTTTTAGCACAATATATGCCTGCCCAGGCTGCGCCTTTAATTGCTAAATGGATAGATTATTTTCAATGTGAATTCAAAATTTCTAAAACACGTTCTACCAAATTAGGTGATTACCGCCATCCATATCAAGGTAAAGGTCATAGAATTTCAGTTAATTTTAACTTAAATAATTACGCTTTTTTAGTAACCACCGTGCATGAATTTGCACATCTTTTAACCTGGAACGATTATAAAAATAAAGTAAAGCCTCATGGTGCAGAATGGAAGAAAAACTTTCAGCGAATGATGGTTCCTTTTTTCAAAATGAATATTTTTCCGCAGGATATACACAAGGCTATTGATAATTACATGTCTAATCCGGCAGCATCAAGTTGTTCTGATTTACACTTGTCGCGGGCACTAAAAAAATACGATTCTGATAAAACTGAAACTTTACATTTAGAGCAATTACCCATTAACACCGTTTTTAAAATTAAAGATGGAAGGCGTTTTACCAAAGGCGAACGCATCAGGAAACGTTATCGTTGTATTTGTTTAGATGATAAACGGGTATATCTGTTTAATCCGCTAGCAGAGGTTTTTGTTGTATAGTATTAATGTTTGTCATTGCAAAGCACAGCCTGCCCCGACGATCGGGCAAGCAATCTAATTTCCTTAATATCTTTGCGACCATTGGAGGATTGCTCCGTGTCTCGCAATGACGAGATTTTGGTGCTAAAAACTAATCAACCAAAAAACCGAATGTATCGCCATCAAACAAACCTTTATCACTCAATTTTAAATGCGGAATAACCAGCAATGCCATAAAAGAAAGCGTCATAAAGGGTGCGACTAATGTAGAGCCTAGTTCTTTAGCAAATTTATCAATAGAAGTGTATCGATCTGCAACTTCGTAACCGTTATGGTTGCTCATTAAACCCGCCACAGGTAAAGGCAAAACTTCTTCTCTACCATTCCCTATCGCTACAACTCCGCCGGTTTCGTTTATAACCAGATTAACAGCATCGCAAATGCTTTTATCATCTACACCAACTGCAATAATATTATGACTATCATGGGCCACGCTCGATGCAATTGCACCACTTTTCATTCCGAAATTTTTAACAAATGATACTGCAACGGGCGCATCGTGATAACGGTTGACTACAATCATTTTTAAAACATCATTATCCAAATCACTAATGATGTTTCCATTATCAACCTTTGGTGCAAAAAACAATTTATTGGTAATGAGTTGCCCATCTAATGCTTCAATTACAGGAATTTCCTTTTGGTTTTGGTAAGGATAGATAAAGTCTTCTACTTTTTTAAGGCTGCATTCGAAATGATTTACGGAGGATCTATCGTCAACAGTTTTGACCCAATCGCCAACCATTTTACCATTTTCGGCTAGTAAAACGCCATCAATATAAGTTTGCTTTATGTTGAAGTTTACCAAATCTTCAGCAATGATAAAGTCTGCGTAATCGCCAATTTCCAGTGCGCCAACATCTAATTTATAATGAAGTATTGGGTTGATACAAGCTGCCTGCAAAATATTAAAAATGTCTATTCCTTTAACCACCGCTCTTGCGCATAGCGAATTTATATGATTTTCAACCAAACTATCAGGATGTTTATCGTCACTGCAAAACATCATCATTTGCGGCCAATCGTTCATTAAATCAATCAAAGCTTCAAAATTTTTAGCAGCGCTGCCTTCGCGAATAAGAATTTTCATGCCACATTGAAGTTTATCCAAAGCTTCTTCGGCAGTAAAACACTCATGGTCGGTAGAAATTCCTGCATCAATATATTGCTGAACGGCATCGCCTCGTAAGCCCGGTGCGTGACCATCAACTGGTTTACCCAATTCATGTGCAGCAGCAATCTTTTTTAATACTTCTTCGTCGCTATTAAGCACACCCGGGAAATTCATCATTTCGCTCAAGTATTTCACTTCAGGTCTTTCTAAAAGCGCTTTAACAGCTTCATGATTTAACTCAGCCCCCGCAGTTTCAAAAATCGTAGCCGGCACACAACTTGGTGCACCAAAATTAAATTTAAACGGAACGGTATTGCCGTTTTCAATCATAAATTCTACACCTTGCATACCGCAAACATTAGCAATTTCGTGTGGATCGCTGATGGTTGCAACGGTGCCATGCACAACAGCTAACCTGGCAAATTCGCTTGGAATGAGCATGCTGCTCTCAATATGAACGTGGCTATCAATAAATCCCGGAAGGACAAAATGTGTGTTATCTTTTGCTTCGGAAATATTATTTATTGATTTTATCTTTCCGTTTTCTACCTCTACTTCGCCAAAGAAAATATTTCGCTTTGTGATGTCAACTATATTTCCTTCGACTTTAAAATTGCTCATTTCTGTTATAAATTATTTGAAGTTGTGATGATTTTAGGATTGACCTTTGTAAGTTCTATAACAAAGCGTTCAACTTCTTTGGGGCTTATGTAAATTTCATTCCATTTATTATATTTTATAATAATTCCGTTGCATGCCAAAGCCGGTTTAAAACCTACAAAACTCTTTGTATTTAATTGTAATTCCCTAATCTCATCAATTTTTATTTGTCCAAAAAAAGGACCAGACCTATACTTTAAAACCTTATTTTGAATGGTATATTTTGTATCAAACAATAACCATAAGAGTAAAGTACCAACCAACGTTGATATGATAAATGTATATAAAATTGAGAAACCATCGGTACATCTTATCAAAGTATAAATCGATACGCTGATTAATAACAAGATTGTTATTACTACGATAATAAGGTAAAATAAGTCGACCTTACTTTTGAATGTCATATTAGTATACAAGCAATTTTTCAACGGTTTCTGCCAATCTTGCCTTTGCCAAAAATTCATCCTCCAACGCTTTATTCATCGGGATTGCAGTATCTAAACTTGCACAACGCATTACTGGCGCATCCAAGTCCTGAAAACAATGTTCGCCAATCCATGCTGAAATTTCTGCCCCAAAGCCATTGGTAAGTGTATCTTCATGTAATATTAAAACCCTTCCGGTTGCTTTTACTGCTGCTCGAACGGTTTCTTTATCCCAAGGTTGTAACGTACGTAAATCAATTAATTCTGCATCACTTTGTGGATTGTTTTTTAAATAATCTAACGCCCAATGAACCCCTAAACCATAAGTAATGATTACGAATTTATTTCCTTTGTTTAAGGTTACTGCTTTGCCAATTTTGGTGATGTAATAACCATCAGGAATAGGAGTGGATAAGCTTCTGTATAGATATTTATGTTCAAAATACAATACCGGATTTGGGTCTTCAATTGCAGCCAAAAGTAAACCTTTAGCATCTTCAGGAAATGCCGGATAAACAATTTTCAAACCTGGTGTTTTGGTAAACCAAGCTTCGTTACTTTGTGAGTGAAACGGACCAGCGCCAGTTCCTGCGCCCGTAGGCATACGTACAACAACATCGGCCTTTTCGCCCCAACGATAATGCGTTTTAGCCAAATTATTTACAATCTGATTAAAACCAACCGTTACAAAATCTGCAAACTGCATTTCTACAACGGCTTTGTAACCATTAATGGATAAGCCTAAACCTGCACCAACAATTGCAGATTCGCAAATTGGCGTATTCCGAACCCTGCCTTTACCATATTTGCTTGTAAAACCATCCGTAATTTTAAATGCGCCACCATAATCGGCAATGTCTTGCCCCATTAAAACTAAATTTGGGTATTTCTGCATGGCCAAATCCAAAGCATCAGTTATGGCATCTAAATATCTTTTTTCTGTTGATGATTGATTTGCATGAACCACGTTTTGCTCGTGAGGATAATACATATCGTTTTCCTCTCGAACGGAATCAACCTCTGGCTCAGGTTCCTCAAAAGCTTCCTCAACTTCTAACTCAATGTCTTTTTTAAATCTTGCTCTGATATCGATAATTGAGTCAATAGTCAAAATTCCTTCTTCAATTAAATAAGCTTCGTAGTTGCTTAACGGGTCTTTCTTTTCCCATTCATCAAATAATTCCTGCGGAACATATTTTGTGCCCGATGCTTCCTCGTGGCCTCGCATCCTAAAAGTTAAACATTCTAATAAAACCGGGCGGGGATTTTGGCGGATATCTTTTGCGATTCTGTCTATAGTATGATAAACTTCAAGGATGTTATTTCCATCAATCTGAATACCCTCTATACCATAACCAATCGCTTTATCAACTAAATTTTTACATCGAAATTGTTCAGATTTTGGGGTAGATAAACCGTAGCCATTATTTTCGATAAGAAAAATTACAGGTAAATTCCATACAGCAGCAACGTTAACTGCTTCATGAAAATCGCCTTCACTGGTGGCACCTTCTCCAGTATACACCAAAGTTGCCTTTTGCTTCTTTGCTAAAACATCAGCCAATGCAATGCCATCAGCCAATGCCATCTGCGGACCGAGATGAGATATCATCCCAATAATTTTATAGTCTTGCGTTCCAAAATGAAAGGATCGGTCGCGGCCTTTGGTAAAACCGCTAGCCTTTCCTTGCCATTGCGCCATTAATTTTTTTAGGGAAATATCGCGAGAAGTAAAAACACCTAAATTACGATGCATAGGCAAAATGTATTCATCGCTCTGCATGGCTAGAGTCGAACCAACGGCAATTGCTTCCTGCCCAATACCTGAAAACCATTTTCCAATTCTACCTTGACGCAAAAGTTTTAACATTTTATCCTCAACCATGCGAGGATAAAGCAATCTTTTATATAAATTCAGTAAGAATGAGTCGGCTTTATCAGCTCGGTTAAATTGCATATTTGGTTAGATGGATTGTATCAGATATCAAATCATTTTTGTTTATTCAAGTATTAAAGACATCATAAGCCGAGCATGATTTGTTAATTCTCCTTACCTTTCTTCAAATCATCCCATTGTTTTGAAAAGGATTTATCAGCAACCTTTGGCAACTCGCGATATTTACCCCAGCTTTTTTTGAAGAATGTTTTTAGCATAAAGTTTTTAAATTTTCCGCCAAATAAATCCATCAGTTTTCGCTTTTGCATCATGCGGTTAAACATTCCCCAACCTATTTCTTCTACTTTCTTGTTCTCGTGTGAGGTTGCCGCATCTCTGCGATTAAGTAACAGCATTTTGTGGATATCGATTTTAACAGGGCATACCTCCGTACATTTTCCGCATAAACTGGAAGCGTAGCTTAAATGTTTAAACTCTTCCATTCCTTTTAAATGCGGGGTAATTACCGAACCAATTGGTCCGCTATAAGTGGTATTGTAGGTATGGCCGCCAATATTTTTATAAACCGGACAAGCGTTTAAGCAAGCTCCACAACGAATGCAATATAAACCTTGACGCTGGTCTTTTTGAGCCAATAAATTGGTACGCCCATTATCTAAAAGGATAACATACATTTCTTCCGGTCCATCGGTTTCATTTGGTTGCCGTGGACCGCTCAAAATGGTATTGTAAACTGTTAAATTTTGACCAGTTCCGTGTGATGCCAATAAAGGCCAAAACAAATCTAAATCAGCAATTGAAGGAATAATTTTCTCTATACCTACGATTGCGATGTGGATTTTTGGAAAGGTTGTACTTAATCTGGCATTACCTTCATTTTCTGTAATGGCAATGCTTCCGGTATCCGCAATTAAAAAGTTTCCGCCACTTATTCCAATATCAGCATTTAAATATTTATCACGAAGCAATTCTCTTGCTTTTTGTACCAATTGCGGCGGTGTGGCATCAAGCGGCGTTCCGAATTTATCGTGAAACAATTGCGCAATGTCTGTAGCGCTTAGGTGCATTGCAGGAGTAACAATGTGGTAGGGCGCTTGCCCTAGTAGCTGAACAATATATTCACCTAAATCACTTTCTAAAGATTCTATTTGATTGCTTTCCAAAAAATCATTTAAATGGATTTCTTCCGTAGTCATCGATTTTGATTTGATAACCGTTTTACCATTGTTTCTTTTAATGATATTCAGAATTTCCTGCTGCGCTTCTGCTGCATCGTTTGCCCAAATCACTTTTCCACCTCGACGCTGAAAATTGGATTCAAATTCTGGTAAGAATTTGTCCAAATTTTCCATCACCCGCCATTTTGTAACATGTGCTTTCTTTTTTGATGCTTCGAGATTTTCGAATTTTGATAAGCCACGCTCAACAGCCGTATTGTACTTACCAATGTTATAATTTATGGTTTTACGATGCGGTAAATCGAAAGCTTTCTCATCAGACTTCTCTAAAAATTCCTCGGCAGTTTTGATCATACTTCAAAGATAAGAATTTAAGCAGGCACGAAAAGTAATGTGCATAAAAAAGCCCCGATTGAGATATCGAGGCTTTTTAAATATTTATTTCTTAGGATTTCCTTTTCCATCCCTATCAACTGCCGGTCGTTTAGCTTGATTTGCCAATTCCCATGCCGTATAGTAGGTTAATTGAGCTCTTTTCGCTAAAAGTGGGAAGTTAATCTTGCTTACTTCATCTCCTGGTTGGTGATAATCTTGTTGCAACATTCCATCATAATAGAAAATAATAGGAATACCCAACTTCGCAAAGTTATAATGATCAGAACGATAATAAATGCGGTCGGTATCATTTGGATCATCATATTTATAATCCAGTTTCATTTTTGTGTAAGTTGCGTTTACTTGCTCACTTAGTTTTCCTAACTCGCTACTAAGCATATTAGAACCAACAGAATAGATGTAATTAGCTGAATCTGGTGTATTCAAATATAATTCACCAGTACGGCCAATCATATCTGTATTTAAGTTTGCAATTGTATTTTCAACTGGGAAAACAGGATGAGAAGAATACCAATCAGAACCCCAAAGTCCTTTCTCTTCGCCAACAACTGTCATAAATAAAATACTACGCTTTGGTCCTTTACCTGCTTTTTTAGCATCAGTAAATGCTTTCGCCATTAATAAAACACCAGTAGTTCCCGAGCCATCATCATCAGCGCCATTGTTTACTTTATCTTTAGCATTTGGATCTGCAACTAAGCCAATATGGTCATAGTGTCCGGTTAATACTAAAACTTCTTTCTTTAATTTCGGGTCAGAACCTTCTAAAAATCCTAAAACGTTTTCGGCTCTAACCGCCACTTCAGATTTCATTGCGCTTGCAGAAACTGCAACGTTAATAACTTGAGAAGCTGGCTTTTTAGTTTCTGCAATTTTCTTTTGAATAGCCTCTACCGAAGTATTTGCAATTTTTAAAATTTCGTTAGCCGTTGCCGTAGTTACACTAATCATGGTAAAAGGATTTTGGCTTTTCATGCGCTCCACAACTTCCGGAGATTTCATTACCGGTTGTCCTTCGCCATAAATAGCCTTTAGCTGCTCTGCTCTGTTATCCAATGATGGGTCGATAATTATAACTGCTTTAGCTTTGCTTTGAGAGATAAAAGTAACTTTTCTGGCTCTTGCCATCATCATTGTTCTTCTGTCTTGTTTGTCTTCAGGTTTAGCTGTTGGGTCTCCGCTTCCAAAAATAACTACAACTTTTCCTTCAAGATTTAACCCTTCAAAATCGTTGTATCCATCTTTATTTACACCGTAACCAGCAAAAACTAAATCATCAGCACTAAAAGTAAAACCGTTTAACCCAACCGAATTGCTGGTTATTAAATAATCGTTATACAATTGTTTTGGCTGGCCATTGATAGTTAAAGAACTTTGTGTTATCGAAAAATTAGCCAAATCAATTTTTTGAAAATAACTACCATCAACAGGACCTTTTAAGCCAATTGATTTAAAATAATCACGAATGTAATCTGCAGCCATCCATGCACCTTTCTTACCGGTTTCTCTGCCCTCATATTCATCAGAAGCTAAAACAGATAAGTGTTTATAGCCGTTTTCTGGATTGATGACTTTGCTAAACCTTATAGCATCCTTATTTGGAACTAATGGTTTAACCTGAGCGAAGCTACTTGCAGCAAGTAGTGACACAAAGCCAAGTGTTAAAAATTTTTTATTCATTTTTTTAGTAAAGTTAGTTGCAATTAAATTTAGCAGGATATTTTATTTACCCTGTTTTGATGTCTGCCACCTTCAAATTCGGTATTTAAAAAGGTTGTTGTAATTTCTTTAGCTTGTTCTTCAGAAACAAATCTAGCCGGAATGCATAAAACATTCGCATTATTATGTTTTCTTACTAACGATGCTACCTCATTTTCCCAGCATAATCCGGCTCTAATGCCCTGATGTTTGTTAGCTGTTATGGCAACGCCGTTTGCCGAGCCACAAAGCAAAATACCGTAGGTAAATTCACCACTTTCTACGGCAGAAGCTACCGGATGAGCAAAATCTGGGTAATCTACAGAATCTAATGAATGGGCGCCAAAATCCTTAACCTCATAATCTGAAAGGTGAGTTTTAAGCATTTCCTTGTATTCAAACCCAGCATGATCTGCTCCAATGGCAATTTTGATTTTTTTATCAGACATGGCCAAATTTATAGAGAATTATGAAATCTATTCGTAATGTTTTTGTTAGTTAGCATAGAACGCTTTATCTTCTTTTTTCTTCTTTCTTTCGATGTATGCCGAAACGAAAATACTCAATTCATAAAGTAAGAATAATGGCGCTGCAACGGTTAGCATGGTTAAAATATCAGGCGTTGGTGTTACAATTGCTGCGATAATTAAGATGATAACAACGGCATATCTTCTACTTGCCCTCATAAACTTCGGCGTCATTAATCCAAGCTTTGAAAGTATAAATATGATTATTGGTAATTCAAAGATAATTCCTGTTCCGAGGGTTAGTGTAGCAATAGATGATACGTAAGAATCAATGGTAAAAGTATTTTTAATTTCAGTACTAACCGTATATCCTGTTAAGAAATTTATAGATAAAGCACAAATAATAAAATACCCAAAAAAGATACCGATGATGAACAGAACAGAAGCAAAAAATACAAAACCACTAGCAGATTTGCGTTCATTTTCGTGTAATGCTGGTTTTATAAATCTCCATATTTCCCAAAGGAGATAAGGAAAGCCAACAACGATACCGCACATTACACAAACATTTAACTGCAAATTAAATTGCCCGGCCATTTCCGTGTTAATAATTTCGCCATTAATTTTGGTTATACACATATCTTTTCCTAATGATGGAAACATATCAACCAGTTTACACATCATTCTATATGTCCAGAAATCTGGTTTTTTAGGACCGAAAATAATTTTATCTAATATTTCTTCATTAAAATAAAATGCAACCCCTGTAAATACTGCAATTGCGATTGCTGCTCTGATTAAGTGCTTACGTAAAACATCAAGATGATCGAAGAAGGACATTTCTGCCTCTAAGGTTGTACTGCGTTGGCCAATGGCTTTGGTAAGGGATGATTTTTCTCTAGTGTTGCTCATGTTGAAAACAAAAATACCATTCTAATTGAATAGAATGGTATCTACGTGTTAAATATAAGAATAGTTTATATTATTGTGAGAAATCGCTATAAAAATGCGGGCTGTATAACAAAGTATTTTATAACGATGCTGATTTATCAACTCTGATTAAACTTAGTTGTTTCATATTAACAGGATTGAAATAGGCAAACTGATAAACGCCATCTGCTCCGGTAACGATTAAAGATTTTGGTCCGGCAATTACATCATAACTCTTTATATTGTTAATGTGCTGTAGCATATTTTTTCCAACTTCCATTTTGTTGGTGATGTTGAAGCTTTTAATACCATAATCGCCTTCACACAAGAATAAATTATTACCACTTACACTTAAGCCATGTGGGTTTAGCATTGGGAACACCGCAACCTGCTTAGGTTTAGTTGGGTCTTCTATATCAACAACTTCTAACTGATTTACAGCTTGCCTGCAGGATGTACCCATACGTAAGGTTACATAGGCATATTTTCCTTGCACAACTACAGGGTCGCAAGCAAAAATATGGCTGTAAGTAGAAAGTTTTACTGGATTTGCGGCATCGGCAGCGTTAAAAATATGCATGCCAGTATTCGTTCCGATAAATAATTTGTTATCGTATGGAAAGATGGTTTCTACGCCCCAACCTAAATTTATTGATTTTACAAATGTTGGATTTGCAGGCGCTTTTACATCAAATAAACTCAAATCCATCGTTCCAACTGTGTATAAATGATCGTTTAATAAAGTAAATCTTGCCATTGAACCTCCCTGACCTGATGAACTGCTTGATGCCGAACTGTAAAAGGCTATATCGTTTTTGAAACCTGATGATGCGTTATTTTCTCTAACCAGGGTATCTTTATAGGTAACTACATATTTTTGATTACTATAGCCCAAGGCGTAAAACTGTTTGAAAACATCAGGTAATCTTTTTATCTGTTTAATATTGGCTACTGAAGTGATATCGAAAGCCAATAAATCCACGTAACTATCAGCATACAAAACATTATTGCTTATCGCCAAATCTACATTACCCGGAATTTGCAAAAACGCCAGGTTAACAGGAGCATTAGGGTTAGCATTGTTATAGATATGGATGCCCTTATTTGGCTCATTAATAAACAGATAATCGTTGTAGATGTATATTTTGCCCGGCTTTTTTACCGCTATTGCTTTCGTTAGGCCAACAGGAAGCGTTCTAATGGCTTCAACAGTAATTAACTTACTAATCTGGATTAGCTTTAGATCATTGTCTTCATTTTTTTTGCACTGGCTAAATATCGCTATAGCGAATATTGCCATAAGTCCGTTAAGTAAATAGTTTTTCATTGTTTAGTGGTTTTAAGGCAAAACGATGGCAATTACCTAAACGCTACAAGGTTAGCGTTAATTTTTTAAAAGACTTTGGATGATTTTCTAATCCCTTGTAACAAAAAAAGCCAGGCGTTTTTAAAAACCTGGCTTTATAAAATGATTTTAAATATTTTATTGCGAATCTACATAATCAAATGTTTCCATAAATTTTGTAGTGAAATTCCCCGCCCTAAAGTTAGGGTCTTTCATTAATTGTAAATGGAAAGGAATTGTTGTTTTGATACCTTCAATTACAAATTCACTTAAAGCACGTTCCATTGTACAAATTGCTTCTTCGCGTGTTTGTGCAACGCAAATTAATTTTGCAATCATCGAATCGTAATTCGGCGGAATTTGGTATCCTGCGTACACATGTGTATCAACACGAACCCCATGTCCGCCCGGCGAGTGGAAATTTGTAATTTTTCCAGGTGATGGCCGGAAGTTATTTGCCGGATCTTCTGCATTAATACGACATTCAATTGCATGCATTTCTGGAGTATAATTTTTTCCAGAAATTGGAATACCTGCAGCAACTTTAATTTGTTCTTTAATTAAATCGAAATTAATTACTTCTTCTGTTACCGGATGCTCTACCTGAATACGGGTATTCATTTCCATAAAGTAGAAGTTACGGTGTTTATCTACTAAAAACTCAATAGTTCCCGCACCTTCATAATTTACAGCTTGTGCACCTTTAATAGCGGCTTCGCCCATTCTTACCCGAAGTTCATCCGTCATAAATGGAGAAGGAGATTCTTCAACCAATTTCTGGTGACGGCGCTGAATAGAGCAGTCACGTTCAGATAAGTGACAAGCCTTACCAAACTGATCTCCAATAACCTGAATTTCAATGTGGCGAGGATCTTCAATATATTTTTCTAAATATAAACCATCGTTACCAAATGCAGCACCAGATTCCTGACGAGCACTATCCCATGCATTTTCGAAATCTTCATCTTTCCAAACTACACGCATACCACGGCCACCACCACCGGCAGTTGCTTTAAGTATAACCGGGTAGCCCATTTCGTTTGCAATTACAATACCCTCCTTAACGCTAGATAATAAACCATCAGAACCTGGAATAGTTGGTACGCCAGCTTTTTTCATGGTTTCCTTAGCCGAAGCTTTATCACCCATACCGTTTATCTGCTCAGGAGTAGCACCAATAAATTTGATATTATACTCACGGCAGATATTTGAAAATTTAGCATTTTCAGATAAAAAGCCGTAACCAGGGTGAATCGCGTCGGCGTTAGTTAATTCGGCAGCCGAAATTATATTAGGAATATTTAAGTAAGAATCTTTGCTAGGCGGAGGTCCAATACAAACGGCCTCATCAGCAAAACGTACATGTAAACTTTCGCGATCGGCGGTAGAGTAAACAGCAACCGTTTTGATGCCCATTTCCTTACAGGTACGGATAATACGCAAAGCGATTTCTCCCCTGTTGGCAATTAGTATTTTTTTAAACATAATGCTTGTTTATTAGCTAATTAGCTAACTGATTAATTCGCTAATTAAATAGGTTCTACTAAAAATAATGGTTGATCGTATTCAACTGGAGAAGCATTATCAACTAAAATTTTAACAATACGGCCAGAAACTTCACTTTCAATTTCGTTAAAAAGTTTCATTGCTTCGATAATACAAACAACTTTACCAGTACCGATTTCATCACCAACATTAACAAACATAGGTTTATCAGGGCTTGATGAACGGTAGAAAGTACCAATCATTGGCGATTTAATTGTGATGTATTTAGATGTATCATCTGCAACTGGTACTGCTGGTGTAGCCGCAACAGGTGCAGTTGGGGCGGTTGCTACCGGCGCTGCTGCCTGTACAAGCGGTGCTTGAGGTACAGTGGCATGCACAACAGTAGGTGCTTGATTTGTTTTAATCGTAATTTTGAAATTTTCTTGCTCAATTGCAACTTCATTTACGCCAGAACGAGAAACAAATTTAATCAGTTCTTGTATTTGTTTGATATCCATTTTTTAATCCTTGTTATGTAAAAAATAGTGTATAAAATGAATTAACTAAGTTATACTTTTTTTGTTTTATTCTTTGTTGTTTGCTTGTTCGGTTTCTCGATTTTTCGTTTTTTTGGAATGATGTACAATCCTAACCAACTAAGAAACCAATTAACTAACTATTGTATGCCCATTTTAGGTAAATAGAACCCCAGGTAAAGCCACCGCCAAAAGCTGCAAGTACAATATTATCGCCTTTTTTAAGTTTGCTTTCCCATTCCCATAAACATAATGGAATTGTACCATTTGTTGTATTACCGTAACGCTCAATATTTATCATCACCTTATCAGTAGATACACCCATGCGGTTTGCGGTAGCATCTATAATGCGTTTGTTTGCTTGGTGAGGCACTAACCAGGCAACATCATTTGATGTTAAGCTGTTGCGCTCCATAATTTCGGCTGCAACATCTGCCATATTAGTTACCGCAAATTTAAATACTGTTGGTCCTTCCTGGTGTGCAAAATGTTCTCTTGCATCAATGCTTTCGTGTGTGGCAGGTTTAACAGAACCGCCAGCCTTCATGCCTAAGAAATCTCTTCCAGCACCATCCGTTCTTAAAATAGAATCTTGAATTCCAAAACCTTCTTCATTAGGTTCTAATAATGCACAGCCACAACCATCACCAAAAATGATACAAGTTGTACGGTCTTCATAATTAATAATTGACGACATTTTATCGCCGCCAACCACTAAAACTTTTTTATGTCTGCCCGATTCAATAAATGAAGCTCCAGTTGCCAAGCCGAAAATAAAGCCAGAACAAGCTGCTTGTAAATCCCAACCCCAGGCATTTGTAGCACCAATTTTATCTGCTAAAACATTTGCGGTAGCAGGAAAGGTAAAATCAGGAGTAGTGGTGCAAAAAATAATTAATTCAATTTCCTTTGCATCAATACCGCGTTTTTTAAGCAAGCCATTCACGGCATGTACTGCCATATCTGATGTGCCTAAGCCTTCACCTTTTAAAATTCTACGTTCTTTAATTCCCGTTCTACTGGTAATCCATTCATCCGAAGTATCAACCATAGTTTCTAACTCTGCGTTTGTAAGCACATAATCAGGAACGTAACCATTTACTGCCGTAATAGCAGCGTGAATTTTACTCATTTTAAAAATTTTAATAAATTAATTAAATGCCGTTCTAATTTTTTCTACCAAACCGGTCGTAATCATTTCTCTAGATTGAAGTACCATATTTTTAACAGCCAGCGGACTAGAAATTCCGTGTCCGATAACTACAGGTGCATTAACCCCCAGAACAGGGCTTCCGCCATATTGTTCGTAATTAAAGCGATCAAAAAACTCATCTTTTAATCCTTTTTTAACCGTCATCACATAAAATGATTCTGCTAACTTAAGCATCACATTTCCTGTAAAACCATCACAAACAATTACATCAGCTTTATCGTTGAATAAATCTCTACCTTCAACATTGCCCACAAAATTATATAAGTTGGTATCTCTCATTAACGGAAAAGTAGCCATGCTTAGCATGTTACCTTTCTCATCTTCTTCACCAATATTCATTAAAGCAACCTTAGGGTTATTTATCTGCAATAAATTTTCTGCATATAAACTGCCCAAAGCACCAAATTGAAGTAAAATATCAGGTTTGCAATCGGCATTTGCACCAACGTCTAATAATAAACCGGTACCGCCTTTAATTTTTGGAAGGATTGTACATAAGCATGGGCGGATAATGCCCGGAATGGTTTTAACGCTAAAAACAGCGCCAACCAACATTGCGCCAGAATTACCGGCACTTGCAAAAGAATCGATTTTACCACCTTTTAAAAGGTTAAAACCAACGGCTATGCTCGAGTTCGGTTTCTGAACAATTGCTTTTGTGGGATGTTCGCCCATACCAATAACTTCATCAGTATGAACGTATTCAAAATGATCTGGATTAAATCCTTCTTCTGCAAGAATTGGTTTAATCTGCTCGGTATCGCCGATAAGAACTAAATGTTCACCAGCGTTTAGCGATTGATGAGCTGCTATTGCTCCCAAAACTACAGCTTTGGGAGCATAGTCTCCGCCCATTATGTCGAGGCCTATTTTCATAGAAAAAATCTGTTTGTGTTAGTACAGGTAAAATCCTGATTTTTCAGTTGACTAAGGTATGACTAAAGCCGCTGAAAACACAAACAATTTTTTAAGAAAATTACCCGATTTGAGTATTTTCGATAACCAATTTACCGTTATAGTATAAGTTACCATCAACGTTATATGCACGGTGAGGTACGTGGATAGCACCTGTAGTTGCGCAAGTTGCTAAAGAAGGAAGCTCAGCTTTATAGTGCGTTCTTCTTTTATTTTTTCTCTGTTTCGAGATTTTCCGTTTTGGATGTGCCATTGGTGTATAATCTAATTATTTTTTTAACTTATTAAGTGCTTCCCAACGTGGGTCGCTTATTTGTTCATTTTCTTCAGCTTGCTTGTCGATAGAAAGTTGTTCTAATCTATCAATCATTTCCTGATCACATTCTTTACCAGCCTGCTCGCAGTTTTTGATATAAGGCACTCCTACGTTAATCATTTCGTATAGTGGCTTCGATATATCAATCGAAGTTTCTTTTCTGCTTAATGAAATAATTTCTTCATCATCGCTTTCAAGTTCATCTTCTGCAAACTTTACAATTTGCCTTTCGTACAAATTGATTGGTAAAGCAAATTCCGAAAGGCATTTATCGCAATCTAAATTAACAGTACCTAAAACTTTAAATTTAAGTAGCAACATGGTTTCTTGTTTCTCAAGTTCCAGGTCAACTTTTAAATTACCATTTTTAATCATCGAGTACTCAAAGGCACCAAAAAAGGTGTCATCAAGCTCATATTCAAAATGATGGCTTCCCAATTTTAATCCGGTAAACGGTACTGAAAATTGTTTTAGCGGGTTCAAAGTACTGTAAAATTTTAGCCTGCAAATGTAGGGATAAAATAGTTAGATTAAAAATGTTTTTTAAAAATTGTTCGCTGTAAAAAAACCTGTGAGGTTTTTAAAACCTTAAAGGTTTAGCTTTTTAATATCATTTCCTTATTGTTTCGGCTCCACTCACTCCACGAGCCTACGTAAAGTTTTGGAATTTGTAAGCCGGCATAATCCAGTGCTAATAAAGTATGGCAAGCCGTAATGCCAGAGCCGCAATGAACGATTACATTTTCAGGTTTAACAGCAGAGAGTGTGGAAGTATATTTCTCTTTTAAAACTTCAGGCGCTAAAAAACGGCCGTCGTTATCAAGATTTTCTGTAAATGGAATATTTATGGCACCAGGAATATGGCCGGCAATGGTATCAATTGGCTCGGTTAATCCTGCATAGCGATTAGCATCACGAACATCAATTACAATACTTTCGTTTGATTTTGAAGTTTTTTCTACTTCATCAATATCCGTTAATGGCAAACTCCAGTTATCTGCTTTATAAATGTCTACAGATTTTGGTATTTCTGTTTTATGAGTTACCGGAAATCCAGATTTAACGGCAGCCTGATAACCACCATCAATAACTTGTACGTTTTCATGTCCTATTGCCCTTAACATCCACCAAAATCTGGCAGCAGCATTCCCACCATTTTTATCGTCATACACAATAACGTGGCTATGTTTTGTTATTCCAAGTTTTTGTAAAACCGTAGCGAAACGCTCTGGTGTAGGTAGCGGATGGCGTCCACCTTCAGCAAAATCTCCTACTGTGGCTAAATCTTCATTTACATCGGCAAAAATTGCACCGGCCAGATGTTCTTCATCGTATCTCGATTTTGAACCAGCGCTAGCATCTATGATTACAATTTCTTCATCGAAATTTAACCAGGTTAAATCTTCGGGTTTTATAATTGGTGAAAGTTTTTTTTGCATTTGATTAATTTTTGCAATTAAGTAGCCAGATGATAATTATTGTTTCATTTGTTCACGCATCATCTTCATCATCATTTCTTTACGTTCAGCAGGACTCATGTTTTTCATTTTTTCTGCATTGAAATTTACGCTGCTTTTTTTGTAACCCGCCGGAATTGTAAACAAAGAGGCGTCAAGATTTTTAGGCTCGTATTTTTTTAACAGCATAGTCATTGATGGTAGGGTTGTACCTGGTTTAAGAAAAGCAATTTTTACGGGCATACCCGTTACGCCTTTACTTTTTAACTCTGCTACAATTTTATCGTCGCTAATGTTGCTGCCATTTACCGGGAAGTTAATGGGAGGTAAATCCTTACTGTACCAAACATCCCACGATTTGCCATCAGATGTCATTCTAACATGGTTACAGTTATATTTTCCAATCTTTTCATTACCTATTACCTTAACCGTAAAATTTTTTACCGCAGCATTTTTGCCACTTTTGGTTTCTGTATAAGTTTTCGTCATCGAATTAAAAACCATTGTTACACCCGGGTTGCTTTTAAGCATTAGTGTTGTAGTATTGATTTGACTGCCTGCCATTTTCATATTTACTTCTGTACGTATATTACCATTTTTACTATACATTTTACTAATTACCGGGCTTGGCGTCATTCCTGTAATTTCGTATTCAGCATAAACATCAGCGGCTATTGCAGCATTCGAAATTACAATCGAAACAAATAAAACAGAGAGAAATAATAGTGATTTTTTCATAGCTGTAGGTTTTGGTTTCTTTAAAGTTCAGCAATTTTATCGAATCATGGATAGGGAATTTCCATTTTTTTTAATGTTTTTTGCTTTTTGAAAAGCGCCTGAAGCCTAAGGATTGGTCAGATAAAAAAAAGCTTTACATAGTTAAATGAATGCAGTTCTTTCTGCTATTATAATTATTGAATTTTTTTTGTGCCGCTCATTTTGCCTTATTGCACAGTTTGTACTGAAATAAACCTGATAGAAGTAGCAATACTTTTTTGTTGCAGTGTTTCTACAAGCTCAGCATGGCAATTACCAAAAAAGATTGCAACGCATAGCAGGACTATCGAAACCGATGAAAAGCCGGAATTGCTTTTCTGAAAAAAAAGCTTTAAACTTTAAGCTTTCTGCTTTAAACTTTAAGAAGCATCGTCTTTAATATCGAACTGTGTTTCTACAACCTTTCCGCCTGTGCGTAACTGGTTGATTAGCATTTCCTCTTGCTCTCTGCGGTTTTTTACGATGTGGATAGCAGAGAATAGTGCTTCGGTAAATGAGGTTGAGTCTGCTAAGTCTTTGCCGGCAATATCGTAGCCCGTGCCATGATCGGGAGAGGTGCGCACAAAGTTTAAACCTGCTGTATAATTAACACCATTGTGAAAAGCCAAAGTTTTGAAAGGAATTAAGCCCTGATCGTGATACATGGCCAAAACGGCATCGAATTTTTTATAACTGCCGTTGCCAAAAAAACCATCGGCAGGGTACGGACCAAAACACATAATGCCTTTGCCGTAAGCTTCCTCAATTGCTGGGGTAATAATTTCGGCCTCTTCTGCACCAAGCAAACCGTTATCGCTGGCATGTGGATTTAAGCCCAAAACAGCAATTTTTGGCTTCTCAATCCAGAAATCTTTCTTTAAACTTTCGTTTATTAAACGAATTTTATTTATGATTTTTTCTTTTGTGATGGCTGTGGGTACATCTTTAACAGGGATATGTCCGGTTACTACGCCCACGCGTAAACCTTCGCTAACTAAAAACATCAGCACATCTTTACTGCCGCTTTTTTCCTGCAAATATTCGGTATGACCGGGGAAAGAAAAAGTATCTGATTGAATGTTATGTTTGTTAATCGGCGCTGTAACCAAAGCGTCAATTTCGCCGCTAACTAAATCGGCTGTTGCCCTTTCTAATGATAAAAGCGCATATTTTCCGCCAGTTTCTGTAACCTGGCCAAGTTCTATTTTAACATCTTCTTCCCAGCAATTTATCATATTCGCTTTTTTAACTTGCGCCTGATTTGCATGATTAATTACGTTGAAACTAAAATCGCCAAGGTTATTTGCTTTTCTGTGGAAAGAAGAAACCTTTGTATGGCCGTAAACAATTGGTGTGCAATAATTTAGAATAGCCGGATTAGAAAGCGTTTTAATAATCACCTCTAAACCTATACCGTTCACATCGCCTATACTAATACCAATTTTAAGTTTACTGCTCATAATTAATGGAAAATTTTAGCGCAAAATACTGATTTGATTTGATAATTAAGGTATAGGGCGGAAGGTTTAAGGTATAGGCTTTATAGATTGAATTACCATACCTTACGCCCTAAAGCTTACACCTTCCATCTTAAATCATTACCTTTGTTTCCATGAGTTTAGTAAAAGCAAAAAAACATTTAGGTCAACATTTTTTAACTGATAAAGGCATAGCAAACCGAATTGTAGAAAGTTTGGTTAATACCGATAAATATAATCAGGTTTTAGAAGTTGGTCCGGGGATGGGAATTTTATCCGATTTTTTGCTTCAGCGCCAGGATTTGCAAACCTATTTAATTGATATTGATACAGAATCTTTTCATTTCTTGAATGAGAAATATCCCCAACTGGGAGATAGATTAATAAACGGCGATTTTTTAAAGCTAAATTTCGACGATATTTTTCCAGGTCAGTTTGCCATTATCGGTAATTTCCCATACAATATTTCATCTCAGATTTTGTTCAAAATTTTAGATAATCGTCATAAAGTAGTTGAAATGGTTGGGATGTTTCAGAAAGAAGTTGCACAACGTTGCGCATCACCAGCTGGAACAAAAGATTATGGTATTTTAAGTGTTTTTCTGCAAGCATATTATAAAATTGAATATTTGTTTACCGTAAAACCGGGTACGTTTAATCCACCGCCAAAAGTTCATTCGGCTGTTATTCGCTTAACAAGAAATGAAATTGAAACTTTAGATTGCGATGAAAAACTGTTTTGGCGTGTGGTTAAGGCAGGTTTTAATCAACGTAGAAAAACATTGCGTAATGCGGTTTCGGCTGTAATGCCAAAAGATAAAATGGATAATCATATTTATTTCGAAAAACGAGCAGAGCAATTAACAGTTGCTGATTTTGTAGCTTTAACACAACATGTAAGTAAATTAATGGAAGCTTAATATTTTATTTTGTAGCTGTTGAAATTGTTAAATTTGTGTAGCCTTCGCACAAAACCTACGTTTTACTTAAAACCGGCCTCATAAATTTTTGGGGCTATTCTGTTAAAGCCAAAGCAGTGGCTTCAATACAAAAATTTTCAGCCGGCAATTTGTTTCTTTTGTTGTCAAAAGAAAAAAGCCTGTCTGGCTAAGACAAATCCTATTTACTGCTTAGTCTTACATTGTATTTATGAATTAATTATCCTTCAAATTTTCTTGCAAAGCGATGATTAATTTATTCCAGTTTCTCCTTTCCTTTGCGGCATAAAATTCTATAAATATCATGATTAACTACAGCGAAATTTTCAACGAACAAGGCATGGACTACCAATCTTACAGAGCATTGGTAGAGCAACTGTTATTGGAAGGTAAAGCTACAGGTGATGTTAGTTACGATTTGCACTACACTAAAATGAATGTGCAACGAATGAACAGAGTTGATAAAACAGTTAGTTTAACTGAAGATTTATCTAATATTATCGGGAGCTTTAAAATAAATTATAAATTCTTGGTCATTACCGAAGGTTGGTGTGGTGATGCTGCGCAAATTGTTCCCGTTTTTAATAAAATTGCGACAGCATCTCTGGGTAAAATTGATTTAAAATTTGTTTTGCGGGATAAAAACCTACCCTTGATTGATGCGCACTTAACCAATGGTGGCAGGGCAATTCCGGTTTTAATTATTTTAAATGAAACTGCTGATAAAGTTTTAGCAACATGGGCACCAAGGCCAAAAATTTTGCAAGGCTTGTTAAAAGAATGGAAACAGGAAACTACAGAGATGACTATTTTAGCTGAAAGGCTTCATGGCTGGTACGCTAAGGATAAAACTTTAACTACGCAGGCGGAATTAGCGGAGCTTTTTAAAGGATTAAAGAATTAAGCCAAATCAACCGGTAGCCGCAATTTGTTGAAATTAATACTTAATGTGAGGGATGATGAAACAACTTTGGCATAACGATGAGATTTATATATATCTAATCTACAGAAACCGTTAATCCTTCTTGTTGTAGAATTTTTCTGTAAACTTCCATCTCCGTAAAAGAACCTTCTAAAACCGGGCATTTACCGTCGTTGTGCACTTTCCAGGCAATTTTTTCTGCCTGAGATTCGTTATAGTCTAAATATTTCATCATGCAATAAATTACATGCTCGAAAGTATTTACATCATCATTCCATAAAATTAAACGATGTACAGTTTTTAAGGAAGTTAAAATTTCTTCGAGCGTAAAGGTCTCTTCTTTTGTTTCTGTAGACATTTGGCAAAAATAAACATTAGTATTAAGTATTTAGTATCAAGTATCAAGATTTTGTTCATTGGTGAATAATAATACCTTAACCAATAAATGATTAGCTTTGATTAACCAATATATAATAACATGCACCAATCCAAAATTGCCGGAATAGGTTACTACGTTCCTAAAAATGTATACACCAACAATGATTTAAGCCGTTTTATGGAAACCAGCGATGAATGGATTCAAGAAAGAACAGGTATTAAAGAACGCCGCTTTGCAGATAGGAATGAAGAAACAACCACCACAATGGGGATTGAAGCTTCTAAAATTGCTTTAGAAAGAGCCGGAATTACGGCAAAAGACGTGGATTTTATTGTTTTCGCAACATTAAGCCCTGATTATTATTTTCCGGGTTGTGGTGTTTTATTACAACGAGAAATGGGCATGGGCGAAATTGGCGCACTGGATATCCGCAACCAATGTTCGGGATTTGTTTATGCACTTTCTGTAGCCGATCAGTTTGTTAAAACCGGCATGTATAAAAACGTTTTGGTTGTTGGTAGTGAAAAGCATTCATTCGCTATGGATTTTGAAACCCGCAGTAGAAATGTTTCAGTAATTTTTGGTGATGGGGCAGGAGCTGTGGTTTTGCAACCAACTAATGCGCCTGGTAAAGGAATACTGAGTACACATTTGCATAGTGATGGTGCAGATGCCGAAATTTTGGCAATGTATTATCCAGGTTCTCATGCCAATAAGTGGATGAAAGATAAACCGGCTTTTCCTGAACAAGAATTGGGTGGTTTGTTTATGACACCAGAAATTTTGGAAAGCGGAGCGGCTTTACCCTACATGGATGGTCCATCGGTTTTTAAAAAGGCGGTTGTTAAATTTCCTGAAGTAATTAAAGAAGCTTTAGCCGCAAATAAGCTAACGGAGAAAGATATTGATATGTTAGTGCCGCATCAGGCTAATTTACGCATAAGCCAATATGTGCAGCAGTTACTTGGCTTAAGAGATGACCAGGTTTTTAATAACATTCAAAAATATGGCAATACTACTGCTGCCTCTGTTCCGATAGCACTTTGCGAAGCCTGGGAAGCTGGTAAAATTAAAGATGGAGACTTAGTTTGTTTAGCGGCTTTCGGTTCGGGTTTTACTTGGGCAAGTGCGCTTATCCGTTGGTAAAAAAAGGTTTGGTAACTAAATTTTGACATTTCGTGTAAAAAAACTGAAAACCAGCATATTAATTTATAATTTTATGTTGTTTCAAGATAATTTGCATGGCGATAGACATTTACGCAGGAAATTTCGGGGCAAAAGAACTAAATCATCTACTAAAACGTACCTTATTCGGAGCTAAAAGAAGTGATATAGCTGGTTTTGTCGGGCAATCTGTTGCTCAGGTTGTTGATTTTTTATTAAGAGATTTACCGCTACCAAATCCTCCGGTAAACAATTACAACGACACAGCTTACACAGACGCAAATGTTCCAGCGGGGCAAACGTGGGTAACAGCGCCATATACAGATGGAACGGCCAATAGTAGAAGAGTTGCTTCTTTCAAAGCATGGTGGATTACACAAATGTTAAATCAGCCGGCATCTATTCGCGAAAAACTTACCTTATTTTGGCACAATCATTTTGCAACAGAAGCCGATATGGTTGATGATGCCAGATACATCTACAAACATAATGCTTTGCTGCGGAGCAATGCAATGGGCAATTTCAAAATCTTAACCAAGCAGGTAACTATCGACCCTGCAATGCTGCGCTATTTAAATGGATATGCCAGTACCAGAACAGCACCCGATGAAAATTACGCCCGGGAGTTACAAGAGCTTTTTACTTTAGGCAAAGGGCCGGATTCTAAATATACAGAAGCCGATGTTAAGGCTGCCGCCCGATTGTTAACTGGTTTTACTTTAGATAGCACAAATATCACTTCGGTATTTAACACAAGCAGGCACGATATTACTGATAAACAGTTTTCATCATTTTATGGAAATAAATTAATTAAAGGGAGAACCGGTACAGATGGTGCAAAAGAAGTTGACGATTTACTTGATATGATTTTTGCGCAGGTAGAAGTTAGCAAATATATCTGCAGGCGCTTGTACAGGTTTTTTGTTTACTATGATATTACAGCAGATGTAGAGGCGAACTTTATTACGCCTTTGGCCGAAATATTTAGAAATGCCAATTATGAAATAAAACCAGTGTTGAAGGTTTTGTTTACCAGCAATCATTTCTTTTTAGCACAAAATCGTTCTTGTAATATTAAAGCACCGGTTGATTTTGTTGTGGGTTTGGCCCGCGAATTTGAAATCGTTTTTCCTGATGCCAGTGATTATGTGAATGTTTATTACATGAGTGATTATTTGCGCAGCACAGCATCTAACCTACAGCAAAATCTGGCCGATCCGCCTAATGTTTCCGGTTGGCCGGCTTATTATCAAATACCTCAGTTTTACGAACTTTGGATAAACTCAGATACCTTACCAAAGCGAAACGTTTTTACCGATAGATTCATTAGTACGGGTTATACCCGAAACGGGAAAAAAATAGTTATCGACCCAATTGCTTACACCTCTAAATTTAGTAAACCAGAAGACCCAAATATCTTACTCGATGAAGCATTGGCGCATCTTTACACCATTGATGTAAGTGCCGACGTAAAGAAGTTTTTGAAAAGTATTTTGTTAAGTAACCAGGTTACTGATGCCTATTGGACCACCGCCTGGCTCGATTATAAAGCCGCCCCAACTACTGCAAAAACTGCAATTGTACAAACCCGTTTACAGGAGTTTTATAAATACATTATGAACCTTGAAGAGTATCAGCTATCATGAAAAGACGGGAATTTTTAACTAAGGCAATGCCAGCCGGCGTAGTGCTTCCTTCCTTAATCGGTGGATTTTCGTTGAAGGCATTTGGTGCGTCCAGTTTGTTATCGGCAATTACGGCCGCTAATCAAGAAACAGACCATGTACTGGTTATTATTCAGCTAAATGGCGGTAATGATGGCTTGAACATGATTCTACCTTTAGATCAATACGATAACCTTACATTGGCTCGCCCCAATATTATTCTTCCACAAAATAAAATTATAAAGCTTTCTGGTTTTAACACGGGTATACATCCATCTATGTCGGGTTTGGCAGGTTTGTACGATGATGGTAAAGTTCAGGTTATTCAATCAGTAGGTTATCCGCAACCAAATTTTAGCCATTTCAGGGCTACAGATATTTGGCTTTCTGCATCAGATGCTGACCAAACCATAGAAAGTGGTTGGGCTGGCAGATATTTAAGCGAAGAATATACAAATTTTCCGATAGGTTATCCAAACACAGTAATGCCCGATCCTTTGGCCATTCAAATCGGTTCATTTATTTCACCCGCTTTTCAAGGTCCTTCGGTAAATATGGGTATGGCAATTTCAGACCCGGTTAATTTTTATAATTTAATAAATGGCATTCAATCGCCTGCACCAAATTCAAACGCAGGTAAAGAGCTAACCTACATCCGTCAGGTTTCACAACAAACACAACAATACGCTTCGGTAATTAAAGCAGCCGCAGGCAAAGTAACCAAGCAAGGTGCATATCCAACAAATAATTCGCTTGCCGACCAGCTAAAAGTTGTGGCAAGATTAGTTGCCGGAGGTTTAAAAACCCGTTTGTACATGGTAAATATTGGCTCATTCGATACACATGCAGCACAGGTAAATACGGGCTCAACCGAAACCGGAACACATGCTGTTTTGTTGCAAAGAGTTAGTGATGCCATTAAAGCCTTTATGGACGATTTAAAAGGTCTTGGTGCATCAAAAAGAGTAGCCGGTATGACTTTTTCAGAATTTGGGCGTAGGATAAAATCAAACGCAAGTAACGGAACAGACCATGGTGCTGCAGCACCCTTAATTGTTTTTGGAGATGCTATTCAGGGCGGGGTTTTAGGTAAAAATCCAACGATTTCCGCCGCAACATCTGTGAATGATAATATCCCGATGCAGTATGATTTCCGTTCGGTTTATGCAACATTATTAGAGAACTGGTTCTGCGTAGATAAAGCAACCTTATCAAGCGTTATGCTAAAAAATTTCCAATCGCTGCCGCTTATTCAGGCCGGCACCAATTGTATGTCTACCAATTTAGCGCAAACTAACCGGTTAAGTGGCGAAAGTTTAATCAGTAATTACCCAAATCCTTTTACCACAACCACTACCATAAAATACACCTCAAAAGGTGGTCATGTTTTAATTCAGGTGTTTAATACCATGGGTAAATTAATGGCTACCGTTGTTGATGCTGTAAAAGATGAAGGCACGTATAATATCAATTTTGAAAACCAGCATTTTGCGCCAGGGGTTTATTATGCCCGCTTACAAAATGGAGAATTGCAGCAAGTAAGAAACATGCTAATCGTTTCCTAAGCTAAAAATTAGGTACTTTTGTATCCAATCGTTTTATTTAGGATGATTGATTTTCAGAAATATCTTAATATGAAGTTTAATCTTGGTGATTTTGTACGTTTTGTAGATGAAAAACGTGAGGGCTATGTTACAAAAATAATTGATGCGCAAACTTTGGGTGTAACTGATGAAGATGGCTTCGAAATTCCGGTTGCCATAAGTAATTTAACCTCGGTTCATGGCCACGGTGTTGTTGCCGAAGAGCAAGATGCGCCAAAACCAATTCAGGTTAATGCACCATCAATCCACAAGATAGAAAACGGAATTTATATCGCTGTTGCAGCAGATGGAAAAGCCGGCAGCGTGGTTCATTTTCATTTACAAAATCAATCTCCAAATACTTTACTTGTAAGTTTAACTACTGAAAGAAAAGAAAAATATACAGGTCTTTATCACGGGATTATTCAAAATTTCCAATCAGCAATGGTACATTCTGCTTCCCTATCCGAATTGGATATGTGGCCGGAGTTTACCTTTCAATTTATAGTATTCAGCAAAGCTGATGTAAAACCTTTGGAGCCATTGGTGATAACTAAAAAATTCAGAGCAAAAGATTTTAGTTCTGAACAGAAGGAATTACCTGGTTTAAAGCAAAAAGGCTGGTTAATTCGGTTGGATGAATTGGCCTCAGTAAATATAGATCCTCAAAAATTAAAAGAAAGCTTCTTTAAATCTCCTTCAGAAAAAAGAACTGTCGATGTGCCTAATAAGGAAATTGATTTGCATATCGAAAAACTAAGAGACGATCATCATTTTTTAGAAACTGATGAAATCTTACAAATTCAATTATCCCATTTTCAAAATGCTTTAGATGCAGCGATTGTTCATCATTTTGATAAAATGATTTTTATACATGGTATTGGCAATGGTACCTTGAGGGATAAAATCCATAAATTGATAAGCAAAAATCCGCATATCAAAACTTATATGGATGCAAGAAAGGAAAAGTTTGGTTATGGCGCAACCGAAGTAGTTTTTAAATAATTTAGATTAGTGGCGGCGTTCGTTATCCCTAATGCAAACCCTGCGCCTTTAAAACTATGAATAATATTTTTCGCTAAATCAATGGAAATAACTCCAGGGTAACAACAATTGCATTATTGCTAAGTGCTTCAATTTCTATATTCTCGGTAGCCCACAAGGCCAAACCATCGCGGCCATGCATTAATCGGCCTTCAATTTCAAAAGCACCATCTACAACAAACGCATAAAAAAAATTATCCTTTTCCAAAAGGTTATAAATTACCGCTTCTCTACCCGCAAAGATGCCTGCACTAAGTTTAAAAGGAAATTTATAGCCCGAAATAATATCAATTAATTTGTTAGGGTTTTTATCAAAATCGAAAGAAAATTGCTGATCTTTAAAGAATATAAAATCATCATTTAGCATACCTAGATGGATATAATTAACCACATCATTTTGGTAAGGATTGCTTATTTCTAAAACTTCACCTTTCTCTAAACTCAGTAGTTGAACCTGCCCCGTTTCAACAGAAAACTCCTTGTTTTTGGCAACAATGTCAATGCCGCCAGTAATTGGGATAAATAAATGCAAAGAGTTTTGTTTGGCTAAATAGAAATTGAGTTTTCCTGCAGCAATAGAATCATCATTACAAATAAATAAGTTTTCGAAAGCTGTTCTATGCTCATTAAAATAGCTTTCAAAATTGAATGTGCAATATCTTCTTATACTTGAATTTTCAATTAATCCACGTTGATCTGCTAAATAAATTTTACCGGGCTTTTCCAATATGTTTAGTTTTTTATGGAGTGAATACTTACAAAAGGCTGTAGCTTAAATAAATTTGTGAAAATTTCTTTTTCCTCATTTTCTGCAAACTGCGATATAAGTAAATGTTCTCCAAAAGTTTGGTGTAAAACTAAAGGTTTTGAAAAAAAGTTTAGTGCAATTTTATGCTTATTAATGTCATTTATATCCGAATTTATAATTTCAAACCTAAAGTTTTCAAAAACTAAAAAGCGTCTGCCTAAATTGTCTAATACATCTGGTATAATACCATTTAGCTGCTGAATATAACCTACAATTGCGCCGCCAACCAAGAAATGAAGCTTTTTGGCTTCGGGCACATTTATCAAAAGCTCAGAAAAAGTAGGGTATATATTTCCCTGATTATAAAATTGAGCTTGCATTTTAAATTCTGCAAAACTATCCTCATGTACAAACTTATCCCAAGGGTTAATATTTGTTACATCAATTATTTTCCGATAACACAGGGTAATTATTTTTTCTGACATCATTTGTGCATAAAAAAACGTTGAGAAGTTAATCTCAACGCTGCATAAAAATAAACAAACAATTATAAGTTATGCTCTTACATTTAATTTAAATGCTAAATCGAAACCGGTAGCTATTGTACCGGTAACAGTAGCAATTTGTACACCGGTCTTGTCATCACTAAAAACATTATCAGCATTATTGTAGGTATAACCGCTTAAACCTTTATTGTAACCATTAACTAAAGCAACTGATGTTCCTGCACCTTCGGGAAAGGCAATTTGTGTTACGTTTAAAGAAATGCCTGCCGCGTTATAAACATGAACGTGAATATGAGTTGCACGGCCGTTATACCATCCTGGGAAGATACTTGTAAAGGTTACCAAGCCATTTGCATCGGTAATTTGCCTTCCACGTAGAAAATGAACGGCTTGGTAATTTGTGCTTTGCATGCCTGTTCCTCCGTATTCAGAATAATTTCCCTCTGCATCACAATGCCAAATATCTACAATTGCTCCGGCTAATGCGGCACAACTATTATTTAGATTGCCAATGTTAATTTTGGCGGTCATTTTGTAACCATTTCGTCCGTCTGTAATGTCGCTTCTAACGTAAGATGCCGGAACTTTTGTTGGGAATGGACCTTCAGTTTCCGTAGGTGCAACTGTGCAGGTGCCATTTGTGCTGGTCGTTGTACCAGCGCTACCAGAACCTGACGCTGCATTAGTACCATCGCTTGAGCTTGTTTTTTTACAAGCTTCGATTATTGCAGGCGTTGAGATTGCTCCAACCATTAAACTCCTGATAAAATTTTTCCTTTCCATATATTGTTCGGTTTATTAACTTACTGGTTAGCGCTTCTTTAGACATGTAATGCTTGTAACAAATATATATATGAAAGAATGTTTTTCGTTGTTAAAATAAGTTAAATAGAAGATTCGCAGGATTTTACTGTTCTAGGTTGTTTTCATCACAATGACTATCCAAGATGAGTTAATAAATAGAGGTATAGTTTTTGCGAAGATGAAATTTCATTTTATAAAAGAATAAAAGTAGCTTTGCCGCTAAATAATGAAGCACCTCGTTACCATATCCCTTGTATTTTTTAGCTTAACGCATTTGGCCAAAGCCGAGCGTGTTGAAGGGCTCAGGATATTAAACGAATATTGCACTGAACACATTATTGTTATAAATGCCGCAGGTAAGGCATCTGTTCAGCTCAACGAAGACCGCAATCCATATTTGCTTTCTTACAGTAGCTTAGCTTTAATTGGAACTCAAGCGCCATTAAAAGCTGCAAAATATATTACTGTAAATCAAATAGTTTCTGATTTATCCATTAGGAAAAAACCTAAGAATAATAGTCCGTAGTATCTTCCTCGAAGCAGATCTTAATTTAAGATCTTTCATCATTTTATGCAGCTAACAGCCAAAATGACTTAATGCAAGTTGTGGCTTAGTTGTTGTAACACACCATTTTTTAAATAAATACCAATAAAACATAATGTTAGGATTTTTAGCGAAGGTTTTCGGAAGTAAATCGGAAAGAGATATAAAAGGCATACAGCCATTAGTTGTAAAAATAAATGAAGAATATGCAAAATTATCTTCTTTAAGCAATGATGAGCTACGTGCTAAAACAATAGAATTTAAAGGCAGAATTTCTTCTTTTTTAGAAGATATTGATAGCAGAATTTCGGCGCTTAAAGCTGAAGCAGAGCAAGAAGATTTAGAGCTTCATCAAAAAACAGCTTTGTATGAGCAGGTTGATGCGTTAGGTAAAGACCGCGATACCGAATTAGAAAAGGTATTGCTGGAAATTTTACCAGAAGCTTTTGCTGTAGTGAAAGAAACTTCTCGTAGGTTAAGTGAAAACGATTATTTAGAGGTTACCGCAACGCAGTTTGATAGAGATTACGCAGCACGCAAGAACAATGTAAAAATTGTGGGCGATAAAGCACAATGGGCAAATCGCTGGGATGCTGCAGGTACTGAAGTTGTATGGAACATGGTTCATTACGATGTACAGTTAATTGGCGGTATTGTATTGCACAGCGGTAAGATTGCCGAGATGGCTACTGGTGAGGGTAAAACCTTAGTAAGTACGCTTCCTGCTTATTTAAATGCTTTGGCAGGCGAAGGCGTGCATGTTGTAACGGTAAATGATTATCTTGCTCGTAGGGATAGTGAATGGAACGGACCTTTATTCGAATTCCACGGCATTAGTGTTGATTGTATTGATAAACATGAGCCAAATTCTGAAGAAAGAAGAAAGGCTTATGCGGCTGGAATTACTTACGGAACAAATAATGAGTTTGGTTTCGATTACCTGCGTGACAATATGTCGCAAACACCAGATCAGCTGGTTCAGCGCAAACCTCACTTTGCAATGGTTGATGAGGTCGATTCAGTTTTAATTGATGATGCCCGTACACCATTAATCATTTCCGGACCTATTCCGCATGGCGATCAGCATGAATTTTACGAGTTAAAACCTAGAATAGAAAGATTGGTAAATGCTCAAAAGGCTTATGTTACGCAATCATTAAATGAGGCTAAAAAATTAATCAACGCAGGTAATAGTGGTACAGAAGAAGGCGAAGGTGGTTTAGCTTTATTACGTGCTTACCGTGGTTTGCCTAAAAACAAAGCTTTAATTAAATTTTTAAGCGAAAGCGGCGTTCGTGGTTTACTATTAAAAACGGAAAACTATTACATGGCAGACCAATCGAAGAATATGCCTAAGGTAGATTCTGAATTGTTCTTCTATATCGATGAAAAAAATAATCAGGTTGAGTTAACGGAGAAAGGTATCGAATTGATTACCCAATCAGGTGAGGATCCTCATTTCTTTGTATTGCCTGATGTAGGTACTGAAATTGCTGAGCTGGAAAAATCTGATTTACCATTGGATGAAAAAGTAGCAACGAAAGATGCTTTAATGCGTGATTATTCTGTTAAGGCAGAACGTATCCACTCGGTAAATCAATTATTAAAAGCTTATACTTTATTCGAAATTGATGTTGAATACATCATCGACGAAGGAAAAATTAAAATTGTTGATGAGCAAACCGGCCGTATTATGGATGGTCGCCGTTACTCTGATGGTTTACACCAGGCAATAGAAGCTAAAGAAAATGTTAAAGTTGAAGATGCTACGCAAACTTATGCTACCGTAACCTTACAAAACTATTTCCGTATGTACCACAAGCTTTGCGGTATGACGGGTACAGCAACTACTGAAGCAGGTGAGTTCTGGTCTATCTACAAATTAGATGTAGTAGAAATTCCTACTAACAGAAATATTTCTAGAAGAGATGAGCAAGATTATGTTTACCGCACAGTTCGCGAAAAATATAATGCAGTAGCTGATGAAATTGTAAAACTAACAGAAGCCGGCAGACCAGTATTGGTTGGTACAACTTCGGTTGAAATTTCTGAGTTGTTAAGTCGAATGCTTAAGCTTCGTGGCATTAAGCATAATGTATTAAATGCTAAGATGCACCAAAGAGAGGCTGATATTGTGGCGGAAGCCGGTCAGGCCGGAACGGTTACCATTGCAACCAACATGGCTGGTCGTGGTACGGATATTAAGCTTGGGCCAGGCGTTAAAGAAGCCGGTGGTTTAGCAATTGTAGGTACCGAGCGTCACGAATCTCGTCGTGTAGATAGACAGTTACGCGGTCGTGCAGGTCGTCAGGGTGACCCAGGTTCATCTCAATTCTTTGTTTCATTAGAAGATAACTTAATGCGTTTATTTGGTTCAGAAAGAATCTCAAGCATTATGGTTCGTATGGGCATTGAAGATGGAGAAGTTATTCAGCATTCGATGATTACCAAATCAATTGAGCGTGCACAGAAAAAAGTAGAAGAAAATAACTTTGGTATTCGTAAGCGTTTGTTAGAGTATGATGATGTGATGAACTCACAACGTACGGTAATTTATGCAAAACGTAAAAATGCATTATTTGGTGAGCGTTTAGATGTTGACATGAATAACATGGTTTACGATGTTGCTGAAGATATTGTAACCGAATACAAAGAAGAATCAAACTACGAGGGTTTTAAATTAGAAGTAATTAAAAACTTCTCTGTTGATACTTCAATTACTGAAAAGGAATTTTCATCAACAAATATCGCAACCTTAACCGAGAAATTATTCGAGGAAGCGGAAGCTTTCTACTCCCGTAAATCAGATGCAATAATTGAGCAATCAATGCCGGTATTAAAACAGGTTTTTGAAGAACGTGGAGAGCACATTGAGCAAATTGTAGTGCCTTTTACTGATGGTATCCGTGGTATTCAGGTTGCTGTAGATTTGAAAAAGGCAATTGATAATAAGGGAAAAGAAGTTGTTCGTTCATTCGAAAAAACAATTGTGCTAGCCCTAATTGATGATAGCTGGAAAGAGCACTTACGCGAAATGGATGATTTAAAGCAATCTGTTCAGAACGCGGTTTACGAACAAAAAGATCCATTAGTGATTTATAAAATGGAAGCTTTTAACTTATTTAAAAACATGCTTAATGCAGTTAATAAAGAGGTTGTAAGTTTCTTATATAAAGGTGGTATCCCGGTTCAGCAAGAGCCAGATCAGGTTAGAGAAGCACCAGCTCCGGTAAAGCAGCCTAAATTGCAAACCACAAAACAAGAGTTTGGTGCAGAGCAACCAGGTTTAGAGTTAGGCGATACGCGTGAGCCAATTCAACAACAGCCAATCCGTAAAGAAGCAGCAATCGGGCGTAACGAGCCATGCCCTTGCGGTAGCGGTAAGAAATACAAAAACTGCCACGGCGCAAATTTGTAATCAAATTTCACCTTTAGATAATATAGCCGAGTTTAAATAAACTCGGCTTTTGTGTTTTAAATTAATCCGAAATAATTTTAGTATTTTTAATCTATGGAAACATTAACAATAGAAATTCCAGATGATAAAAGTATTCTAATTCGTCAGGTACTCGAAGAATTTGGTGCGAAGGTAATTAGCAGTGATACACAAAATAAAACCGTTAATTTATCCCCACAGCAAGAACAAGAAATCAACTCATCCCAAAAGCAAATAAAAGAAGGTTTATTTACAGAGCATTCTGAGATTGATGATGAAGTTGAAAAATGGCTAAAAAAATAATATGGTCGCATAAAGCGAGAATTAAACTTTTCACTATTCTTGAATTTTATGCCGATCGGAATGGAAATAAAAACTATTCGGCTAAATTATACAAGCGATTTAATAAAGAAATTAAACTTTTGATTCGAAATCCTTTTTTAGGTATTCAATCTTCTGTTGAGAATGTTCGAGGTTTGATTGTATTGGATTATATTATTTTTTACGAGTGTGATGAAGACAGTATAATAATCCACACGCTTTGGCCCACCAGTGAAAATCCTGATAGCTTAAGTATTTAGATATAAGCATTTGCACAACCCATAAAGAATGCCGAATTTTGCAGAAAGTTCGGCATTCTTGTTTTAAAACATTTTTAGCGCCAGCGATGTCATAACAACATGAAAATATTTTATACAATAAGCTTCATCCTATTTATTTACAGTACATCTTTTGCTCAAAAAGGGGAGGTAATCGTTAATAAAGACCCGCTGATTGATAGCTTAATTGCAAAACGAATAGAGGTTTACAGAACTGGCAGTGATGCCGCCGTTAAAATAAATAAACCAATAGTTTCGGCTTATGGATATCGGGTTCAGGTTTTTTATGGCTCTGATAGGAGAGAAATGTTTAATCAGCAATCTCGCTTTAAAAACAGTTATCCAAAAATCAATACCTACATTATTTACAAAGAGCCAAATTATTATTTGCGGGTTGGCGATTTCAGAACGAAGTTAGAAGCACAACGATTAATGAGTGAGCTTCGCCCAACTTTCCCTACTCTATTTATTTTCAGGGAAAAAATTAATGCACCAACTCTAGATACCACTACTGATGATCAAAGATAAAATCAAAAACTTAGCAGATATCATTTTCAATGATGTTGTAGGTTATCGTCGCCACATACACGCAAATCCTGAATTATCATTTAAAGAATTCGAAACATCATTATATGTAAAAGATAAGCTTAGTAAATGGGGCATTGAATTTACAAGTTGTGCCAACACCGGTGTGGTGGGTTTAATTAAGGGCAATTTACCATCTGATAAAATTATTGCTTTACGTGGAGATATGGATGCATTGCCCATCCATGAGGACAACGACAAACCTTACCGTTCTAAAAATCATGGAGTTATGCATGCCTGCGGACATGATGTGCATACATCTTCACTTTTAGGCACAGCGTATATTCTAAATCAGTTAAAAGATGAGTTTGGCGGTACTATAAAATTAATTTTTCAGCCTGCTGAAGAACTATTACCGGGTGGTGCAAGTATTATGATTAAAGAGGGCGTATTGGAAAATCCAAAACCTCAATACATAGTTGGGCAACATGTAATGCCTTTAATCGAATCTGGTAAAGTAGGTTTTCGCTCGGGAATATATATGGCTTCTACAGATGAGCTGTATGTTACAGTTACCGGAAAGGGTGGCCATGGTGCACAACCACATCAAAATATAGATCCGGTTTTAATTGCATCTCATATTATTATTGCTTTGCAACAAATTGTGAGTAGAAATGCAGATCCACGTTTGCCATCTGTGTTGTCTTTTGGTAAAGTGACTGCAAATGGCGCAACCAATATCATCCCTAATGAAGTTAAAATAGAGGGTACTTTTAGAACTTTAGATGAAGACTGGCGTGCCGAAGCCCATAAAAGAATGAAAAAAATGGCTGAAGGTATTGCCGAAAGCATGGGTGGTAGTTGTGATTTTGATATCCACAAAGGTTATCCGTTTCTTATTAATGAAGAAAAATTAACGGCTAATGCAAGAGGTTTTGCCGAAGATTTTTTAGGAAAGGAAAACGTTATTGATTTAGATATCTGGATGGCTGCTGAAGATTTTTCTTTTTATTCTCAGGTAACTGATGCATGTTTCTACCGCTTAGGAACTGGAAATACAGCTAAAGATACCACACATTCTGTACATACACCAAAATTTGATATTGATGAAGATGCCTTGAAAATATCAACAGGTTTAATGGCTTACATCGCTGTTAAGCAACTTGGAAACTAGCGATTGCTGTACGATGTGATTTATGGATGATGGAAGGTGGATAGAATATCTAATTTTCCGCTCACATCTTACATCATCCGTTATCCTCCACCCATTCTCCATCATTCACCCATAAACGGGCATCATTTTTGACAATTCACCACCACATGAAAAAAATAATTTTATCAATATCCTTTTTAACGCTTTTTACATCACAGGTTTACAGTCAGGTTATTGATAGGTTTAATCCGGATACCGTAAAAACAATTATGCTCGATTCTGGAGCAGTAAACATTAAAGCCGAGCGATTAAATATTGAAACTTTTATCAATGCAATTGTTAACGATACTAGTTTTTATCAGTCGTTTAGAGATATGAAACGTTATAGTTTTATTGCAGAAAACCGCATTTATAGTTATGATAAAAACAATAAGGTTGATGGAAAGATTTATCGGAAGATAAAACATAATAATAACGGCCCTTACCGCATGGAATATCTGGTAAAGGAGGATGAAGGCAAAATGTATAAAAAGAACGGGAAGTATCAGTTATATACTGTAGAGATGTTTGATTACATTTTTATGAACGCTTACAATACCGATTTCGTTCCAAACGCACCAGCTAGTGATCGAAAAGGCGGTACAAACGAAAGTTATAAAAGCAAACTTAAAACGTTAATATTTAATCCTGGTCGACCGGTAAAAGTGCCGTTTATAGGCAGTAAAACTGAAATTTTTAGTGCAAATATGCGTCAGTATTATGATTATGGCTTTACAAGCGGAACCTATCTTGATTCCATTCCGGTTTACCGTTTTAAGGTTTCTGTTAAACCTGATTTAAGCAGCTGGACAAAAGACGGCATCATGATAAAAGAGCTGGTTACGATTTTCGATAAACGTAATTTCAATATTTTAGGTCGATATGTTGATATGAAATATAGTAACATGCTTTTCGATTTTGATGTGCAAATGAATATTGAAATGGGTTATTTCGGCGAAGATAAACTCCCTACAAAAATCACCTATCAAGGCAATTGGGATTATCCATTAAAAAAGGAAGAACGAGCAAGTTTTTTGATTCTACACAAAGATTACAGATTAGAAAAAAAATAAGGCAGTTCTTAATCTAGCTTATTACAGCTAACAATTTGTCAACCTAAGCTTGTTGAAACTCTTTAAGGTTTCTGCAAGTTCAGCTCGTCAGTGTTTAATTGTCAAATATTAATCTTTCTTAGATACTTGATCTACACATAAACCAATAATAATACTTTGGTATATCGACATTCAATTTATAAATTTACGTTACAATCTAATTCCAAGAAAATAAAAATACCGCGATGAGAACCACACTAAAAATTACCCTGTTTTTTTCTTTATGCCTAATTATTCTAACATCTATGACATTTAAGCCAAAGAGAATCGTGTTTTTTGGTGATTCTATAACACAGCAAGGCGTATCTAAGAATGGATATGTAACCTTAATTAAAAAAGCTTTGGATTCTACCAAATACACCGTAATGGGTGCGGGTATTGGTGGCAATAAGGTTTATGATTTGTATTTGCGTTTAGAGGATGATGTTTTAAGCAAAAAGCCTGATTTGGTTGTAATTTACGTGGGTATTAATGATGTTTGGCACAAGCAATCTTCTCACACCGGAACCGATTATGATAAATTTTTAAAGTTTTATCAAGCGCTGATTAATAAAATTCAAGCTGCAGGAAGTAAGGTTGTAGTGGTTACACCTTCAGTTGTTGGCGAGAAAAAAGATGGTACAAATGAATTAGATGCAGATTTAAATAAATATGCAGAAGGTATCAGGCAATTAGCCGCGAAGAACAATCTGCCAGTTTGTGATTTAAGAAAAATCTTTGCTGAATACGAAGCTGAAAATAACCCCGAAGATAAAGAAAAAGGCATTTTAACAGGTGATAGAGTTCATTTGAACGAAACCGGGAATAAATTAGTTGCTGACCAATTGCTGCCTTTGGTAAAATAAGTGATAAGTTATAGGTTGTAAGTTGTAAGTCTGTGAGCCTACAAACCTATTGTAAAATTTAAACCTCTAAAATAGTTTTGAACTTATAGGTTTCCAATTCAAAAAACTACCCCAACATATTAAAAATTTTAAGTAATACGTTTAAGTAGGTACACCTATAACGTATCACTTAAAACTTACAACCTAAATGATAAACCGCGAAACGATAGATAAGATAATGGATACCGCCCGTATTGAGGAGGTAGTTGGGGATTTCGTACACTTAAAAAAACGCGGAACAAGTTTAATTGGTAATTGTCCCTTTCATGGAGAGAAAACACCATCTTTCCATGTTTCGGTTACGAAGGGAATTTATAAGTGCTTTGGTTGCGGTAAGGGTGGCGATTCGGTTCGCTTCATTATGGATCATGAGAAATATTCATATCCCGAAGCGCTTAAGTTTTTAGCCAATAAATACAATATTGAGGTTGAGGAAACAGAACTTACTCCTCAAGATACAGAAGCCCAAAACGCAAAGGAAAGCCTTTATGTAGTTTCGCAATTTGCGACGGCTTTTTTTGTTAAACAACTTTGGGAAACTCAGGAAGGTAAAACCATTGGTTTAAGTTATTTTAAAGAACGCGGCTTTAGAGAAGATATCTTAAAGAAATTTGAAGTCGGTTACTCGCCTGATGTTTGGGACGCTATGACACAGAGTGCCGTAAACGCAGGTCATAAACTCGAATTTTTGGAGCAAACCGGTTTATCAATTAAAAACGATAATGGAAAAATTTACGATAGGTTTAGAGGCCGTGTAATGTTTCCAATTCATAATTTTACAGGTAGAGTAATTGGTTTTGGTGGCAGAACCCTAAAAACGGATAAGAACGTTCCGAAATATGTAAACTCGCCTGAAAGTGAAATTTACCATAAATCGAACGTGCTTTATGGTTTATTCCATGCTAAAAAAGCCATTCGTGATTTAGATAACTGTTATTTAGCCGAAGGCTATGCCGATGTACTTTCTGTTCATCAGGCAGGCGTAGAAAACGTAGTTGCATCTTCTGGTACTTCTTTAACTGTAGAACAGATTAAATTAATTGGTCGGTTTACGCAAAATGTAACCATTCTTTTTGATGGCGATGCTGCGGGTATAAAAGCCTCTCTTCGAGGTTTGGATATGATTTTGGAAGAAGGATTAAACGTTAAAATCGTTTCCTTTCCTGATGGTCATGACCCCGATTCGTACATGCACCATGTAGGTGCAGGTGCTTTTAAAACTTACATCGAAGATAACCGTAAAGATTTTATTCTATATAAGGCCAACGTTTTATTAAAAGAAGCCGGAACCGACCCAATTAAAAGGGCAGGTATTATACGAGATATAGTAGAAAGTATTGCAAAGATTCCTGATCCCATTAAAGCTTCCGTTTTTATTAGAGAAAGCAGCAGCTTATTACAAATTGAGGAAAGCATTTTACTTTCTGAATTGAATAAAATGCGCTCTAACAAAAGCAAAAAAGCTTTTGAAAGTAACCAACGGTCTAATCAAAACAACTATAATTCTGGTGCGCCAGAACCGCTTGGACCGCCTGATGATTTATGGGATGATAATGGCCCATCTGCTACAACTCAAGTTGCCGAAACCGATGAAAATCAGGAAAAGGAAATTATACGCTTGTTACTCGCATACGGACATGAGTTTGTAAACTGGGATAATATTGATGATATGTACATTGGTTCTTTCATCATGCAAAACTTAGCCGATGTAGAGTTTGAAAATTCGGTTTGCAAGCAAATTGTTGAATTTTATAAAGTGGAGTTAGATAACGGAAGACTTCCAACGGCAAATCATTTTATTAAGCATGAGGAGCGAATCATTGCTGATTTAGCTATAGACTTGTCAACCTCGCCTTATGCGTTAAGCGAAAATTGGTTAAACAAGCATCTTATTTATGTTAAAGATGAATCCATGAATTTAAAAGCTACCATCTTAGGCGGAATATTTCACCTAAAAAAGCGTAAAGTTGATAGAATTTTAACTTCATTGTTAAAAGAAATTAAGGATGAATCAGATGGCGATAATCAAATGATTTTAATGCAGCGTTATGGTGTAATTAAAAATGTTGAGCGAGAAATTTCCAAGTTTTTAGGTTCTGTTATTGTTAAGTAGCTACAAATATTTAACTATTCAAAATTCAATCACTCAATAATTAAACATGGCAACGCATAACGATTTAGGTCGAAAAGGTGAACAAATTGCCAAAACTTATCTTGAAGATAATGATTACGAAATTTTGGACGAGAACTGGGTTCATGGCAAAACCGAGATAGATTTAATCGCTTACAAAAACCAAATAATGGTATTTGTTGAGGTTAAAAGCAGAACATCGCTGGCCTTTGGTCAGCCAGAAGATTTTGTAGAAAAAAGAAAACAAAAACAAATGGAGTTAGGTTCATTGGCTTACATAGAAATTATGAATCATCAAAACGATATTCGCTTTGACATCATTGCCATTACCTTTAAAAAAGATAATACATTTACACTAAACCACATTGAAGATGCTTTTTGGCCTGAAGATTAACAAAATCAAAACCTTATTTTTTATCGCGGTTGCAATCAGTTTTGCAAGCTCTTGCAAAGAAGAAAGTTCTACCTATCGTAGTTTTATTTCGCCACTTACCGGCTTAAATGTAAAATCTGGAAACGAGATTGATGTAAAAGTCCTTTTCGGAAAGGAGAAAGCCGTAGATTCTGTAGTTTATTTAATTGATACGATAAAATCAGTTTCTAAAACTGATACTTCGGCAATAAAACTTAAAACTGAGGGATTAAAGCTCGGCAACCACATCATCACTGCAAAAATTTATAATGGTAGCGAATCTGAAGATTTAACTACAAATATCAATATCCTTTCGGCTAAAGCACCAGACTTATATACCTATCAGGTTGTCGCGAAATTCCCACATGATACTAGTGCATACGTAGAGGGACTAGAATATCATGATGGCAATTTTTATGAAGGAACTGGCGAAAAAGGCAACTCATATCTAAAGAAAGTTGATGTTAAAAGTGGTAAAACGCTTCAGCAGGTTAAGTTAGATACCGCATATTTTGGCGAAGGCATTACGGTTATCGATAATAAAATATTGCAAATAACATGGAATGAAAAAACGGCCTTTGAATATGATAAAAATACCTTTAAACTAATAAAGCAGTTTCCTTTTTCTGTAGGGCAAGCAGGATGGGGTTTAACTTTCGACGGCGTGAAAATTTTAAATTCTGATGGAACAAACACCATCTATTTTCTTGATAAAAACACTTACAGGCAAATTGGGTCTATTGATGTTTACGATGATAAAGGTGCTATTTCACAGTTAAATGAACTCGAAGTTATCGAAGGTAAAATTTACGCGAATGTTTACCTAACAAATGATATTGTTATTATAAACCCTAATACTGGTGCCGTAGAAGGTAAAATTGATTTGACAGGTTTATTCTCCACATCATATTTCAAAACTGATAATGAAAGGATGAATAACGTTTTAAACGGAATCGCATACGATAAGGCTACTAAAAGGTTGTTCGTTGCCGGCAAGAAATGGCCTTATATCTTCGAGATTAAAATTAGCAAAAAGTAATTTTAATAAAAGCACCTAATGGGATTCCGTCATTTTGTATGGCTATTTTCCAACGAGTTTAAAAGACCTCTCCACTACTGCCGAGGTGATGGCTTAGTTAAATGTCTAATAGGGCATCGTCATTTCGAGCGTAGTCGAGAAATCTTTGAATCTAATTATAAAATGTTGTATTGCAGAGCTTTTAGTAAATTTAAAAAATGCACTGTAATAACCAAATTGTGGTTTGTACAATTTCTGTAGTCTTCTAATCTTTTTTCGGCTCTGCTAAAACACCCTGAAAATTTATAGATTGTTTATTATTGCTAAAAACGACAAGGTTTCCATAACCATTTTGAGAAACCGTTAAAGTGAGCTGGTAGTTTTCCTGTTTCACATCATTTGTTCTGATGTTTACGGTGTACGAGCCCTTTTTGTTTTTAGTAAGTTTATAATTAAAATCTTTCGATTTAAATTTAATTCCGCCCTCCGAAGGATTATAAGGAGCATTAAATGCTCTGCCATAAAAAGGTAGATAAGCAACAACACTATCTTTAGTTACCCTTAAATCGTACTGCGAGCCAATTAAATTAATGGTTCCGCCACCCATAGCTCCAGGTAAACTTCTTAACACCTGGTTTACATCATTGCTTGCCAATGGTAAAGCCGTTTGTGCGTTAAAAGTATAATTTTGCTCTGTAATAATTTTGGCAGTGGTTTCTTTGTCGGTTTGAGCAATTGCCTGCATAAATGTAGCGGCAAAAATAACAGTCAATAATATTTTTATCTTTTTCATTTGTGTTTATGTTTTATACAAATTATAGATGCTAGTAGTGTGCATTTTCCATAATTACTTAAATGAAATTTAGGTAGATGACTATTAAATATAACCAATTTCGAGCCAAAAAACACAAAAAAAGAGGCTGTACCATAAATTCAATTTGTCATCCTGAGCTTGTCGAAGGAGTTGCTGAAACACCATTTTCGGCGTTTCGACAAGCTCAACATGACAAGGTTAGAAGAGATTTGATTTATGTTACAGCCTCTAAGAGTTGTAAAATAATGCTTTAGTTAAAATCAGCTGCTTGTAAAGCTGGATTTACTTTAATCTCTTTAATGGAGATGTTAAATTCTTGTCCGCCTCTTGCAGTTTGCACACTTTGCATCATGGTATGAGGATACAAAACATCACCAACTTTTTTATAGTCTGCGTATTCTGTACTTTGCGTAATCTCGTTGCCATCTTTGCTTGTAGTGCTTTCTTCTTTCAAAAGTAAACCAGATGTTGTATCATAATATTCTGTTTTCTTTTTACCAGCAGCAGAAGTAACAATTAGCTTGTAAGCATCGGCTTTGCCAACTTTTGCCGTGCCTGCTGCCTCTAATTTACTTCCATCAGTTCCATAATAAAGTTGATTGAAAATTCCTTTATCTGCTTTGGCTTCAGCAATTTCTTCAGTGGTCATTTCTGCTTTTTTACCCATTTGCATTTGGTAGCCGCTTGTGCCGTTAAAGGTTTGTTTCATTGCAGTTTGGCCCATCATCGAGATTTCCATGCTGCTCATGTTGGGATTCATCTTTTTAAATGAAACAGCAAGTTTATTGCCTTGCATATCCATTTCGCCGCTTTGCTGTAGCGATGTTACTTTCTTTAATGCAGCTTCGCCGCCAATGGCTTTAATGTAACTGCCAATAATATCCTGTGCAGATTTTACTGGTGCCGTAGCTGCACTTGATGTTGCCGTAACCGGTGCGGCATAGTTATCAAAGGTTTTGACATTGAAACCAGCCTTTGTTAAGCCAGGAACAAAAACATCGGTTTTACCAACAATAATTATACGTGTATTATCATGATTAAAATACTTTTTAGAAACTCGTAAAATATCATCAGTAGTTACTGCATTTATTTTTTGTAAATAAGTACGGTAAAAATCTTTCGGTAAACCATTTATTAAGATGCTACTTGCAAAGCCAGCCGTACGTGCCGGGTTTTCTAAACCTAGCGCAAACGAACCATTGTATAAATTTTTAGCGTTTTGAAGTTCTTCAGCACTTACTTTAGTTGTACGGATGTTATTAATTTCTCTTAAAAATTCTACAACTGCACTATCTACTTTTTCGTTTCTAACGGCAGCATTTGCAGAGAATTTAGATTGAAATCTACCCGAACCTGTTCCAGAATAAGCGCCATAAGTAAAACCATGTTTTTCTCGAAGGTTCATAAATAATCTCGATTCAGAACCGCCACCTAATATTTGATTTGCCAATAAAACAGCAAAATAATCAGGACTGCTTAAAGGCAAATCGACTAAGTTAGCAACAGTAATTTCTGATTGTACCGCATTGCTTACATTCACTACATCTACTTCTGTTTTTGCAGGGTTACTAACTTTCGCAACGGTTGGTAATGTTAAGGCCGTACCTTTCCAATCGCCGAATGCTTTTTCTGCAAGCGCTTTAGCCGCCTCAGGCTTAATATCGCCAACAAAAGTTAAATAACCTCTTGATGGTGTGATGTATTTGGTATAAACCGATTTAACATCATCTAGCGTTAATCCATTGATTGATTTTTCAGTGGTAAATTCACCGCTTGGATGATTAATACCATAAGAAAGTGCATTTACAACTCTTGTAGAAATTGCTTTTGCACTTTTTTCGTTTGATTTTAATCCTGTTAAGGTTTGAGATTTTAATTTTTCGAATGAAGCAGCGGGAAATACCGGTTTACGTAAACTTTCGGCCATTAGCATAAATGCCTGGTCGAAATAGCGTGTTAAAGCCGAAACCGAGCCGCCAGATGCACTTGCAGAAACATCTGCACCTAATTGGTCAACAGCTTCGTCAAACTGAGCCTTTGTTTTTGTAATTGTGCCCTCATTTAACATACTTCCCATTAAACTAACAACACCTGCTTTAGCGCCTTCAGTAATCGGACCAGCATCAATGCTGTAACTTGCCGTAACTTTTGGTAGTTTATGGTTTTCTACAACCAGTACGGTAATGCCGTTTGCTAATTTGTAAATAACCGGGTCGCCAATGGTAATAACTGGTGCCGGACCAGGTTTTGGTTTTTGGCTACGATCTATTGTTTGTGCTGAGATACCTTGAGCCAATAAGGAAACTGCAGCTATTATGAATAATTTTTTCATGTCTTAAATAATGTAATTTGAAAATAGCTTTAGTTATTTTTTAGGTAAATAATACAAAACAATACGTTGGTCTTTGTTCAGGTATTTTTTAGCCACATCTCTAATTTCCTCTCTGGTAATCGATTTAATTACATCAAGTTCTTTATTTATGTCGTTTGTATCCTTATTGTGAAAAGTATATCCGTTAGCCAAATTTTCTGCCACGCCTAGCATTCTGCTGTTTGCACTCACATAACTGTTTTCAAATTGATTTTGAAGTTTTTTGTAATCGCTTTCGCTGATTAAATCAGTTTGTAAGCGTAAAACTTCTTCATCAATATCTTTTAATAAATCGTTAAGCGGCGTGTTTTTATTTGGTAAAGCTAAAGTGATGTACGCACCATAATCTTCAAGCGTGTAGTTAAATGCAGCAACTTGTAAAGCCGTTTTCTTTTCATCAACCATTTTAGTACTTAATCTAGAGCTTCCTCCGCCAGATAAAATCGAGCTTATCATACCTAAAACCTTATTTTCTCTACTCTTCATTCCAGGTACGCGGTAAGCTGCAAAAATTGCCGGTATTTGGATGTTCGCATCGTAAGCTGTATCAATAATTTGCTTTTTAATCTCAGGAAGAACAATCTCTTTTCTAACGATTGGTGCACCTTTTGGCACTTCGTTAAAATATTGTTTTACCAAGCCTTTAGTTTTTTCTACGTCTAAATCGCCTGCAATAGTTAATACTGCATTATTCGGCACATAGTATTTTTTAAAGAATGCAATAAATTCACTAAGCTTTGCAGCATCTAAATGCTCCATCGAGCCAATTGGTTGCCATCTGTAAGGGTGACCATCAAAAAGATGCGTAAAAATTTTCTCGGTGAATTTTCCGTACGGAGAGTTATCAATCCTCATACGTTTTTCTTCCTTAACAACTTCGTTTTGAGTTTTTACACCAACTTCATTAATAATTGGATGTAACATGCGTTCGCTTTCCAACCATAAACCTAATTCTAATTGGTTTGATGGGAAAACCTCGTAGTAAAATGTACGATCTTGTGAGGTGTTGGCATTATTCTGGCCACCATTACTGCTCACTAGTTTCATAAATTCTCCTCGTTTAATGTTTTTAGAACCTTCGAAAAGTAAATGCTCAAAAAAGTGTGCAAAACCAGTTCGTTCTGTTTCTTCATCTTTTGAGCCTACATGGTACATTACCGATACGGCTACAACTGGAGCAGTTTTGTCTTGATGTAAAATTACATGCAAGCCATTGTCTAAATCAAATTCCGAGAATTGCACTTTTTGAGCAGAAGCACTAAAGCACAAACCGGAAATGGCAAGAGCAAAAAGAAATCTTTTTTTCATTAGATAATTTGTTTGTTTTTGAAATCGTTGGGTTTGATTTCGTGGTTTAAAAAATATTAATAATCACTTGAGAATTGTAACTAAACAAATAGGAGATTCGGCTAAATTATATAATTATCACAAAAAAAGCGAGTGTTTTAGCTCGCTTTTTTATATGTTCTGATATTATCGCCAGGTTTTGTATTGATTTATCAATCCATTGGTTGAGCTGTCATGGCTGCCAACTTTTTCGTTTCCTTCCAGCTCTGGCAAAATTTTCTTAGCCAATTGTTTACCTAATTCAACACCCCATTGGTCAAAACTGAAAATATTCCAGATAATGCCCTGTACAAAAATTTTATGCTCGTACATGGCCACAAGGCTACCTAATGTGTAAGGCGTAACTTTTTTCAATAAAATTGAATTTGTCGGCCTATTGCCTTCAAAAACTTTAAAAGGCGCTAGCTTTGCTATTTCATCTGCATTTTTACCATCTTTTTTTAATTCTGATGAAACTTCTTCTTCCGTTTTACCATTCATTAAGGCTTCGGTTTGAGCAAAGAAATTCGATAATAAAATAGGGTGATGCTCGCCTAGCGGATTTAAACTTTGTGCTGGTGCTATAAAATCTGCAGGAATAATTCTGGTTCCCTGGTGTATTAATTGGTAAAATGCATGTTGGCCGTTTGTTCCGGGTTCACCCCAAATAATCGGACCAGTTTCATAATCAACCTCATTACCATTTCTATCTACATGTTTACCATTGCTTTCCATATCTCCTTGTTGGAAATATGCCGCAAAGCGATGCATGTATTGGTCGTACGGTAAAATAACCTGCGTTTCTGCATTGTAAAAATTGATGTACCAAATTCCCAATAAGCCTAAAATAACAGGCATATTGCTTTCAAATTCTGCATCTTTAAAGTGATTATCTGCCGCATGCGCACCTGCAAGTAATTGTTTAAAATTATCAAAACCGATACTTAATGAAATTGATAAACCAATTGCACTCCATAAAGAATAACGACCGCCAACCCAATCCCAGAATTCAAACATATTTTCTGTATCAATTCCAAATGCAGAAACATCCTTCGCATTGGTTGATAAGGCTGCAAAATGTTTAGCAATGTCGTTTTCTTTACCACCCTTTTCTAAAAACCAAGAACGGGCAGAATGCGCATTAGTCATGGTTTCTTGCGTTGTAAAGGTTTTAGAGGCCACTAAAAATAATGTAGTTTCTGCGTTTAAACCGGCCAAGGTTTCAGCAATGTGTGTTCCATCAATATTTGAAACGAAATGGATGTTTAAATGATTTTTGTAGTGCTTCAAAGCTTCGGTAACCATAACCGGACCTAAATCAGAACCACCAATACCAATGTTTACGATATCAGTTATTGCCTTGCCGGTATATCCTTTCCATTCGCCACTGATAATACTGTTGCTAAATTTCTCCATTTTAGCAAGCACGGCATTAACATCAGGCATAACATCTTTACCATCAACTAAAATCGGTGTGTTGCTTAAATTACGCAATGCGATGTGAAGAACAGAGCGGTCTTCTGTTTCATTTATTCTATCGCCATTATACATCGATTTTATGGCTTCATCCAGTTTGCACTCACGGGCAAGCTGAATCAATAAAGCAAGCGTTTCTTCCGTTATTCTGTTCTTGCTGTAATCCAGTAAAATGTCTTCAAAAAATAAAGAGAACTTCGAAAAGCGGTCTGCATCTCCAGCAAATAAATCCTTTATGCTTTTCTCGTTGATATCTATAAAATGATCTGCCAAATATTTGTAGGCTTCCGTTTCGGTAAAATTTATTTTTGGTAACATAGTATTTTTGTTTTTTGTAAAAGTAGTAAAGCAAACTTTTAAAAGTATTCTTTTTTTGTTCAAAAAAATTCATTTTTTATTTCTGATAAAGAATTAACTTGCGGTAAACATCTCCTAAATTACTAAGCATCCTATTTTGTAAACATTAATTAAAAATGTTATGTTAGAAAATTTGAGTGAATTGGTTCGAGAGAACGTACAGGAAAGCGTTGTAAACAATAGCGCAGTTCCAAATGAACAAAATGAGGCCGTAATTCAAGCAGCTTCAGGTTCTATTTTTGATGCTTTAAAAAATCAATTGTCTTCTGGCAATATTGGTGGTTTGGCAGAAATTTTCAATACCGGCAATACGGAAAATTCGCCAGTTACTGCGCAGGCAGCAGGGAGTTTTACAGATAAGTTGGCTGGATTGGGCATTAATGCAGAAACGGCTAAAACATTAGCAGCAACAGTTATTCCGGTAATTTTAAGCAAGCTCACCAAAAAAACTGCCGATCCAAATGATAGCTCTTTCAACATTCAGGATGTTTTAGGAAATCTTGCTGGCGGTGCGGATGGAAAGTTTGATGTTGGCGATGTAATTGGTATGTTTAACGGCGGTAATCAGGCTCAAGGCGGTAGCGCTCAACAGTCTGGTGGTATTATGGATAAGCTTAAAGGCTTATTTAATTAAAACTTTCTCACTAAAGATATTAATTTGAATATCTTTAGTGATTTTAAAATCAAACTAATGCCCCACTCTAATAAAATTAAAACATTACTCGTAATACTTACGAGCTCATTTTTATTTTCTTGTGATAAAGAAGTTGAAACAATTGTTGAAACAAAAACCATAAGAGATACTATAAGGATTATTGATACATTAAATATCGATAGACCAATAAATTTCAAAGCTACCAAAGGCGTGTATGGTTCGAGAATTACCCTTTCGTGGACGCCCATGCCGCTTGCTCAGAAATATCAGATATGGAAATTTAATGGCTCGACCCAGAAATATGATCTGTTTAAAGAGCTTGCAGATACAACATTTGATGATGCTAACATTAGCAAAGCGCTAACTAAAAACTTTTATAAAGTAAGAACCTTTAACAGCACTTCTGTATATAGCCGTTTTAGTGATGCAGATTTTGGATACACCTCTGGTTTAAATTATTACAGAGCATCTTTCTTTGGTTCTGAAGGAACCGGGCCTACACAGTTTAATTTTACAATGCATATTGAAGTTGATAAAGCAGGCAATATTTATGTCAGCGATGAGGGTGCCAATAGAGTTTTAAAATTCGATCCGGCTGGTAAATTTCTCGAACAGTTTTACACCGGTTCTGGAGCACGGGCAATTGCATTTTTACCTAATGGAAATTACATTGCAACCAGAACACAAAGCAATAGCTATGTTCAAATATTTAATGCCAATAAACAACTGATAAGAGAGTGGGGAACCTACGGCACTGGCGATAGTAATTTTGGTAACATTGAGTGTTTAACTTTGGATGATGAGCAAAATATTTGGATTGTTGATGGCGTAAATCATCGAGTAAAGAAGTATGATATTAATGGAAACCTTTTATTAAAATTTGGGCAGCAAGGTAGTGGTAACGGAGATTTTAATGCACCTTTCGGTATTTGTTATCTCAATAATAAAATATATGTTTCTGATACCAGAAATAACAGAGTTGAAGTTTTTGATAAGGCCGGAAAGTTTTTAAAGATATTTCCGGTAAAAGGCTATATACACGGAATGAGGACAGATGGTACAAACCTATTCTTAGCTAATTCACCAGGTTATGTTATAAAAACAGATGAAAGTGGTGATGTTCAGGAAAAAATTGGCGAAGGTACTTTTAACAATTTAGTAGATATGGCTATTGGCCCGAATGGAGAAGTTATTACTTGCGATGTTTATGGAAGAAGGATTTCTATATTTAAAAAAGGATAAAATGTTTTTACAGATAGTTTAATTAATTTTAAATAGTATTCAATAACTATAAATTCCTTTCATGAAAAAAATCTATTCTCTATTTATCATTTTAATTTCTACTCAACTATATGCACAAAAAAGTACATTAAATGTTGCAGTTTCAAAAAAGGCTGATGCCATCGAGCAGAAAGTAATAACCTGGCGTAGAGATTTTCATCAACACCCAGAATTAGGTAATACCGAAACCAGAACTGCCGGGATTATTGCTAAACACCTGGAAGCATTGGGGATTAAGGTAACTACTGGTGTTGCAAAAACCGGGGTAGTTGGGATTTTGAAAGGTGGTAAACCTGGTCCGGTGGTTGCTTTAAGAGCAGATATGGATGGTTTGCCTGTTACTGAAAGGGTAGATGTACCTTTTGCATCAAAAGTAAAAACTCAATACAACGGACAAGAAGTTGGGGTAATGCATGCCTGCGGACATGATAGCCATGTTGCAATCCTGATGGGTGTTGCAGAAGTGCTTGCTTCTATGCAAAAGGATATCGCCGGAACAGTAAAATTTATTTTTCAGCCTGCAGAAGAAGGTGTTTCGGCTGGCGAAGAAGGTGGAGCTGCTTTAATGATAAAAGAAGGCGTTTTAGAAAATCCAAAGGTTGATGTAATTTTTGGCCTGCACATTAATTCTCAAACCGAAGTTGGCGATGTTACCTATCGCCCCGGTGGAACAATGGCGGCAGTAAACGATATGAAAATAACGGTTACCGGTAGGCAGGCGCATGGTGCTTACCCATGGAGTAGTATCGATCCTATTGTAATTTCTGCACAAATTGTAAATAATCTGCAAACCATTGTGAGCAGAAATTTAAATGTTACTGAAAACCCCGGTGTAGTAACCATTGGTGCTATTAATGGTGGTGTGCGTTCAAATATCATCCCAGAGAAAGTGGAAATGCTTGGTACAGTTCGTAATTTTAGCAAAGAAGATGAAGCAATGTTTATCGAAAGAATAAAAACAATTGCTACCAAAACAGCTGAGGCTGGAGGTGGAAAAGCAGAAGTTAAAATTCCTTACAGCAATCATTATCCCGTTACCTTTAATAATATCGCATTAACAGAAAAAATGCTGCCTAGTATGCAGGCAACTGCCGGGTCAGCTCATGTAAAACTTAAACCACCTGTAACCGGTGCAGAAGATTTTTCTTTCTTCCAAGAGAAAGTTCCAGGTTTATTTGTGTTTTTAGGTGGAATGCCGAAAGGAAAAGATCCATTAAAAGCGCCTTCGCACCACACCCCTGATTTTTATTTGGATGAAAGCGGATTTGTATTGGGTGTTAAATTGCTATCGAGTTTAACGCTTGATTATATGTCGATGAAGAAGAACTAACTTTAAAGATTCCGTTATTGCGAGTCACGATGCAATCTAATTTTCGTAGAGATTGCTTCGTGCCTCGCAATGACGGAGTTTTCTGTGGTATTTTTATATACTATCGCTGCTCAGGATGCTAGCAAAGCGCATCTAGATAGACAAATCGTTATTGCAAGGCACGAAGCAATCTATTTTGTTTTAAAGATCGCTTCTCCGAATTGTCGGGGCAGGCTGTGTCCCGTAATGTCCGGCTAGGTTTATAAAGAATTAAGCAACTAACACATTTACTAATCAGCTAATTTATATATTTGCCAACATGACTAAAGAACAAATACAGGATTTAAGAGACAGAATAACGTCTCTGAGGAGGCATCTTTGACGTCGACGAATTACTTTACGCTATTCGCGAAGAAGAAAAATTAACAATGGCGCCTGATTTCTGGGAGGAGCCAAAAAAAGCAGAAAAAATTCTTGCAGAAATCAGTTCAAAGAAAAAGTGGACAGATGGTTTTGAAAAGGCAAACAGTGCAGTAGAAGATGCTGCGGTAATGTTTGAGTTTTTTCAATCTGGCGATGCTACCGAAGCAGAGTTAGAAGAACTCTTCGAAAACAGTAAACAAATCGTTTCTGATTTGGAACTGAAAAACATGCTTCGTACTAAAGAAGATCAGCTGTCAGCCGTAATGCAAATTACAGCTGGTGCAGGCGGTACCGAAAGTTGCGACTGGGCATATATGCTTATGCGTATGTACATGATGTGGGGCGAAAAAAATGGTTATAAAATCACCGAACAGGATAGTCAGGAAGGGGAGGTTGCTGGTATTAAATCTGTAACCCTGCAATTTGATGGCGATTTTTCTTATGGCTATTTAAAAGGAGAAAATGGTGTTCACCGCCTAGTGAGGATATCTCCATTCGATTCTAACGCCCGCAGGCACACTTCATTTGCTTCAGTTTATGTTTATCCGCTTATTGATGATACCATTGATATAAATATTAACCCTGCTGATGTGGAGTTTGAAACATTTAGAGCGGGTGGTGCGGGTGGACAAAACGTAAACAAGGTGGAAACCGCAGTTCGTTTATACCATAAACCTTCGGGCATTATTATTAAAAACCAGGAGTCGAGATCGCAGTTGCAAAATAAGGAAAATGCTTTGCGTTTATTAAAATCTCAGCTTTACGAAATTGAACAACGCAAGCGTAACGAAGAAATCGCTGCTATTGAAGGTTCAAAGAAAAAAATTGAATGGGGTTCGCAAATTCGCAGTTATGTATTGGATGATAGAAGAGTGAAAGACCATCGAACAAATTTCCAAACCTCAAATCCAGATGCCGTTTTAAATGGCGATATTGATGGTTTTTTAAAGGCCTATTTAATGGAGTTTTAAATCTATTTTTATGAAAAAAGTTTCCCTTTTGTTTATCTTAAGTGTATTGCTCATGTTAAAATCAAATGCACAAGAAGTTATTCCGTTGTATATTGGAGTGGTTCCAGGTTCAAAAGTTTCTACAACTTATACCGAAGTTATACAAAAGGGAAGCGATGGCATATCGAGAATTAGTAAGGTAACCGAGCCTACACTAACCGTTTTTGAAGCTCCGGCTGATAAAGCAACCGGTACGGCTGTAATAATTTGCCCGGGTGGTGGTTATGGCATTTTGGCTATAGACCATGAAGGTTATAACGTAGCCAAACGATTTAATGAAATTGGCGTAACTGCATTTGTGTTAAAATACAGATTACCCAGCGAAGAAATAATGGTTGATAAAACCTACGCACTTTTGCAAGATGCGCAGCAAGCAATCTATTTAGTTCGGAAAAATGCTAAAAAGTATCGTGTAAAAAGAAATAAAATCGGGATGATGGGCTTCTCCGCAGGTGGACATTTGGCTTCAACTTTATTAGCGCATTACGCTGATATCAAAATTGAAGACAAAGAAAAAGTTAATCTTCGTCCTGATTTTGGGGTTTTAGTTTACCCCGTAATAAGTTTCGAGGAATCGGTACACACCGGAACCATGAAAAACTTATTGGGTGCAACGCCAAGCGATGAATTAAAGCACTATTTCTCTGCAAACCAAAACGTAAATAAGAAAACGCCACCAATATTTCTGGTTCACGCAAAGGATGATAAAACAGTTCCGGTTGCAAACAGCATTCTGTTAAGCGAAGCTTTGAAAAAGAATGGCGTTAAAACAGAACTTTATCTTTATGAAAAAGGCGGACATGGCTTCGGTTTAAAAAATAAAACTTCAGATGTAGATTGGTTTAACCTAATGGCCGATTGGATGAAGAAGGAAAAATTTTAAATCCGTTATAAGGATTTGAAAATTAAAGGTTAATCACTTTTGACTAAACCAGCCCCGCTAAACGCTGTAGCCCTCATTGCATTTCGGGGCTGCCGCTTATATCCTACCGTGTACCCACATCTTTATTTTTATTTTTGTTTCATGTTTGGAACAGATTACAGTAAACTTTTTAACGACCTTAGGTTATCTAGACGAGGAGAAAGCCTATTAAATAAATTACGTCAGGATC
>NZ_CAKLBO010000003.1:319660-439615 GCF_920984695.1 Pedobacter sp. Leaf132 | reverse complement strand
GAGTTTGAAAAAACGATGAGGAACAGCAAAAAAGCCGCATAAATTGCATCCAGAGGAATCTAAATAAATGCATCTCAAAAAAAAATATCTGACGAAACAAAATCTCTAGTGTACTATTGCAATTCCAAAGCCCCTTTTTGGGGAGATCAGTTTGGATTATTAAATAACAGATTTTGTCTGACAGAAAGAAGGTATCCATCTCCTACTATTATTGCTCTTTGAATTGTAAGTTTACATACAGAAAGTACGGCAAAGACGGAAAAAGGTCACACTAAAGAAACCCAATAACATATCTATTGTATATAAAATATATTTCATATACATTTACTGCATAAACCAATTCATTTGACCCCATATCGCCAATTCTCTAAAATGCAGACAAGCAAAACTTTATAGCAAATTTATTTGTGGTGAGATGGGGTCAGCGTACTCTGGTTTATCCACTGCTGGAAGCAATCTTATAAAAAAAATGACACTATATCAGTTATAGATTGACATCCGTTTTCTAGTGCATCAGAAGATGAAAGTATTTATCCCCTACTATATATCTTTCTTTTAGCTGAAAGTGTAATCGCACCGGTTACTGGAGAGAAAAATTTGTCTCACAAAACGAAGGTATCCCTACTTCATTATACATTTTTTTCAGCTGTTGTCTTTATCTAGAAGACGGCAAATAAAAAAAGATTTACAAATAGATGGTTGGGGTTAGTTGTAAAAAGATTAATCCAATAATGATAGTAAGAAAAAGGCACCATAATTTCGATAATAGTACCCCTTATCTGAATTAGCGGCCCTATTTAAGAGCGCATAAACCGGAGACGGTTGTTCATTGTGAAAAATCCTTTAGCAAAAGGTTTTTTTTTAATTATAGCAGTTTTAATGAGCTTAACATTATCCACATCAAAGGCAAATCCAGTAACGTAACCCTGGTAAAGTAAGTTTCCGCTGCTACTCATGTGTCCGCGAACTTTGACCGGAATATATGGTGTAATAGGGATATTTACAGATATGAATGGAAATAACAATGTATTTGACGCCTAGTCACCAATTTTCAAATACGCAGACAATCAGGAAATCAATATGAATCTATTCCTGTTAATACCGGGTCATCTACTTCGGTATATCCACTTGTGGGCTATTTAGATCATTTATCAAATACTTCATCATAAGCAAATACCGGTAAACATTGCAGTTGTTTTTCATGTATTTCGTTGGTAAGAAAATTGTGATTCTAGCTTAGGTGATGATTAATGTGCTGTACTTTTGTTTTTTTAAATCTGAAGCGAAGGCAGTGAAACTATATAGGAAATAAGATAATCATCCTTTCTAAAATTTCGATACTGAACAATTAATCAAGCTTCTCAGGTGAATTAAAAATTGATTTTAGAAGTTAAAATATTTATACACTGAATTTCTAAATGAGACTATATTTTATTTTACTACACATAATTTTAATTTAATTCGAAAAAAAATATTGATATATTTACAGCGTAGATAACTAGCTCTACAACGTTTGAGAGCGTTAATTTAGATTTAAGCAGGTGTATGGATTTATACCTGTTTTTTTTTGCACTATTTTTATTACCAAAATATCATTTGCTGATAGTTAATTAAGCTATTTTTGTAACGGCTATCTGGAATATACTGATGGCTAGTTTAGGTTAACCCTCTACCTTTGATTAATCTGTTTTTTAAAAGCACCTACCCCCTGGGTAAGTGCTTTTATTGAAATGTTATTATTCGAATTAAAATAAATAGAACGGTAAACTGCTGAAGACCTGCTTCAGGAAGTCTTTATAAAATTAGAAAGCTAAGACGAAAAATATTCTTAAAATTGATGCAATATTAAATTATCAACAGATAAGAAATTAGTGCCTATGACTTTCATGTAAATCTGGATTGGAAGAAAGCTCCCAAATCCGATTTTGGTTCTTGAGAATGTTAATTAGTGCCCATACGGCGCAGCTTACTCCGGCTTTTATCTTAATAGAACGGCTTTGCCTGACAGATAAAACCTATATGGCCAATATGTTTGAAAAGACCAGTCAGTGCTTTTATATTGTGCATTGCCCAAGAACTTTATTAAAACACAAAGTTACCATCAATTTCAGGCAAACGTTATTACAACTTCAAATATCCAGATTTTCCTCTTGATAATAAAATGAGTCCAAAGCCTAAAACCAACCCAACACCAGCCGCCATTTTTGCTTTTTTTGATGGAACCGGAACGAGTGTTTCCCCATAAATCTGGTGTGGAGCAGCAGATGGACCTAATACGTTTCCGCTCGTGGGTGCCCCATCTTTAATTTCCATCAAAAGCCGCATGCCTGAAGAAGCGGTATTAACCAATATTTTGGGTAAGATACCGTGTAGAGTCTTTAATGCCAATGATGAAAAGTCGGGAAATTTGTCTTTCTGAGGATGTATCGCTAATTTTAACAGTTGCGCTGCTGTATCTCTTGGATCTGCGGCGAATGGGGGAATTTTAAAGTCCAGGCCAGAATACTTGGCCGAGTGCATATTTCCTGTAGAGCGTTGAATTTGCGGGTAAAGATTACAGATGTGGATGTTTGGCTCATTAGACAGTTCACCCTGCAAACATTCCATCATTCCCTTAATGCCAAACTTTGTTGCAGAATAAACTGCGCTATAGGGAGCAGGCATGAAACCACCGATTGAAACATTGTTAATCAAAACACCATAACCTTGCTGTTTGAATATCGGAAGAATGGCATGGGCACTATTAAGGTATCCGAGTAGGTTAGTTTTAACGACCTGATGGCTTACCTCAATAGGAATTTCTTCGAATCTACCACTGGCCATCACCCCTGCATTATTTACCCAGAAATCAATCCGGCCGCTTACCTTAAGCGCCTCTTCCATTAGCGTTTTAATTTGGGTGATTTCAGAAACATCGGTACCCACACCAATGGCTTTCGTTCCAAGGCTTCTACAATACTCCACTGCCTGATTTAATGCCTCCTGGCCTCTAGAAGCCAGAACAACATTGCAGCCTGCTTTCGCGAAGGCCTCTGCAGTAGCCAGACCTACTCCACTGGAAGCTCCAGTGATGACCACAGTTTTGCCTGTTAGGCTTGGTATTGACCTATTTTTTTCCATATTTTAATTTCCGCTATCGATATTATCAGCAACAGCTAACCTATTACAAATGTTTGCAGCTAATAATCACTGCAAAAAACTGATAAGACAAAAGCATACTCGGTTTGCTCGTTAAATTTATGAAGAACTTTAGTTCTGAAATTTCCAGTAAACAGAAAATAGAACACACCAATAGTCACTTTTTATTAAACCCTGCTAAGGGATAGTATTGAAGCTATAATTTAGCACGTGCCCGAATATTTTATAAGAGTGATGACCTGATCACCTTATGGGAAAGCATCATCAATTTCATAAAAAAATGAGCTGGGTACGTCCCAAGCTTATTTAAATTCAGCTGATGAGTGCAAAAAAAGAACGGACCGGCGTCCGCTCTCACACGCTAAATTAACCAATATCTACTGAGGATTTTGTGTCAAATTATCTAAAATGATTTCCCGTTGAGGAATGGGAAGCAATGTTTTATTAGGCGTTAACAAGTAGGCCCCGATTGGAAACTGGGAAGGCGCCTTTGCAATTTCCCTTTGCCCATGGGCATTCATGATTTCCACTGCTTTTCCTGTTCTAACCAAGTCAAACCAGCGGTGATTTTCGAATGCAAGTTCAACTTTACGTTCCTGGTAAATCGCTTCGCGAAATGCAGACTGTGAACTTACATTTAGCGCGGCTATCGGATTACCTGAAGTTTTAGCGGGAAGTCCTGCTCGAGCTCTTATTGCATTTAATAGATTGAAAGCTTCTCCGCCTGCTACAAAGGCCTGCTCATTAAGGCATTCTGCTATCATCAGCATAACATCTGCAAAACGTATAACTGGAAAGTTAACGTTCGTCTGCCCAGGTTGTACGAAGCCTTGATTATACTTTTTAATGTATGGCACCGCTACATAACCGGCTGTGCCAGTAAACCCCTCAGCCAAAGAAACATCTTTACGCAAGTCACCGTCTTCATAAGAAGCGATCAAATCCGTTGTTGGGGTATTCCATCCGCTACCAAAGCTTAGATTGGTGCCCGGGTCCTGTGTTACCGATGTCCCAGAGTTGAATGGCGCAAACTGGTACATAAAGTTGCTGGAAAGATTGGTACCGGCAGTTGAATAATATTGAATCTCAAAAATTGATTCAGCATTATTTTTGTTGGTGGTTAGATAGATGCTGGCATAGTTAGGCAATAAACTATAACCAGATACCTTCCTTAAAGCTACTAAAGCTTCAGTGAATTTCTTTTGCGTCATGTAGACCTCACCTAACAGTGCATTTGCTGAGCCTTTTGAAACCCTACCTTTTTCTGATGCCGGATAAGCACTCGCTTCTGGCAGGTTGGCCGCAGCATCGTTCAAATCTGCTATAATCTGCGTATAAACCGCATCTGCCGTTGCTCTTCCCTTAGATGGTGCATCTGTTGGAGATTTTGTAACCTCAAGTCTCAATGGTACGCCGCCAAACTGCCTCACTAAATTGAAATAATGAAATGCTCTTAAGAATTTAACTTCTCCGATGGCCTGCGTTTTTGCAGCAGCAGACATGGTGATTCCATCTACATGATCGAGTACGTCATTGCATCTAAAAATAGAGGTGTAAGTGTCCCTCCAAAAATCCTGTATAAGTGTATTGGCAGAATTGGCAAGAAACTGGTCAACCTGTTCCCTATTTTCCTGTCCCCTTTGGGGTGCATTGTATTGAAATGTTGTATTATCAGAACGCATTTCACCAAACAGCCAGAAGCTGAAAGTTCCGAGTCCGCGTAACGAACTATAGGCGCCATTAACACCCTGCTTAAGGTCTGATTCTGTTTTCCAGAAGTTCACATCTGTCAAACTGGATTCTGGCGTTTGATTCAAAAAATCCTTTTTGCATGCAGAGAAAAATGTTGCACCAAAAAGCAAAATAGCAATTGATAAATATCTTGAATGAGTTTTCATATTCTTTCTAATTAAAAGGTCATGTTAATACCTGCGGTGATAATTCTTGGAAGGGGATACGCGGTGAAATCACGTCCTGGTGTGAGGGCTGAAAAACCATCGTTAGTACCTGCTTCAGTATTTGCACCACTGTATTTAGTGAATGTTGCCAGATTCTGAATGCTAGCATACAGCCTAAGGGTTTTTACAAATTTTGATGAAGTGATAAATTTCTGTTTGAAATTATAGCCCAAAGAGATATTTTGAATACGCAAAAAGCTTGCATCTTCTATCCATTGAGAATTGACTTCGCGATAGAGTGTCCTTCCACCGTTTGTGGTTGGCGCAAAACCATTTCCTGGATTCGAGGGTGATCTCCATCTGTCAAGCACCCGGCGATCAACATTGAAAACCCCGTCAGTATTTAGTAAGAATTCATTTCCGGTTTTCATGATCTGGCCACCCTTTGTTCCAACGATTAATATATTTAAGTCGAAATTTTTGTAGGTAAAATTATTGGTGATACCATAGGTAAAATCAGGCTGAGCATTTCCAATAACAGTAAAATCTTTTACTTCTTCGATAATACCATTTCCGTCAATATCTTTATATCGAACAGAACCAACTACAGATGAACCATGCTTAGGCTGACTGGCGAGTTCCGCTGCATTTTGATAAATACCGTCGAACTGAAAACCAAAGAATTGCCCGATTGGTTGACCAACCTCTGTTTTGTGTGTTGAATAACCACCACCGCTTCTTCCGCTGTATATAGGCGCATTGTTATTGCCAGGATTAAGTTCTAAAACAACATTTCGGTTAATGCTAATATTTGCGTTGGTGCTCCAGGTAAATTCTCCAGTCAAGTTTTTTGAAGTCACTCCAATTTCAAAACCCCTGTTTCTAACTTTTCCCAAATTGATTGTTGAGGAAGAGAAACCAGAAGCAGAAGGGAGTTCTGCATTTAAAAGTAAATCACTGGTTATGCGATTATAGAAATCGAAAGTTAAGCCTAATCTGCTTTTAAAAACCGATAAGTCAAAACCTAAATCCAGTTCATCTGCTTTTTCCCAGGTTAGATTTTGATTGGCTATTGAGCCAGAAACTCTACCATTGGCTAATCCGCCACCAAAAGAATAATTTGAGGAACCAATGCTCGCTGCGTACTGATAATTCGGAATGTTAAAATTACCCGTACGTCCATAACTCGCTCTAAATTTTAAGTCACTTAGCCAGGTTGCATTTTTCAAAAACTGCTCTTCAGATGCTCTCCATGCAAACGCCGCTGATGGAAAGGTACCATAACGGTAATTTGAGCCGAATCGTGAAGAACCATCAGATCTGACCGTTGCGGTTAGTAAATATTTATCCTTAAAAGTATAATTTACCCTGGCTAGGTAAGAAATCAATGCCCATTTTTCAATCCCTGCTCCTGCTCCATTTAGCAGAGTAGAAGCGTTTATAGTCTGAATCAAATTATCAGGATAGTTTGCTGCTCCAAAATTAAAACCTTCATACCGTTCTTGCTGTGCGGTATAACCCGCAACTGCACTAATTTTATGGTCGGTACCAAAATCTTTATCATAAGATAAAGTAATTTCCGATAGCCAGTTGGATGTTGTATTCTGAGCGGTACTCGATGAAGGAACAGATGGGTTTGGGTTTACATTACCGGTTTCACCGATAACGAACGATGGACTAAATGTGAATGAACTATTGTTAATATAGTCATAATTGAAACTATATCTAGCTTTAAGTCCATCGATAATTTTATACTCTGCAAATGCAGTAGCCAAACCCCTGAAATATTTTGCTTTTGTACGTGCAAATTCAAGTGTATTTAGTGGATTACCAGCGCCTATCGCACCTGGGGAAGTAATAAAAGTAGTTCTGTTGCCGGCAGCATCCGTAATTGGAACAAGTGGACTAAGCCATAAGGTTCGTGTCAAAATATCACGTTGACCAGATTCAAAACCATTCCTGTTTTGAATACCCCCACTCGGTGCAATACTCAAGCCAAGTTTTATTTTTCTACTAATATCGGATTCGATGTTAAAATTTACTGAATATCTTCTGTAATCTGTATACCTAATCGTACCTTGTTGTTCAAGCCGGCCAATTGAAGCAGAATATCGTGTACTTTCAGAACCCCCGCGAATACTAGCATCAATATTGCTCTGCATTGCTGTTCTTAACACCGCATCATACCAGTCTGTACCCTCTCCATATTGAGACGGATTTCTGAATTCAAACGGAATATCGGCATCTGTCGTTGTTTGTCCGGCTGCAGTGCGCAAATCAGTAATCATTTCTTTTCTAAACTGCGCATATTCCGTACCATTCAACACATCAGGACGACCCTTTTGTGGCACTTGCTGAGCACCAATGTATGCATTGATACTTACCACGGGAGGGCCGTTTTTACCACGTTTTGTGGTAATTACGATGACACCGTTAGAACCTCGTGAGCCATAGATTGCAGTAGAAGATGCATCTTTTAAAACGGTTACCGTTTCAATATCATCCGGACTAATAACATTTAATGGATTATAAACCTGACCACCCGAATTTGATATCGCAAATCCATCAACTACATACAATGGATTATTCCCGGCAGTAATAGAACCTGTTCCTCTTATCTTTACGTTAACACCGCCTCCAGGCGCTCCGGTTGGCGCACTTATCTGCACACCAGCAATCTGCCCAACAAGCTTCTGGTCGATAGAGCTAAACGGCAAATCCTTAACCTGAGCTGAAGAAATGGTGGAAACTGAGCCCGTCAAATCCTTCTTTTGCGTGGTTCCATAGCCCACAACCACAACTTCTGTCAGATTATTTTCAGCATCAGTTAGTTGAATAGCACTAAGGTTTGCTCCAGCTGAAATTTCCTTTTGGGAATATCCCTGGTAGGATATGATTAATACCTCCCCCGCAGTAATTCCCTTAATCGTAAAACGTCCATCGGTGTCGCTGAGTGTTGCTATTTTACCTGATTTAACTCGAATTGTTGCGCCGGGTATTGGCTGACCGTCCTTATCCACAATTCGTCCGGATACATCTATGCGATTTGTTTTAAACCAAGCGCTATGTTCATCCTTTCCGAATACAGGATTAGCAAAGCTCACAGTATTGAGGGCTGCAAGTGAGCAGCTGAGCACAAAGACTGTAGTCTTTGAAGCCCGCCCGGCACTGCTTCTTATAAGCGCATAGGCATTCTTTGTAGTAAATTTTTCCATAGTTTATTTGGTTTGTTAAGTGATTATTTGTTAGTTCAATGGATAATTATTCCGGCTGAAAGACTCCAGCCGGAAAAACATTACTAAACAACTATCCAATACCGCTATTGATAGTATATCTTGGGCGATCTTTACCTGATAGGGAATAGACATAGAAATTCCTCATCGCGGCGTTCTGTGGCGATTACCTATAATTACTTGTGGTCAAAAGATTTCGGCTCTGCTATTTAATTGTATAGCTATATAATATTTTCCTGTTTTTCTCTGGCTGAAAACTTGCTCCCGTATCCTGGCTTGATGATGTAAAATCTGTTGTGTTTTCCAATAAATTACCTATTGAGAACCCGTAACATCCCTTGCTGGATTCTGTTGAAATCACCAATAGATATTTCTTACCTTTCGAAAGATTAATGTTTGGATGCATTTCTATAGTTTTTGCTGACCAGCCTATTGAATCCTGCGGAATAGCTATTCTTTTCAATAAATTATTCTTTGCCGAAACACTTGTCATTATTTCAAAAAAATCAAGCAGGAGGTCTGCATCCGGATAGCCACTTTTGAGGGTATTAAGTTTGAATGAATACAAATTTCCGGATTTGCCGGCAGTAAATATCTGGCTACGTTGTCTGTTTCTATTTAAATCGCAACTGGCTGAATATGCCTCAGGTGAGGCATTTGTCCCTTTTTTAACGGAAAACGTTGCCAGACAATTCATTGGATTGATGGAACCGTCATCTGCAAAACTGAGTGGAGCCCAGTAGTAATTCGCCTGCGCCTCGTTTTTAGCCGCATTGTTCCATAAATCGCTACCGTAAAGATATATTGTTTCGGAATTTATCTTCATTGTTGAGACAAAAGAAGGTTGCCCACCGCAGGAATTGTCACTTATCTTTTTTCCAGCCGACCAAGGGCCAAAAGGAGATTTGGCTGTTTTGTAGGATGTACCTGTACCAGAGCAATATCCACAATTAGGATCCGAATAGGTTATATAGTAAATGTCATTTCTTTTGAACAATGCAGGGGCTTCAGTTTTACCTTCGGTAACCGGGCTAGATACTTTTCCATTGCCGCACAAATAATCCTCGGTGAGCTGTTCTACAATTATGCTGCCTTTTGTCCGCCAATCCGTAAGTGCAAGGTATCCGGTTCCATCATCGTCAATAAAAAGATCGTGATCTCCATTATTTAACCCCGCCGCCGGCATTTTACTATTCACTGCAATTTTTGGTTCGTCAGCCTCTATGAATGGTCCAATTGGTGATTTACTTGTAAAAACCCGATAACCACTAACATTATCGTAAACATTTATCCAGAGCACATAATTTTTATTCTTTTTATTATAGATGACGTGCGGGCGAAAGCATCCATAGGTTTTACCATCACATCTGGATTGCCAAAGTGGATTCTTTGCATCAAATAGAAACCCTTCGTCTTTCCAATTGACCATATCTTTAGAAGAGTATGTTTTAAAACCACAAAATGGTGCGGTTTTATTATTCCATTCAAAACCACAATCGTAGCTGGTTCCATAAAGGTAATATGTTCCATTAAATAGGGCGATCTCTCCATCATGAGCATCAACAGCATTCCCTAAAATGTCAAATCTTGTAAGTTGCTTGCCAGTGGCGGAAAAGTTGGTCACTTGTGCTTTAGAAATAATACTAAAGCATAAAATAAGGAAGAACAGCGGACAGAATTTCATCATATTTATTTGGTTATGCATTTTATTGATTAAAATTTTAAGGAGCAGTAAAACGTTTAAACAAAATTAACTTGTTAATTAAAACTCTCTTTATATTATTTGACAATATTTTTGTATTTTATGACCTGTAGAATGTCAGTCCCATAGAACTTTTAGCGAACTGACTGTATTCAACTTCTACTCTTGCGCGAATCTGGAAAGCGTTGAACATCGAAGTAGTGTAACCGTAACGAGGTATAATAAACTGTTGTCAGCTTATCTAGTTTTGTATAGTGGTGGGCAATAGGCGCTGATATTAATAACATATCCGCTAGCCTAGAAGGTGGCAATTCACTTACATTTGAAAATCAGTTCAGTTACCCAAGAGGTTAATTTTTCTAAACTGGGTTGGATTCAAGCCGACTTTTTCCTTGAATATCTTCGAGAAATAAAAGCTTGATTGGAAGTTCAACTCGAAGGAAACACTTTTTATTGGTATGCTTTCATTTCTCAGCAGTTCTTTCGCTTTCTCTATTTTAAGTTGAATATAATATTGCCCCGGGGAGAGGCCTGTATGTTTTTTAAACAGCTTTCTGAACCAGGAATAACCCACATTGAGCTCTTCTGCTGCTTGCTCTGGCGAGTAAGCATTACAGATATTAGACCTAAAAAGCAGTCTTGATTTATTTATAATAAATTCTTCTTCTTTGGTTAATCCAATACGCTGCTTTGTGACTGCGCAACATATTCCAATGAGATGAAACGCAGCACCGGAAACCAAAGGCTGATAACCAGGTCTCTCATCCCGGATATTGTCAATAATGGAATCATATAAATCCAGTACCGCTTCATTGAAACCGATATAGATACAGGGCGATTTTGGGTTGAGATAGCCAGCAATAACTAATTCATCAATTATTTTTCCGTTGAGTCCAATCCAATGTTCATTCCAGCCAGTATCTACATCAGGCCTGTAACGATGCCTTTCATTGGGGAATAAAAAAATGACAGAACCAGCTGCAACATTCACCTGATTACAACTGTCAGATTCGAAAATACCTTGACCATTGGTTATATATATCACCTGGTATTCCTGCAGGATGCGCCACCTATCCCATTTGAACTGATGGTGCCCAGGATGATTCTTGAAAGGATAATCAGTTGAAGCCTGGATGCAAGTACGCCCTGCATTTAAAACAGTCAGACCCCAACCTTCATCTTCCTGGCTAATTGGAAGATATTTAAAAAAATTTATCATCTGACAAGTATTGTTTAAAAAGCCTAGATGCCCACCTTGCTTAAATATGCCCCACTCCTCCGCCTTTATTGAAGAATAGAACAACTAAATCCGCATATACTAAACTAAATTTCTACCTGATACAAATGAACACAAAAACATTTAAAAAATCACGCCAAATCAAATTCTACAGGTTTAGTATCAAAATCAACATTTATAAAAGTAGCCCGTTGGATAACTTTGGAACCGAAACTTTTATAATTGTCTACATAACTATTAATAAGCATGATATTAAATTCGACTCTAAGAATTGGATTGTTTGGGGTGGGGCTTGATACCTACTGGTCACAATTTCCAGGTTTAAAGGATAGGTTAACCGGGCATTTGGAATTAGTTGAGGAAAAGCTTCATCTCCTTGATACAGCGGTTATTAATCTTGGCCTAATAGACAATGCTGACAAGGCATTTAAAGCAGGAGATAAATTCAGGTCAGAAAATATTGATATTTTATTTCTATATGTCTCCACCTATGCACTTTCTGCCACCGTTCTGCCTGTAGTCAAAAAAGCAAATGTGCCTGTAATTGTACTTAACCTCTCTCCTGGTGCCAGTATCGATTACAAAATTTTCAATGCAATGGAAGACCGGACCAAGATGACCGGCGAATGGTTAGCCCATTGTTCTTCTTGTTCAGTACCGGAGATCGCCAACGTATTCAAAAGATGCAAAATTCCATTTTTTCAAATCACAGGTATGCTGCAGGATGATGATCACGTAGATGTTCAAATCCGGGAGTGGCTTGAAGCTGCAAGCACAGCTAAAGTCATGTATTATAATCGGCTGGGCATAATGGGAAATTACTACGGGGGCATGATGGACATCTACACGGATATCACTCTTCTTACAGCAACCTTTGGAGGATATATTGAGGTGCTGGAAATTGATGAGCTTTCTACATTAAGAAAATCAGTTAGCACCGAAGAAAGGCAGTTGAAAATAGCGGAAATCAATACTGTATTTGAAGTACAGGCAGACTGCGATAATGAAGAATTAAATCGGGCAGCTATCACTGCGGTAGCATTGGATAAACTGATTGCAAAATACGAGCTGGGTTCGCTGGCCTATTATTATAAGGGGACTGGCAATTCAGATAATGAGAGTACAGCCAGCTCGGTTATTCTTGGAAACTCTATTCTGACAGGAAAAAACGTTCCGGTTGCTGGAGAGTTTGAATTAAAAAATATTCATGCGATGAAGATTCTGGACAGTTTTAATTCAGGGGGCTCTTTTACAGAATATTACGCCATGGACTTCAAAGATGATGTGGTATTGATGGGACATGACGGACCATGCCATCCGGCGATAGCGGAGGGTAAAATAAAGGTAAAACCGCTACATGTCTACCACGGAAAGGTGGGCAATGGTTTATCTGTTGAAATGTCTGTTGCTCAGGGACCAGTTACCCTGTTATCTGTTGTGGAAAACGCTAGCGGTGGAATGTTCTTGTTAGTCGCCGAAGGCGAGTCGGTGACAGGTGAAATTCTTGAAATCGGGAACACCAATTCAAGGTACCGTTTTCCGATTGGTGCACGGAATTTTGTCGAAAGCTGGAACAGTTATGGGCCGGCACACCACTGCGCAGTTGGTAAAGGGAAACTGGCTTCAAGGCTGAAAAAACTGGGATCGATTTTAAATATAGAAGTGGTACAAATTCTCTAATTTTATTTTATCAAAAAGATTAAACCTAACATGAGCTGTGGCCGATGGATGGCAGAATTTGAATAGACTCTGCCCCATGATTAACAATAGACCACCACACCTCATCAACTCCATACCACAGGAAATGATATTTAAATAAATTTATAATTCTGCTGCGATTATAAATTTGATGGATCAGAGTCACCTTGACTTGCTTATCCATTAGTTCAACAACCACCTATAGAAAGTCCCGCTACAGTTTACCCATTCCTCGAAATTAGGTTGAGTTATAAGGGCAATTGCTCGATAATTAGGAAATTGGCGAGGGGCATCAAATAAGTTGCAATGCCAATATTATACTTATTATTACCACTTACTAACTATACGCGCGACATTCAGAGTAGCTTGAGGATTCTCTAAAACATCAATCTGACCGAATGAAAGCATTGTATGAGGTGCTTATCCTGGATCTGTACTGTGCGCTGTGCCTGACTGCTCTGAACGAAGCAAATCTCAAAGAATAAGACAGGTATCCAAATAATTTTGTTGTAAAAGCTGCAATCATTTGCCAGCAATTCAGTTGTTCCGTTAGCCTCCTAATCTTCTGGTCAATTTCGCCAAAATTTACAGGCTTGGCAGACGACCTTTTTTTTCAAACCTTATGTGTATCAAGCTAACAAAGAATCTAAAGGATTACGATTAGGCTGGCATCTATTTAAGTTTTCGGCTACAAGAAAACAGTTTTCGGCTACAGAAGTAAAGAAGCGAAACCTGAGCTTTGGTTCATAAAATTATATCAAAATGAAAGTATTTGTTACAGGCGCTACAGGTTTCGTAGGAACTGCCGTAGTACAGGAATTACTAAACAATGGACACCAGGTTTTGGGATTGGCTCGCTCAGAAGAATCAGTAAATAAATTGATTGAAGCCGGCGCAGCAGCACACCGCGGAGATTTAACTGATTTCGAGAGTTTGAAATCCGGGGTTAGCCATTCAGATGCAGTCATTCATTTAGGATTTGTCCACGATTTTACAAGATTTGAGGAAATGTGTAAACTTGACGGACAAGTGATTGAAGCCATTGGAAAAGCTTTGGAAGGAACAGAAAAACCCTTTCTTATCACTTCAGGAACTGCCCTTTTTTCAAAACAAGGTGTGACTGTAGAAACAGACCGCTCAGTAAATCCGCATCCGAGAATTGCAACTGAAAACGCAGCTGATTCTCTTGCTGCAAAAGGAGTGAAAGTTGCGGTAATAAGATTGTCGCCATCGGTCCATGGCAAAGGTGATGTCATTGGTTTTGTTCCGACTTTAATAAGAATTGCAAAAGAAAAAGGAATTTCTGCAATTATCCATAAAGGTCATAATTTTTGGCCTGCCGTTCACAAATTAGATGCTGCAAAATTATATCGGTTGGCTTTAGAAAAGCCTTTTGAAAGCGGAACAAAGTATCACGCAGTTGGAGAACAGGGGATTCAGTTAAAAGATATATCAACGGAGATTGCGGAAAAATTGGGCCTTCCTGTGGTTTCCCTGACAGAGCAGGAAGCAGCAGAACATTTCGGCTGGTTTACACATTTTGTCCAACTCAATAATCTAACTTCAAGCGAACAAACAAAAGCTGCCTTGGGCTGGAAACCACAACATCCTACCTTGATGGAAGATTTGAAAAGCGGCGTTTATTTCTCTAAGTTACAATAATGTGTACCTTTATCATCATTTAACTTGCTAAATATTAAACCGATGTCCGATGTTCCGATAAGAATAAAAACCATATCCGAATTCCATAGCTTGCGTGGTTTACCGAAGCCAAAACATCTACTTATCAGTGTGCTTAATTTTGAAGATATGGCAAAAAATCCAGTGATTGGTCAGCAGCGTTTGATGTTTGATTTTTACATGATTTCTGTCAAGCGGGACATGAATCATAAATACAGATACGGGCAACAGGATTATGATTTTGATGAAGGCGTCCTGTTTTGTATGGCGCCTCATCAACTTCTGACGATTATGAGGGAAGAAAATGCTAAAAATCCTACAGGCTGGTCACTTTTGATACATCCGGATTTTCTCTGGAATACGCCGATGGCAACTGCAATCAAAAAGTATGAATTTTTTGATTATTCTGTCAACGAAGCACTATTTTTATCCCAAGACGAAGAAACAATAATCCAGCAAATCACTGATAACATCAGGCAGGAGTATCAGACCAATATTGATAAATTCAGTCAGAATATTATTATTTCCCAGTTGGAAACGCTATTGAATTACGCTGAAAGATTTTACCAGCGGCAGTTTCTAACCCGTCACAAAGCGCATCATCTATTTCTGGAAAAACTGGAAATTCTGTTTAAAAATTATTTTGAAAGCCGCAACCTTAAAGAACAAGGTTTGCCGAATGTTCAGCTTCTATCAGAGCAGTTCAATATGTCTCAATACTACATGCGCAGCCTTTTGAAAAATTTAACCGGACAGACCACCCAGCAATACATTCACGAAAAGCTAATAGAGAAAGCCAAAGAAAAACTCTCAACCACCGAACTTTCAGTGAGCGAAATTGCTTATGCTTTGGGGTTTGAACACTCTCAATCCTTTAGTAAATTATTTAAAGCCAAAACTGATATTTCGCCTTTGGAATTCAGAAAGTCCCTGATCTAAATATAAACAACCAAAGCACTTAAGAACCATCGCCTGCGAACAGCCAGGCGGAATACTAACGGGGTGAGCCAAAAACAAAGCGCCTCTCGTTTAAACATCAATTTGCATTGTCTAAACAGCCAGCCTCGTATTTAATTCATCCACACCCAAATCTCCGTCCAAAAAAAAGAGACAATGAAACAATTGAGTTTGCTAGCTGAACGATTTAAACGGGCACTTTGACCATGCCCGGCCTGGGGAAAAGTAGTCTGGAAAAGTTAGAATGCCAATCATGAATAGGAAATGGCCGAAACCAGCTTTCTTTATATTGCTGATACCTTTTTCAATTTTTTTTTATCATTTTATTAGCACTACAACCAAATTCTTTGCGTATAATTTCTGCTCCCCCGCTTAGGGCGCTTAACTTAGCTCTGGCAAGCTCTCGGGATAAAGGAGCCATACCACAGTTTGTGCTTGGGTAGAGATTTTCAATATCTACAAACTCGAGGGCGTTGCGCAGCGTATTAGCAACCTCTTGAGGGGTTTCGACATTGTTATTCGCCACATCAATTGCACCAACCATCATTTTTTTGCCCCGAACCAGTTCCATTAAATCTAAAGGTACATTCGAATTGTGGCATTCTATGGATACTATGTCAATTTTAGATTTTTGAATTCTCGGAAAGACTTCTTCGTATTGACGCCATTCTGACCCCAATGTTTTTTTCCAGTCATTATTAGCCTATATTCCATAACCATAGCAGATATGTACCGCAGTCTGGCAGTGTAAGCCTTCTATGGCCCTTTCCAGCGCAGCTATTCCCCAATCCTTTACTTAATCGAAAAATACGTTGTATGCAGGCTCATCAAACTGGATGATTTCTACTCCTGCATCCTGCAATTCCTTTGCCTCTTGATTAAGTGCTTTGGCGAATTCCCATGCTAATTTTTCACGACTCTTGTAATGACTATCGAACAAAGTATCGACCATGGTCAAAGGTCCCGGAAGTGCCCATTTAATTGGTTTATTAGTCTGGCTACGTAAAAACTTTGCATCCTCCACAAAAACTGATTTTTTACGGGCAACATTCCCCACAACCCTGGGAACGCTCGCATCATAACGGTCACGGATGCGCACCGTTTTACGGTTCTCAAAATCCACACCGCTAAGATGCTCGATAAAAGTGGTGACAAAATGCTGACGTGTCTGCTCACCATCACATACGATATCCAATCCGCCCAGGTCCTGTTCCTGCAGAGTAATGCGCAGGGCATCCTGTTTCCCTTCAAGCAACTGAAGGTCTTCCAGTTTCCATGGTGACCATAGTTTTTCTGGTGCTGCAAGCCAGGCAGGCTTGGGTAAACTCCCAACAATTGAGGTGGGCAATACTAATTTATTGGTCATACGATAATTTTAATGTGTGCGATCAATTAAAGTGTAAAATTAGCAGACCATTGCTCAAGAACATTCTGATAAGGTTTGATGAAATGCTGTTCCGCATATTTACCCTGTTCAACAGCTAACCGGCTGCGCTCCAGGCGGTCATATTCCACTCGGGTCAGTGAATAATCTTCGTTTTTAAGACTAGGCTTGAAGATTTTGCCGGCAGCCGAATTTGCATTGTAAATTTCTGGTCGGTAAATTTTCTGGAAAGTCTCCATCGTACTGATTGAGCTGATTAGCCCAAAGTCCGTATAATCGCAAAGTAAATCCCCGGAGTGATAAAAAGCCATCGGGGCCACCGCGTTCGGAGGCATGAAATAACGAACTTTTAAACCCATTTTAGAGAAATATTCATCGGTAAGAGAATACTGATCCTGCAGGTATTCAAAACCCAAAACAGCATTATGATATTCCGTGCGGGTGTAGGATTTATTGCCCGATACACTTAAACAAATAATGGGAGAAGTTTTAAAGTGATCTTTATAAGTTTGGGAATTGACAAAACACTTGTAAAGTTTATCGTGTAGGTCTCCAAAATTTTCAGGGACAGTAAAAATAGGTTTATCTTTGTTGTGTTCGGTTAATAAAACACTAAAATCGTAATCGCGCACATAAGAAGAAAAGTTATTGCCAGCAACACCTTCAATTTGCTGACCAGTTTTACGGTCAAAAATATTCGTTTTCAAAACCTCCATCATTGGCAGATCATTTAGGCCCTTTCGATCATCAATGCGCATTGTTATGGTGAGGATTTCGAGTTGTACATGGTAACGATCGCCTTTCGGGTTGTTTACATGGGCCAGGGAATTGAATCGATTGTTAATCATATTCAGAGCATTATGTAAGTTCTGCCATCGGTTTGTTCCTCTGGCCAGGTTTGCAAAGTTGGTTGTAAGACGGGTCTGATCGGAGGGGTAATAGTTTTCGTCTAAACATGTTCGCTTTAGCGAGAAAACAAAATCATTACCCTGGGTATCCTGTAAATTTTCCATTTATTCCTAGTTTTTTGTTTTTATATCATTTGATAGTATCAGTTCCTTTTATCATCCTTACTTAAACCATTGCTTTTCACCGAGGGAAACTCGGAGAGCAAAGCAATAGCGTACGCTGTCCACCTAAGCGCTATGGACAAAGAATTTGGTAGCCTGCTTTTAACCTTTTAACTCATGAATAATCATTAAAATTTCCTGATTATTCAGAGCAAGAAAAGGTATATGGACCAGAAGTACACACGCAGGCTCACGAAAACCTCTGAGGGCTTGCACCTTTAAGCGATGCACTCTAACCAATAACCTGTTTACGCGGACGTATTGTCAGTTAGGCAAAGGCAGGTATTCTGACTTGAAACGGACTTCACCTGCCCTCTCGTCTGCGTAATGAGCATAATCGGTAAAATCCTTTAGCTTTAATTACAGTTGCGAAACAACCCGTGATTTGCACACGACTCGCTATTCATTTACCGCAAAATAAAACCTTTCGCAATCGCCGAAAAAAGCAAAGAACTAATAGTTTAAAACCCTACACAAAGATACATAAACAGTATTTACAGGAAGGAAAAATTATTAGTTTAACAAAAATCACTATAAATTGCCAAATTATTGACTTTTTTCACTTTTTATATGTATTTTTATAAACCTAAAAAGTAATTTATACTATGGAAGCCTTAGATGAGATAGACCTGAAATTATTAAAAGCACTTAGTACTGACTCCAGTCAAACCATTAAAGTACTCGCTGGTATGGTAAATTTGACGGCATCACCAGTTGTGCAACGCATAAAACGCCTGGAAAACAGTGGTTATATCAAGAGATATATCGCGCTGCTTGACCCCGGAATGTTCAACCAGGGTTTTACCGTGTTTTGCAACATCAGACTCAAGCAGCATGACAGAAAAGTGGGCCACAGCTTTGTGGAGGATATTCTCAAGATCGAGGAGGTTGTAGAATGTTATAATATTTCTGGGGATTATGATTTTTTTCTGAAAGTGTTCGCCCGCGACATGAAGCATTACCAGGATTTTGTATTTAATAAGTTAGGATCGGTTGAAAGTATAGGCAGTACACATAGCACATTCGTGATGGCCGAGATCAAGAATAACCACAACATCAGTTTTTAGTATTCTCAGAAGTCAGGAGTGATGGAAACCTGCTTCTCTTCACCAAATCTTTAAGTACATTAATAACTGCTGTGACATGTTGCTGGCGCTTACTCTTTCATCTTAATAAATATTATTCCATATTTAAATACTTATACTAGAATATATCAATATTTAAGTAATCAGAAGGACCGGCTTGATTGACCAGCCCGAAGAACTAAAGAGATATTTTTCAGCATATCGTTTATAGGACTATTGTAGTGTTCTCCTGAAAGAAACCTACAGGCCATAAGCTTCCTTAATCGTTTTTCGACCCCAGCGAGTTCACCCTACATTATTGCCCCCTAATCTTTCAATTAATATAGATTCAAGTTTTTGAACAAAAAAAAAAGGATACGCCAGTCGGTATACAGGCGTTTCAATGCCTTTATTGGCATACCTAAATCTAGTATCTCTAAACTTCTTATCACACATTATTTTGGTGTCGTCCAGAACAGTTCAGGATTATTAGTTTTAAAATGAATAAACTTCACGCCCGTTTTTGGATTGCTTGATTCTCTTTTTTGCGGCCCTTGGACAATACCATCCAATGGCAAAAGCTCTACATAGGACACTTCTTTTCCCCTGGTCCAGGTTTCGGTATCATACTGGCTAATCACGGGCGTTTCAAGTCGGTATAGATTCTTGGCCATGTAGGTCTGCAGGTAATATTCCTTTGATTGTAGCGCAGTACGGTTCCAGTTCGCGTCCGCGTTTAAAACCAGCGGCTGCCCCTTTATCAATCGTTCCCTTACTTCCTTTATACCTAGCAAGGTGCCTTTCTCATCCATAACATACGAATCAAAAGTGGGATCAATCCAGATCCATTTGCTAAGGTCCTTACTGTATACCATATTAATCACATGGCAATCATCAAAGTTCGTTTCCCTTGGCATGCAGGTGATGTATCTGGAAGTGATGCCTAAGGCAAGGTAACACTCGTTGAGTACCGTGGCGAGCATGCGGCAGTTAACTCCACGATTTTGCTCCCTGCATACCTTAACCAGTTCAATTGCATTTTTAAGGGTCGGGTTGTCGCTGCTCCCATCATGCCTAATGAGATTATGCACCCAATGCATCAGATTGAAAATTTTAGAAAGCTCATTTCCTTTACCTGCAACCGAATCCAATTTGAGATTCAATCGATGCGCACCAGGTTAGGGTTATCCATAGATTGATAGGTGAACACCGGGACTTCACGTCTATCAGAAAGATTATATTTTCCAGCTTTTTGAAGTGTATCCAGGTAGGCAACTGGTCTCCTGCTTGGCGCCTCTACATCATATTTCACCTGTGTTCTTGCTGTATCAGTTCTGTTGACCAGTATAATAAAATCATATTCACCAACCTTCGGATCAACATTGAATGATATAGATTCCTGATCGGTGTAGAAAGTTACTTTTTTCGCTGAAGTGGTGTATACATCTAATTTTTCTTTAGGCATGACTGTCCAGGCGTTCTTTGTGATGGGATAGTTATCATCTTTAATATCAACAGCTGTTGAAGTTGCCTTGATAACTTTAAGCTTCTTTTGGGCGAATGAAGTTGTTAGTGTAAAAAAGAGCAAGCATAGAATAACGTGTTTCATTTTCAATTGGTTTAAGGTTCAGGTTTAATGCAAAGACGCTCGAACGCTTTGCAACGTTGCACGAAAACAAAAAAAAATTGCAAGGTTAACGCCCCCTTCCTGGTGTAAAGACCTGCAATCAGTGTATATCGTAAGTAGCTTTTTTAATACTTATCTAACATATAATCCTTGAAAAAAAATGCCATAAGTGAGGTGCTGGAAAAACCAAAACCTTTTGATCCCATCACACCGGAAATGAATTTTGAATGAAATTATTAAATGTGTTGCGATTATAGATCTAAAGGAACAGAGACAACTAGATTAATTTTTCAAGCCGTTGTGCGGGAGTATTTGTTTTGCTATTGAAATTCACCTCGAGGTATAAGAACTGCATCGCAAAAAAACTTATTTACATCCGCCATCCAGTCATTAGGCAACAACGATGTAGCCAGATTTGGCAATTCGACACTTTAAAAGAGTGTTCCTGATCATTCCGTTTAGGTATTGAATGTTGCAAAGGAAGAAAATATGCTGTGATTAGTTCATTTTGGTGGGATTGAGGATTGCGATTTTTGTACTGGCGCAATACATTGGACCCCTTCCAGCTTTCGCTATAGCGTGAAATTTTTTCAGTAGCAACTGAAAATTTTTCAGAAAAAATGAAAATATTTCATGTTAGAATCTGAACGGTGCAGGTTAAGATGCTTTGGCACAACACTTGATTAATTATGAGCATAACCTTCGGTACGAAGGTTTAAAAGAAAATTAATTGATTAATAGTCCATTTATTATTAAACCATTAAAAGGAGAAAAAACTATGACATTGGTTAAATTTAATCCAGAAAAAAAGAACAGTGCATTATTACCAGGATTCAATGACATGTTCGAATCGATTTTAGGAGACACATTTTTCAGTGACCGCCGTATCAGCAACGTTCCCGCAGCCAACATTTCGGAATCGGATGCAGCCTATCATATCGAGCTGGCCGCTCCGGGGCTAAAAAAAGAGGATTTTACGGTATCTGTGGAAAGGAACACGCTGAAGATTTCAAGTGAGCAGAAAAGTGAAAACAATATGGAGGGTAGAAACTATAACCGTAAGGAATTTGGTTATTCTTCCTTTACCAGGTTATTCACCCTTCCTGAGAGCTCAGATGTTGAAAAGATACAGGCTGTCTACACAGATGGCGTCCTGAATCTAAATATCCCAAAAAAAGAAGAGGCAAAGGCCGCTTCCAGACATATCGAGATACAATAACAAAAGGAGTCGCTTGAAGCGGCTCCTTTTGTTATTAGGACTCTTTTACCAGAAGAGGTGTGGTTATAGATAATCATTTCCTCATCGATGTCAGTCTACGGGTGCCCCGATGGTAAAGAAATCACCTATGGCAGGTTTGCATTGGCAATGATAAAAATCTGGCTAGAGATATCTTTTCATAATTTATTGGGCAATTTTGATATGGTACAGCGACCGGCCTATAAATTTGAATTTATAGAAGAGGTTAAGGGTCTACCTATCCCTTGCGTACTGAACCATTGTTCTATGGAGGAATTAAAGGAGAATGTTGCTATAATATCAAGAAAACTTTCTCGCATCGCTCACCTTGAAAATAAAGATATTGAGCCTTTGAAATAGTGGATTGGGATATAGTGTCTGTTGGGAATTTAAGTGACGTTTTGCCGTACTAAAGTGAATAACCTAATAGTTCATATTTCTATTGTTTACATATTTTAGCGTCTGCTCTATCCAATCATCCGAAACGTTACCCAGAAATACATCTGGTTCAATACCTATACTTTCAAATACTAAATCCTTTGCCCTCCCCCTCATGTCAGTCGGGTAAAAGATAAAACGACCACTTGGCAGAGTAACGGTGTTTCCATAATTACTTCCATAAGTTATCGTTCCACGGGTTGTCTCACCAAGTGTCATTAACTTTTTTTTGCTTCTAAGGTCAATAAGGAACTGTTCCGCATTACTGACTGTATTGCTGTTTTGTAATAGAAAGATCGTGCCGCGGTATTTTTTCAATAGCGTCAAAAATTGTTTAGAAGTTCTGTATCCACCACCCAGATTGTTTCTCAAATCGACGACTAGGTATGGAGTCGTAATTTCCGTTCGTATGCTATCATAAAAAGCTTTTGCTATCCTGAAGTTATCATTGCTAGCACTAAAACTACTTAGTCTTAAATAGCTTATTTCTGGCTTAATTTTCCTGTACTCGAATTTCCGCTGTCCTAATAGTAACGGATTTGTAAGCTTATGATTTACTTTATAGAAATTTAAGTTGCCTAACTTGCCATTTTTAATTCTGAAATTCCTGTTTAGGACATATGGAACTGGTAAACCTATGAATAGTATAGCATCATAGCTTCCAAATGCAGTACGATTTATAATCGCTTCTATTATCCCTGTTTTAAAATTCTGGAGATAATAAAAATTAGTTTTAAACTGAAGTAAAGCATGTTTACTTCCATCAATTCTTAGATAGATCCCCTCAATACTATTGTCAGAAATAAGGCTAAATTTAGCCGTAGTCTCGGTTGTATCTAATGCAATTACGCGGGGTTTAAATTCGGTAGTGGGATCGGGTTTTCTCCAAAAACCCAAGTGATTATCATTGATCGGGTGAATCAAAAGCAGCAATTTCTGATAAACTTCGAACTCATCCGAAGAGCTCAAATCTTTCCTAATCTCTTGATAAAGGCTTTGGTAAGATTTTTTACCCTTAAGCTGAGCTTTATATGAAGGAAGGTGCTGAATTTGACGATATAAAAAGTCAAGGTCTGCAATATTTTTACTTTCCTGCCCCAGTAGTTTTGAAGTGGTAAATAGGGCTAATACCAACATGTATAGCATACCTCTCCTAGCTACATGAGCTAGGCGATTATCATTTAAATAAAAAGTCATCCTTTATGAGTTAAGAAGCTAGTAACGAAACTATAAAACAGACTTGTGAAGAGGTAAATTATTATCCCAAATGCCTAAAAATTTATACTAACTCTACACCTCCATATTTCTATAAGTTAAATTTACAAATTGCTATTCTGCTTTAACCTTTCAACGAGCATTATCATTGCTTCGATGGATTTATTAATCAATGATGGAAAGGGGAAAACAAAATTTTATTAAAATCATGGACTAATTTGAGTTGCAGACAAAGAAACTAAAATACTAGGCTTATCATTTAAAATATAAGAAAGCTATTCTAGACAAAATCTTAACTTAGAAAATGTGAAAATTAGCAAAAGTAAAGAGTTAAGCAGTCAAGCCTATTCAACTAAAATCTTCTTTAAGAAAAAAGAAAAAAATTACTATCTTCTGTGAATTACTAGGATTAAACCCCTATCCTTTCGATGACCATTTATCAACTAACCACGACATCATCTATTTATCGCCTTGAATTTTTCATGCTGCTGCATCTTAAATAAAATAACTACCGATAGTATTCCAAGAATCGTGAACAACAAATCTATAAAGAGGATATCGAATTTACCGTCATTGAAAGTCGACCAGAACCAATTGTTACGCACTAGGCCATCTGCAAAAGGCAATGAAAAGCATAGTATTGCCGATAAAATCAGCGTGTGTTGGTTAATTTTGCTAATACTTCTCCAGGCAATAAGATAAATCGATAATACTAGCCAAGAATAGAAATAAAGATGGAAGATATCAGATTGATTGGGTTTATCAATGAACAATAGACTAAGCATGGTAAAAGCGGTAACCGGAAGCATACTCAGGCAAGCAGCAAGAAAAATATTGGCGGCCCAAAAATTAAAAACACGTTTATGTTTAGGCACATTGACTTTATCTCTGGCAACAAGCCAGATCAATATTCCAGAGATAATTACCATACACCCCATAAGACCCAGCACAAAAAAAATGACTCTCAATGGTTTCCCTCCGAAATCTCCAAAGTGTAGATGATAAAGCGTGCTCTTAACCTTATCGACATAAGTTGATTGTTTTAAAGGCGATATTTCGCTTAAAATCTGATCATCTTTTACTCTATAAACAATTTTACCTGTGCCGGCAAAATTTCTTTTGGCAAGAGGTTTAGCACTAAAGATGATATGCATATTTTCATCCCCATAATTTTTAATTGCAATTCCTGTTATCCTGCTATGGTCCCATTTATTTTCAAGCTGACGAACTAAGGTATTTAAAGCAACCTTTTTTTGCAATGGTTGGTAAGTATAAGAATATTTGGTAGTGTCGCTATATTCTAAATCCTGATACAAGGCGGCACTATCGCCATTGTATAAATATTTGGTATAAGGGGTAATTAAAAATGTATTTGCAATCAAAACAACACCAGTTATGGCGAACACAAGCTGAAAAGGGAAACCTATGACCCCGATAGCCGTATGTAGATCCGTCCACAGTGTTTTCCATTTAGACCACGGCCTGAAAGTAAAAAAATTTGAAATAATTTTATTCCAGTGTAGCATTAGACCAGTAATTAACGCAAATAGGAATATAAAAGAAATTATTCCGGCCAATAAATAGCCAAATGGAGCACCCAGACGGATTGGAACAGCATTAAGTTGAGCCAGGAAATGTAATCTATATAAAAACTCGCCCATATCATAAGATTCAGCATAATCACCAGATTTTTGTCTGGCAAAATCGTAATTAAAATACATCGAATCATCATCTCCACCCCTGCCCCTTCCACGCCGCTTCTTAACAGCGCCTTCGGAGGTTGGTTTAACTTTCTTTTTCAAAGTCGTATCTGCGGATGCGGTGACGGAAACATAGACCCCGATATCATTTCGCTGAATAAAAAAATCGAAGTCTCTTCCTTTGAGGTTGTTTTTTTGACCAAGTGAATCGATGATCTTATCAAAATCTCTGTTAAGTGTTTTACGGCTTTTTACATAAGATGTATTTTTCTGCCAGGCACTGATTTCTTCCTTAAAGAAAGAGAATGATCCAGCGAAAAATATAACGTACAAGAGCGCACATATTATAATTCCACTTATCGTGTGGGTATGGAAATATATATTGTATTTTCTGTTATCCATTTAGTTATAAAAAAGTAAATCCGACTGAAAAAATTAAAGTGAGAATTATATAAACTGTCAGAATTTTCCAGACATTTTTTGCTAAAAATGCCAGCAGCAACAGTATTGCCCAAATGATGTAACCAGTAATGAAAGAGGTGACCACAACATCTCTTTGTGGGAGCATTTTGCAGATAAGCAAATGAAAGTAAAACATGACAGCATAGCCGCCAACGGTTCCAACCAGAATTTTTGCCAGGCTGAGCCAAGGCGATTTGGTGAGGTATTTTTTATTTGCAGGCATATCACTTAAATAATTATTTCTAATAACAGCACTGAAAAATAAATCCCGGCAACAGTTTTCAATGAAACGTAACTAAAAGGTTGAAGTAAAACCACGAGGCTTCCTGCTGTCATCATGGCTACAATTATAGCCACAAGCCCACTCAACCATCCAAACGAGAATACAAATAATATAGTCGCAAGACTCAACAACACAAAGGCTAAACCCCTGAATGCATTTGCATTGGAACGAATCTTTGCCATATAGAGGGGCGGATTTCGATGCTTGAATTGTTTTGAAGTCAGATAAAAGGACTCGAAGGCGGCGAGCAGGATTAGAAATGCAGTGGTTATCATAAAATTATTCTGAATAGTATTTTCAATTAAAAACGATAACAGTAGAATCCAGAACCGTATATTGATTTGGATGCTATACTGTTATCGCTTTAGATGTAACGCTGATTATTTCAAATGTTGGATTGCCGTAATTAAACCGCCTTCAACCTTCAAACCTCGAGTGGCCACTGAGGTAAGGGCATCAACTTTATAAACGTAAGTCGAACCATCCAACAGGTTTACGCCAATGTATCCTGTTTTGCCATCCAAGGGGCTATAGTTAGTAGTGGTAATACTTGAGATGGTTGCGGGGTCTGCAAAGCCTGTTACCGGAGTTACAGTTTTGGCTACAACATCAACAACAGCTAAGCGTTTTCCCACAACATATGCACCTTTTGTTGCAACGGGCTCCATGTTTGCGATGAATTTGCCCGAACCGATATTTAACCAATTCGTGATAACATATCCTTTGGAAACCTCTTCAAAATTGAAAAAATAAGTTTGGTCAAATTCTGTAGTTCCTGATTTAATGCGGGTAATCGCAGAAGGCCTGGTAGAGGTTAACTTACCTTCTGCAGATGTAAGACCATCCATAGCTACTGATGATGAAAATGCATAACAATCACCATTTTCCACAACACCTAAACCATCTGTAAAGTATCTCCCGATAAAGCTGGTTCTGGTATCTTTAATCGTTTTCTCATATTTCATATCAGGATAAGAAAATACCGCAATTCCTGCTTCGTTTGGATACCTTGTAAAGAAATTGGCGTAAATACCAAAGTAAGGTGCGAACACTTTATTGCCAACTTGTTTTATCCAGCTAAAGTGAGCAATCTCACCGTTACCACTGGGAATAATTGCATCGGTAGTACCTTTAGCCACTTCTGCATTGGTTTCTGCACTTACACGGTACCACTCGTAAACAGTCGGCGTACCATCTGCAGCAAGTCTTCTTGGCACTTTCACCATTAAAATATCGTCATTAACCGGAGCAAAAGCTTGTACTGTCGCTGAAGTAAAGTCATTCAATTTCTTCAACTTACCGTCTGCAACGCCGTAAACTGTTACTGCGCCAGGGCTACCCTGTCCATACAACATACTAAAAAACTTGTTTTTCGCTGTTACGTAGTACCGGTATAGTCCGTCCTGCTCAACACCATTTCCCACAATAGAAACTGCGCCGTTTTCTAAGCTGCTTGCAGTTACAAGATAATCTGCTTTACTGGCAATCGCGGTCGGGCTAACGGCAATGATGTAATTCCCGGGGTTTTCGGGAATGACTTCCCTATCAGATTTTTTTTGGCAAGAACTTAATACACCTACAAAAGCTAAGGCTAATAGTGTTCTGGTAATTGTTGTTTTCATATTATTTTTTTTTAAAAGATTTATGATTATGTATTTATTTTCGTGATTTATTAATAAAGTATCTGAGATTTAGATAAAAGCTGCGACCAGGTTTTTGCAAAGCAAAATTGTCAAAGACAGGTTTATCTGCAATATTTCTTACCTCAAAAGAGACATTGTACCTTCCATTTTTGAATGAATAGACGAAATTTGCATCATGGGAAACCTGGGCTGGGATGCCATATTTTGACTCTGTATCGGGCGAGCCGAAACTAGGCCAGTCCAACCAGAAATCATGTACATATAAAAGGTTATAGCCTATCGTTAAGTTATTTCCTTTCACAAATACATCTTTAAATGTTCCTGAAATATCAGCGTTACCAAAAAAGAAAGGAATGTTTGGCATTTGATCCAAGTAGGTTAAACTTTCTATTGTGTAGTACCTTTTGGCATTTGGATCGTAATCGTATTGCTGTAAATTAATCAGTTTTTGATAAGTAACTGTCGCTCCCGCAGTTAACCAGTTTTTAAATGAATATCTAATTTCACCATCAAGCCCCGTAGTCCTTACACCATCCCGGTTATCCCAAATTGTAAAATCTCTTTGGGAACTTGTACCTCCAACAAACCGGCTGAAGATAAAATCTGCAGAATACCTGTAAATCGCATTTGCGGTAATTGAAAACCGGTTAACCTCATTTAGCTTAAAACCATAAACAATCCCCAAGTTTAAGTTGTCACTCTTCTCCGGCTTTAACAGAGGGTTTGCAGCTTCATTTTCAAGGTTACCGAAAATTTCATTTGCTTCCGGCATTCTATTGGTTAATTCATAAGAACCCCGCAGCTGTAAATCCCGCATTATATAATAGGATAGAGCCATTCCATAACCCAACTTCTTATCGTTATTTGACCTATTTATGCTTCCTATAACACTTTTTAAGGTGATGTATTTACCAAAAACATTCAGATTCCATTGATTCTGCATGGCATATGAATAGCCGAAACCCAAGACATTTTTATGCATCGTTTTAGCTGGGTCCAAAACATTTCTATCCGGGAATAAAAGATTATCTGTTCTCCTGTTGAATGTAGAATACACGTTATTAATAGCAAATGACTGATGCTCAGAAATTTGATAATTCACCATCCCTGTAGCCAAACCATTATTATTTCTGTACTCGCTATATTGCCCCCCATCGCCACGCTCTCCCATACTCACCTTTGGATCTCGTATGCCATCCCAGTCATAATCTGCTCTTGCGGTATCAATGGTGTTTTCGTAGCCAAAGTTATAATTAGCATTAATGGTTACGTCCAACCCCTTTAGGAGGTTAACTTTTTTATATTTCAAAGAAGGCATAACGATATTACCCCGTCTGTGTACCTGACCGTAAACAGCTTCAGGTCTCGCAGCGGTTTGGATCTCTTTATAGTTTTTTCCCAAAGTCATCCCGATTAAAAAGTTATCTGCCCATGATTTCCCAACAACACCCGCGTTTGCGATTAAGGTTTCATTATGGTAGTTATCATGAAATCTTTTTACAGATGCAGCTCTTAATTCCGGTTGCATATCATTCTGCAACAACAGTCTCAAATCTGTACGATAATTATTATCTGAATAGTTTTGAAAAGCATTAATTTGAAATGTGAGACCACTCTTAGTGGTGACAGCTGTGTTAATTACACTGCGATGAGTATTAAAAGATCCGTAAGAATAAGATGCATCCAAATAATTCCGCTGACTGTTATTGGTCACAATATTTATCGCGCCTCCCAAAGCATCAGAACCCAACCAAATAGGTACAACACCTTTGTAAACCTCTACACGTTCAGCCAGATTTATCGGAATATTATTAATCTGAAAAGAGGAGCCGAAATTATCCATAGGTACACCATCGATAAAATAGCGAATGTGGCGACCGGAAAAGCCATTGAGCGAAACATTAAAATTTGAGCCAACCCCACCAGATTCCCTTACACGTATACCTGCAACTTTATCCAATGCACCAGAAATGTCGAGAGTTGTGTTGTAGAGCTTTTTTGCATCAATCGCAGTGACATTGAATGCCTGCCGGTTAACTTCCTGCGCTTTGGTACGGCCAAGGACATTAACCGTTTCCATGTGCGCCGCATCCTCAGATATGGACAGATTAATTTTAGTTTCTATTCCAGCTATTAAATAAAAATCCTTCTTTATGGGTTTATATCCAATCGCACTAATACTGATATGGTAATTTCCTTGTGGTATTCTTGCCAATCTAAAATAGCCATTGGTGTCCGTTACTGTTGCGAAATTAGATTTCAGGAGTCTTACAGTAGCACCTGAAAGTGCTTCACCTGCAGAGGTTTTTAGATAGCCCGAAACCGATGAGGTAAGATTCTGGGCGTATGTGAAAATTACAAAGGCACATAGCATGCCCGTTAGCAAAATTTTCTTAAATTGCATGACTTTTAACTGAGATTAAAGGTGAGCCGGCTTGTCCGGTTTAGCCACATGGGTGCGAACCATGTGGCATTTTTTATTATAGTACAAACATAGGTCTTATTTAGAATAAGTCCAAATATAAATAATTATATATCAAATTTTAAATTTGTTCTTAGCTCTAAGAATTCCTGATTAGAGATTTTAATATGGATGAATGAGAGAATTTGTAGCTGGTTTAGCCCTCTGAGCGATTCACATGCCAATAGAAATTTTCGGTTAATTATCTGAGCGGACAATAAATCCAAACAGGAACGGACCGCTACAGAAATTTTTAGATACGATTTTTTTAGCGAGTGATTGCTAAGAAGAGATTTTTGAACAATTAATTTGCTAAAAAAAGTCTAAAAATGTTTTGCCGCCTGTGAAGAACATCTGCTCAGATTCCAATTATGCAGCAAAGCCATCTGAGGATAAGTTGAGTACAATGATGGGACGGACCTGTATAGTCGTCATCTAAGAAGTCAAAGTGAAATTATCAAACACAAATCCAATAACGTGTTAAAAGAATTCCATTTAAAGCTGTCACTAGGGAGATCGACTTTTTCGAATCAAATATTTCAATCAAATTAACAGGATTTGTGTTATGAATATATGTTTGAAAAACAATTTATACGGGAAGATGCGAAATTAATTGATAAAAATATCATTCAACTTATGGGTGCACTCGTTTTCGACCTACGTGAATTTAAGGTTTCGATAGGCTTCTGCTCGTCAGGAACCTTATCCATAAACTTTTTGAGTTCAATTCCCGCAAAACTAGAAGAAAATGCCCTTTACATCATTGAAAAACGAATATCAGGCAGTTCTTATAGCGTAAATGTTTTTCTTTCTGGTCATACTTTACAGATACCAGAAAATATTAAGACCAAGCCAGGCATTTGCCTGACAAATTAAAGAAGGAGTATTTTGTGGCACCATCCATATTTATCGAGCCTGGCAAAATAAGTTCGAAACCATGGTTTATCCAACAAAAGTATCTCAAAAAAAATATCAAAAACGCATAGGTTTCTTTGTTGTTTTCGCTTCTTATTTCCGAATCTAATTTGAGCTTGCGGATTGCATCCCTTCTTAGATTTGTCCCATATGTTTTGGATCGAAGTCTAACATCCATTCAATACCATATTTATCTCTGAACATACCAAAATAAGAACCCCATGGACTATTACCAATCGGCATTTCAATTGTTCCGCCGGCTGAAAGTCCGTTGAATAGCTGATCAGCTTCCGCTTTGCTATCTGCACCGATAACGATTTTAGATCTGTTTTCACTTTCATTGACCCGGCCCATGAATTCGGGGACGTCATTGCCCATTAATACATTTTTACCAATCGGCAGCGCAATATGCATAATCTTATGAGCATCTGCTTCTGCAACGGGGTTTCCTGGAATCGATAGGTCTTTATAGCGCATAATTAGTGCGAAATCTCCGCCAAATACTGATTTGTAAAACGTGAATGCTTCTTCTGCATTTCCATTAAAATTAATGTGTGGATTGATAAGTGCCATATTTTTTATTTTAATCAGTCCATAATTGAACTAACCACACAAAAATGCACTTAACTTTAGAAGCGGACACTGTGCAAGAATGACAACAAAAGGGTGATTTACGACAGAATTTATTATATTGTGATGAATAAACTTAGAAAGATGAAACAAGTAAGTATTCTTGTCCCAGAAAGTTCGGTTCTGCAAGCCATAGCAGATCCCCAATATTTATTCTGCGCTGTAAATCAGTTTATGATCATCAATGGAAAAAAACCCCTATTCGAAGTCAAGTTAATAGGTTTGAAAAGATCAGTAACCCTAAATGAAGGTTTGTACACTGTAAATACACACCAGCTCCTCCAGGATGTAAATAAAACCGATTTGGTAATTATTCCTGCTTTATTTGGTGACATGAAATCCGCAGTCGCGAAAAATCAAGAAATGTTGCCCTGGATAATTAACCAATATAAAGACGGCGCAGAAATAGCGTCCTTATGTGTTGGCGCTTTTCTGCTTGCCTCAACAGGATTGCTGGATGGTAAAAGGTGCTCTACCCATTGGGGGTTTCAAAACCAACTCCGGCAGATGTTTCCCAGTGTTAAGGTAGTGAGCGGTAGCATTATTACTGAAGAACACCGAATCTATTCTAGTGGAGGTGCAAACTCTTACTGGAACTTATTACTACATTTGATTGAGAAATATACCGACAGGCAAACAGCAATATTGGCATCGAAATATTTTGCAATCGATATTGATAGAGCAAGTCAATCCGCTTTTGCAATGTTTCAGGGGCAAAAAAATCATACAGACGAGGCCATAAAACGGGCTCAGGAATTTATCGATAACAACATTCAAGAAAAGATAACAGTTGATGAACTGGCAAATCTTACTTCACTAGGGAGAAGAAGTTTTGAAAGACGATTTAAGACCGCAACCAACAATTCTGTTCTGGAATATGTCAACCGGGTAAAAATAGAATCCGCCAAGCGAAGTTTTGAATCTAACCGAAAAAATATCACAGAAGTCATGTACGATGTTGGCTATTCTGATACAAAGGCCTTTCGCTCGATTTTTAAAAAAATTACAGGTCTTACACCCGTAGGGTATAGAAATAAATACAATAAAAGTTTTATTGAACAGGGGGCGGTCTATTGATTTAAAGAGGTGCGGGAACTGGAGGCACTAATGATTTAGGGCCGCAATTCCCACATCCAAGGGTGCGTTGTGGATGTTCTGAAACCTGGAAAAATTCAGGATTGGCACGCGCCATGAATACTGATAATGACTATCAGAATTTATGGCGCGAGCTTTTTTCAAATTTTCAATCCAGTAACGCCCCGTGTTATTTAGATTCATTTAAACCCCTACCTGTTTTATGTTGCAGTTCATCAATTCTCTTTGAAGCTTCAGCTTTAGACAGGTGCTCATTAAACTGCTCACCTGCTTCATCCGACAGCGTTTTTAAGTATGAACTTTGTGCACCTGTCATTGGCTCATCACCAGTTGTCCAGTCATCCGGATTTTTAACCGTATTATCCCCTTTCAGTTTATCACTGTTTTGCTCAGGCCGTTGGTTTTCTTCGTTAATCATATTTATAGGAATTAATTCGAGTAAACAACAATCATCTAAGTCAGAAGTTTGAAAGATTCTTATGAGGAATATTAATTAAGCCTAAGAGAAAAAAATTCTGATTATCCCTTGAAAATACGCTCTAACCTATTTACAGATGAGCTCAATATTGGGATGATCCGCAAAAATTCCCAGAACGATTTCAAAATAAGTCTGTCCAATACCAGCTTCTAATTCTGCGAGTTTCTGCTGATGATAGGTCCTGTTAAAGGGCGAGCCTGGTATCAGCTTTTGCAAATAGTAGGCTTTAGTCGTTTCATAGCCCAAAGTCTGACGGCAAAGCGCAGCGTCAATCCAAATTAACCTTAAATGGCGATGAACTTTAAGTATACCAAATCCCCCATACAACAGGTCGTTCAAGCCATCCAGACTTTCTCCTAATTGCCAAGCTTCGTTGAACATCAAAGCCCTGTTAATCTCCTGATAAAATGAAAAGATATTATCTATATTCTTGCCCTCTATTGCAAAGGAAGAGATAGTGGCGTTGTCACCAATACAGTGTTCATCCATAGGTAAATTATAGCTATTTATAATTGATCACTCCACATAAATCCGGCCCACATGATTCAATATTGATTGAAAATCGATATATATTTGAAACTACAGATAAAAACAGGTACCTAAACCCATAAATCAAAAATGCTAAAGGCACATTACCTTTAGCATCTTCAAAATATAAGATCTGAATCAGCAGCTGCATGTAAAGGCTACTGTAGGAATGGCATATTTTACTTCTTTGCAGACAATGATAAACCTATTTCCACATCTTTAGATATTGCCCAGTTTTCAGGGCTTCCTTCAGATTTATAATTAATGCCCCAGGAAGACCGGTCAATAACAAACTTCGCCGTTGCGCTTACTGCTGTCTTAGTGATTTCCACTTTCGCCGGAAAAGTCACATTAAGGGTACTGTCTTTAAGAGTTAAGTTCCCGCTAATAAGGTAATTTGGGTCTGCAATCAATGCGGATTTTTTATCTCCTTTGAAAGGTTCCACCTTCGTAATAATAAATTTCGCAGTTGGCATTCTAGCTGTATCGAAAAAATCAGGACTTTTCAGGTGACCTTCAAGGTCCGTTGATTTCTTATCTTTCTCCGTCACTGAAGCGGGATCCACGTAAAGGGCATTCATGTTGATCATGAATTCACCGCTGGTCAAAGCCTCCTTTTCTACCGAAAGGCTACCGCTACTCACACCAATTGTGCCCCACCTTGGCGCAAGTCCACCTTTATGGGTTGCCTTCCAGCTTACCATAGTTGCAGCAGTATCTATATTAAGTACTTCACCGCTTTGTGAAGCCGCTGTCTGCTCGGTAGTGGTTTTCGCTGAATCACTGCTTTGACCTCCGCATGATGCCAAGAGGAAAAGCGCAGGGAGCGCCGCGATAAAGATTTTTGTTTTCATAATTTCTGAATTTTAGTTAACAAGGTTATTTTATTATCCAAACAAAGTTAAAAACTCTGCCCAAAGAAGATATTGATGTATGTTAATTATTTTCACTCATAAACTGAAAACCAGCCATCCTCATTTGGGAGTATGTGCTTTCATGGGAGCAAAATCTACCCTGCTTAGATGTCAACGATTAAATCCGCTCGAGAGCACAGCAGATACCCTGGAGTCTTCCTTTGCCAATGACTGTTTACCTTTATTTTTGCCTATCTCAAGCCTACGGGCTGTTTCATCGTCATAAATGGGCTATTTATCTACTCATTATATCTTAAGCTATTTTCATGATAATGATTTGAATATATAGGTCATAAAATTCTAGCATTTAAAAATAAGTTTCAATAACTTATCTTTAGATTAGCTATAGGGATTTCAAAGCTGAAGATGGAGCCTTTATCCACTTCGCTCTCTGCCCAAATGTTACCCCCATGCCCTCGGATAATTTCTGCAGAAAGATATAGCCCTATTCCAAATCCGGACACCGTTGAAGTACGGTTGCTTTCTACCCTGAAAAAACGTTCAAACAAGTGTGGAAGATCTTGTTGAGGAATCCCTATACCCCTATCCTTAATACTAAAAACAAAGCGATGTTCATCGATAGTGCAGTCAATTGTGATCAGGGAGCCGATAGGCGAATATTTTATCGCATTACTAATCAGGTTATTAATTACATGCCCCAGTTTTACCGGGTCTACAGTGATGTAAACAGATTTATCGCATAAGTATTGTATGTGATGCGTCTCGTCAATAGCTTGGAATTCTTTAATTACCCCCTCAACTAGCTGTTGCGCATCAGTTTTTTGAAAATCTAAACGTAATTTGCCGTTCTCCAGACGCGAGAGGTTTAAAAATCCATCAATCATCTCCGTCATTTTAAGTACTTGCCTTTCTGCTCCATCCAACGCCTGGGTAGCAAATGGAATCGCTAACGCTTTTGCTTTAAGTTGCAGTACCTGAATGTAAGCTTTCATGGAAGTTAATGGCGTTTTAAGCTCATGGCTGACAATGGCTATGAAATCACTTTTCCTTTGTTCCTCTTCCTTAAGCGCATGAATGTCAGTTGCAGAACCTACCCACATCGTAATCTGTTGGTCTTCATCCAGGATGGGCGATGATACATATAAATGCCAGATGTAAGTTCCATGGATATTTTTAAACCGAATCTCTGAACTAAATGCTTTTCCTGATTGAGCTGCCCTATCCAAGCCCTTTTGAAGTAAGACAAGATCATCAGGATGAATAAGTTCCTGATAGCCAGAGGCCCTCATTTGTTCAAAATCTAAGCCCGAGAAATCCAGCCAATGCTGATTAAAAAATGTTACTTCACCATTTGGAAGCGCATTATATATCTTCGCAGGAATCAGATCTGAAAGTTTCTTAAAATGTTGCTCACTTTTTTCTACAACTCTTCTGGCATGTACCTGTTCAGTTACATCTGAGGCAACAACCAGAATGTCTGTTACCTGTTCGCTATGGTCTTTTATCGGTTGGTAAACCATATTGAAAAAAATCTCCTTCATAAAACCCTCATGTTCAAGCATAGCGCGTATTTCGCTTGCATGTATTGGCTGCCCAGATGTAAAAACGTTATCCAACATCCCCAAAAAAGGTTGACCTTTTATTTCTGGTAGCGCCAGCGCCAAGGGTAATCCAATGATACGGTCGGTTTTGCCCCAAACTTCCAGAATTTTTTCATTTGCTGTTTCCACTATCAGTTCCCTGCTCCTTAAAATACCAATAGCAACCGGAGCCTTCTCAATAAAGAACTTAAACCTCGCCTCGCTAGCGGAAAGCTTAGCATTCAAATTATGTAGGGATTCATTAAGCACAGTTGACTCCTTTAAGTACTTGTCCAATAGTCGATTTTGATTCACTCTTTCAGTGATTTCAAATGACATAACCAGAACTCCGTTACGGTTTCCCTGCTCACCATAAAGGGGTTGGTAAGTGTAGTCCACAAAAGTCTCCCTAATATGACCGTCTTCCATGGTAAATAGTACCGGACTTTCTTTTACATCGATAACCTCGCCAGTATCAATGACCTTCCTGAGCTGGGCAGCAAAGGGCTGCTCGGCAAGATCTGGCAAAATATCAAGAAATTTTTTCCCAACAACTTCTTCACTTGTCTTGTTCCAGTATTTAAGGTTACTCTCATTAATCATCTCCACAATTAGATCATAACCTCGTATCACAACTATTGAGGCCGGAAGCATATTGATTATCAGATTCAGATTAAGATTTGCCTCATTTAATTTATTCTGTGATGAAGACAGCTTCCGGTGAGCAGCCATAAGTTCATCGTTAACCTTTTCAGCTACCTGTGTGCTATTACTAAGCTCAAGTGAAAGCTGATTTTTCTCTTCTTGCTGTGCTTTATAAAGGGTAACATCAAGTGTAACACCTGAAATTGCAATTACTTTATGAGTATGATCAAATACGGGAGTCAGGATATAATCATATACCCGTTTACCCAGGCTGGCATGTGGAAAGTCGACTTCTCCTCTTATGGGCTTTCCGGTCTTAATAATTTCATCAATTTCTCGTTCGTGCATTTCCGCATGCCAAGTTTCGTATCCATTTTCGATTAAAGACCTTCCAATTGCCTCCTCCCAGCTTTTACCCCACATCTCGAGCAGTGCTTTATTGGCATAACTAAAGCGGTAGTCAAGCTGAAACACATATATCAAATCAGGCGTTGTGGAGGTGATAGTGTCAAATAAAATCTGCTGCTCTTCTGCTTTACGAAGGGTCAATTGCACCGCAGTCTCTGCCTCTTTTTTCCCGCTGATATTTCTAGTAGTGCCAAACCATTCTAAAACTTCACCTGATTCATCCCGGATCGGGAGAATTGTGGTTTTTGACCAGCCTATAGAATCATCCTCTTGCATTACCCTGTGTTCAAACTCGAATTTGTGCTGCGCATTTAACGCTTTACTAAAATGCTCATTGAACGCATCAATATCATCAATATGAATATGCCTCTGGCGCCAATCAACATAACTTTCGCAGACTAGTAGGGGTAGTGAAGTTACATTAAGATCATGTCTTGACTGACCGTCTGGACTGAGGTAAAAAGCAAAATCAGCAGAATCACATAAGAGTGCAGCAAGACGACGCTCGCTAGAAATGGCAGGGTTCATATATAATTTTTGTCGGACAAATACGCTTGTAGGTTATTTATAACGATTTTTATTCCATAAATGTTCGGTAATAAATTTAATTAATTTTCGGGATTTGCCAGATTAATGTGGTTTCAGTTATACAGTAAGGTTAATCAAAGTAGAAAACTATACCCTCCAGAAGGCTTAAAGAGGGCGTCTACCAGAGTATATACTGGCCCGCTCGGCGTAAGCCAGAAGAAACAATTATTCAATGCGCATTCCGAAGCCCAAGCAACAGTTGGAGTTAAGTTAACTCATAATCATGATAACTCATTTTTCCCAATAATGTATCATCAAATAAGGATTCACTTGTTATATTTATGGGTAATAGTTAAAAACTATATTCATCATCATGAAATATCCAAAATCCAAAATCACGCTGCCCTTTTCGTTGCTGTGCATACTTCTGTTTTTATTCAATGCCCTGAAAGCTGGTGCGCAGTTATTTAGCCAGGATAGTTTAAAACTCATTTCCCGTCAGTTTTCTTTCACAGAAGCCCCATCAGTTAATCCAGCGGGCTATATCTTTTTTACCGACCAGCCAAATAATCAGATCTGGAAATATGATCTAAACGGTAAACTTTCCCTGTTTATGGATAATGCTGGCCGGGCAAACGGAACATACATCAATAGAAATGGCCAGCTACTTATCTGTGCGGATGAGAACAATGAATTGTGGTCTGTTGATAAAAATAAAAAAATAAAAATATTGCTATGCACTATAGATGGTAAGAAACCCAACGGACCGAATGACCTCTGGGCTGATAAATTTGGTGGGATATATTTTACAGACCCCTATTACCAGCGGAATTACTGGTCCAGGCAAAAGCCGGAAATAGAAGGACAGAAAGTGTATTACCTGCCCCCGGGCAGACACCATAAAGCGAGAGTCGCAGCTGAGGAGGTCAGCAAACCAAATGGTATTGTGAGTTCATCCGATGGTCGGTACCTTTATGTATCCGATATTGGTGGGGCAAAAATATATTGTTATTCCATAGGTAAAAAAGGTATGCTATATGGCCAGAAACTCTTTGTCAATCATCGTGCTGATGGTATTACCCTTGATGAGCAAGGAAATTTATATCTTGCAGCCGATGGGGTTACCATATTTAATTCAAAAGGCATAAAGATTGGACAAATAGTAATCAAAGAATCATGGACAAGTAATGTATGTTTTGGCGGAAAAAACCATAATGAGCTTTTCATTACCGCTTCGACCGCCATTTATACCATTCCTATTCGGGTCAGTGGCATCGAATAACTGCTTAACCTTCAGCGATTATTTTTTTGCAAAAAAACTGACCTCCTGAATCCATGAAGGGAATACCCACTTGATTTTTATCACCGTCCTCACCATCCACCAAATGTGAACAACATCAAATTTACACTATTAATGACGATTGGGTTTTGACTGAATACGACTTCTTCGAAGTCTTTTAAGTTGTCCAAGGTGTTCGGTAGGAATATTATCGCCTAAAAGCTTACCCCAAGGTTTAAGTCCATCAATCCGGTCAAAAATGATTTTCAGTACCGCAATAAAAGGAATGGATAGAAACATCCCCGGAACCCCCCACACGGCGGCACCCATTAGTACAATAATTATCGAAATAAGTGCATTAATCTGAACCTTCGAGGAGACTATTTTTGGCACCAATAAGTTATTGTCGATAAACTGAATCAGTGCATAGGCTGCTACAATTAACAGCTGGGTAGTATAGCCATCGAAACTAACCGTTGCCATTAGTACCGGCAAAGCAATCGCAATGATTCCACCGATGTAGGGAATCAGGTTCAATATGGCGCCAATAACCCCAATCAATATCGCATTTGGCACACCCAGCACCAATAGCGCGCAGGAGTTCATGACCGCAACAATTCCTGTTTCAATCAGTAAACCAACAATATAGCTCTGTATGGCTGCTTTGGTTTCGGCTAAAATCTCAGCCACTTTCTGTTGGTTCTCACTAGAGAAAACCTCGTATAAGAAATTCAGAATCAGCGTTTTATACAGCATAATGAGAAATGTGTATACAGGAATAAGGAAAACAACACTCAGTACCCCTAAGGCCCCGTTTAAAGTCTGACCGATTACCGCCTTGCTGTTGCTGGCCGCTTCATTAACCATTTCTATTTGTTTTTTGGCACCTATCCCAAAGGTTTTTTCCAGCCAGGTTTGAGCATTATCCAGCAATGCAGAAAATTTTTGCTTCATCGCATCCACATTATCGAAAAAATGCGCTATCTGTGAAGACAAAAAATAGGCAATACCTGCGACGACCAATATCGCAATAAGCATCGCAATAATGATGGAAACAATTTTCGGAAGTTTTTTTTCCAACCTCACCGATAATGGATTGAGCAGTATAGCAATCAGGGCTGCAAATGCAAGTGGTACCAGAATATCTCTTAACACACTTAAAATAAAAACAGCAATCACTAAACCCAGCATAATCACTGGGGCCTTGATGTAAAATGGAAATTCTTTCTTCATTGGTTTTTGGATAGCTAAAAATTACTCGAAAAATTTATTGATGGATTCACAACTATTATATTAACTTCTTATTATCCGGCTGATTGTAGGCCATCCTATTGGGGATACATTCGGCACACGTAAAACAAATTGTACTAATTATAAAAATCTTCATGACCAATTGCCTGAACGCCAAACACCAGCATTAAATGTTACCAATAAGCTGAGGGAAAACTTTTCAGAAATTTTCTTGACTGACCGGGAAGCCTGGTGGGCCGTATTGAGTTTCCGTACTCCACTTCCTGGTGGTACTATCTTGTGCATATTGGATTAAAAAAGATTGAAAAATTTCTTGGCGTTCATTCCCATCTGCCAAAGCCCCCGCTTACCGGAAATTAGACTTAAAACTCAATTTGACCCTAATTGTTTTTGTTTCAAAAATTATACTTGGCCCCCTTTACATGTTCAATGAAAAAACAAGAAATTCGATGTACAAATCAATCGCTCTGGAAAGGATTGAACAGATAAAATATTTTTAGGCAAAGTCTATCAAAACTGGAATGTTTCTCGCCTATCCGATATCGTTTCAACCATATCACACAGGTTTATTTACTATCCTTCTTAGAAAGAGCAGTATGATGTAGAAATAAACACTCCAGCTTATAATTAAAAAGCTGATAAATACCAAACGACCCGAAAGCAAATCTGGCTCATATACAACTGTTCAAATATTATATTTTTTAGTATTTTAGATTTAGCGCAGCGCGCTAACAACATGCGGATTAATTACGAGAATGGGCATGGCTTAATTTAAGGAACTATATGAAGATAGAACTTATAACGATTGGCCATTTCTGCACAGAATTATAACATTATTATGGGAAAATTTTTCAACCAGTTACTTGATAAGCACATCGCATTCATCGAAAAACAGAAAATATTTTTTACCGCTTCGGCTCCCTTGGGCAGCCAAGGCCATGTTAACCTTTCCCCTAAAGGATTAGATTCATTCCGCGTGCTTGGTGAAAATAAAGTTGCCTACATGGATTTGGTTGGAAGTGGCAATGAAACCTCTGCGCACTTACTTGAGAACGGACGACTGACCATCATGTTTTGCGCCTTTGAAGGACCACCAAACATACTCCGTTTATACTGCAAAGGAACAACTGTTTTGCCAGGTGATAAGCAATGGGCAGCACTTTCTGAAAACTTTAATTTACAAATGGGTACCCGGCAAATTATTCTGGCTGACGTATTTGAAGTCCAGACATCATGTGGATTCAGTGTTCCATATTATAATTATGCCGGAGAGCGGAGCCAAGCACAAAAATGGGCAGAAAATAAAGGTGAGGAAGGTCTAGAACAATATAAACAGGAAAAAAATAGATTAAGCCTCGATAAACTACCGACCGCTTTGTTCTGATAATGAAAACATAGCAAAGTTCATTTCCGTTATTTCCTCCATTAAAATCTGGTACAAACCTTTCAAACCATTTGTAGAAGCTATCCTATACTAATACCTGCCCGATTCGCTTCAAACGTCCACCAGAATGGTTGAAGACATTCGTAGCGCTTTCAAGCAAGCGCCACGATGAAATAATTAGTGTGTAAGGAAGCATTTATAAATGGCTACAAGTACAGCTAAAGCAATACGCAGCTCACCAACCATACGTTCTTAAAAAGCGACCTATATTAATTTATCTGGCGTTATTGGTAATTTTCGAATGCGTTTTCCGGTAGCGTTAAATATTGCATTGGCAATGGCTGCGGCCACACCAACAATACCGACTTCACCAATACCCTTGACACCCATTTTATTAGGGATTTTATCCTCTTCATTAATAAAAATCGCATCTAGTTTTCCAACATCCAAATTTGCTGGCACATGGTAATCTCCAAAGGAACGTGTTGCAAAATTACCCCATCTGGGATCCATCACCGACTCCTCACTAAGGGCCATCCCAATACCCCAGACATTACCACCTATAATCTGAGAACGGGCAGTTTTAGGGTTAAGGATCTTTCCGGCGCTTGTAACCGCTAAAAACCGCGTTACTTTTACCATTCCGGTTAGCGCATTCACTCTAACTTCCGCAAAATTCGCATTGAAACTGTGTGCAGAATATTGCTCTGCTTCTTTTGGCGCCTTCGCATCCACCCTGGTTTGATAATTTTTGATGTTTTCTGAGACCATTAGCTGGTACGCCGTAGGCCGGATGAAAAACTGTTTAGCTGACCTAGCTAAAAGTTCATCCGTGATTTTCGTGCAGGCGTCATTAACCGCATTTGCAAAACTAGCCGCTCCAACAGAACCAACAGAGCCTGCAGCGGGTGGCAAGTCAGAGTCACCGAGTTTAACTGTGACATGAACTAAAGGGATCCCTAATCCGTCGGCTGCAGTTTGAGCAAGAATGGTGTTGGTACCTGTTCCTAAATCTGAGGCTGCAATTTCTACAATGGCAAAGACATTTTCTCCGGATTTTGTTAACTTAATTACCGCTGAACTGTCTCTTTGCCTGGCAGGATAAGTGCCGCAGGCAACGCCATAGCCAATTAGAACATCACCCACCCTGTTACTGCCAGGAACTACTTTTCTGTTAGCCCAGCCGAAGGCTTTCGCCCCTTCTTTGAGACACTCTACTGTTTTTCTGGATGACCAGGGCTTGCCGTTAGAAGGGTCTTTCTGCGGTTCGTTTTTTATCCTGAGTTCAATTGGGTCCATCTGCAGTTTATAAGCCAATTCATCCATGGCTGATTCTAAGGCGAAACTTCCGGTTGACTTTCCAGGCCCGCGGGTATAGGTCGGCAGCATCATGTGCATTGGGGCAACTTTGTAAGAAATCAGGGCATTTGGAACCTCGTACATAACTTTCGAACAATCCCCACAGGGTTCTAAAAACTCACTGTCTATTGCAGTTTGCGTGGTAGTTTGGTGTACAAGACTAATTAACTTACCATCTTTTGATGCCCCCAGAATAATTCTTTGAATGTTTTGCTGCCGCAGTCCAACCGAATTAAACATCTGCTGGCGTGTTAAAGCCAGTTTTACCGGCCGGCTAACGACCTTGGCAGCTACCGCGGTCAGGATCAGGTTAGCCCACTGGCCACCTTTCGAGCCAAAACCTCCACCTATAAAAGGAGATACAATTCTCACCTGCTCAGGTTTTAAATTCAGTGTTTCTGCTGCAGCAGCCTGTGCACCATTAATAATTTGGGAACCGTTATATAAAACAACCTTATCCCCCTCCCAAACCGCAATCGTCGAATGTGGCTCCATGGGATGGTGGTGTTCAATCGGTGTTTCATAGACTTCTTCCAGCTTAACTGCCGAAGTATCCAACATGCCTAGCGCATCACCCCGAATCAGATCAGCCAATTCTTTACCCTTTGGCGCGCCTGCTGATGTAGCTAATTTTTCAAAATCAGTTTTACCTTCTTTTTTCTGATAATCAACTTTTATTAAATGGGCGGCATGCCTAGCCTGTTCAAAGGTTTCGGCAACAACAACACCGATATGCTGACCATAGAAGAGGATTTCCGGGCTTTGTAATAGGGCTCCGCCCCGAATCCCACCTTTTTCGTTTAGTTTTGGAGCGTTTTTATGGGTGATTACAGCCAGTACCCCATTTGCCTGCTCGGCTGATGTGGTATCTAAATTTACAATCGTTCCCGAAGCAATTGTACTTTTAAAAATGACCGCAAAGGCCATGTTCTTGATAGGATAATCTGTTGCATACGTAGCTTTGCCTGTTATTTTTAAAATCCCATCAATCCTGTTAACGGCTTTACCAATCGATTTATTTTTTTCTTCCATGATGATAAATGATAAATTAGATTGGGCTTTCGGCTCCCCTTAATGCAATTTCCAGAGCACTAACAATTGTATTCCTGCCCAGAGCCACCTTAAATTTATTATGCGATAATGGTTTTGCTTCAGTCATTTCTGCCTGTGCTGCAGCGGTGAAATTAGCCGTACTGGCGATTTTGCCTTTAAGTAAAGCTTCTGCTTTTAAAGCTCGCCAGGGTTTATGTGCAACTCCACCCATGGCTATGTGTGCGGATAGAATCTTATTTCCCTCCAGCACCAGACCAGCCGCCACTGATACCAATGCAAATGCATAAGAGTTGCGATCACGCACCTTTACATAAGCGGAGTGCGCAGCAAATTTATTAGTAGGAATTTCAATCGATGTGATTAATTCTGTTCTGTTTAGGTTATTATCCTTTTCGGGATGGTCTCCGGGTAACCTGTGAAAATCGTGTATAGGGATGCTGCGTACATTACCATCTGCCTGCATGACCTTGATCCGCGCATCCAGAGCAGATAAAGCAACAGCCATATCCGAGGGATATACAGCCACGCAGTTTTCAGACCATCCAAAGATGGCATGCATCCTATTGATGCCTTCCATTGCAGCACAACCTGAGCCAGGTGATCGTTTATTACAAGCCATTGCCGTATCATAAAAATAAGAGCAACGGGTCCTTTGCAAAAGGTTTCCACCATTTGTAGCCATATTTCTTATCTGAGCAGATGCCCCGGCTAAAATAGCTTTGGTAAGAATTGGGAAATTCTGCCGGATTTCGGGATGGTGTGCAGCATCTGTATTTTTACCCGTCGCACCAAGAGAGACTCCGGCGGTGTTTACACCAAAACTGATCTTAGAAAATGAAGTCGAATCCAGGCGGGTCAAATCAATGAGTTCATCAGGCCTTTCTACATCTTCCTTCATCAAATCAATTAGATTCGTTCCGCCAGCTAAAAAACGCGCATTTGGATTTTTTATCAAGAGCTTTAGCGCATCGGAAGGGCTATTGGCGCCAGTATATTTGAATGGTCTCATAATTGGGGTATTGCTTAAATATTAGCCTGCAAACAGCCAGTTTTGTTGAACATCTTTTCCGCTTTGAGCTTCTTTAATTGCAGCCACAATATTCGGATAGGCACCACATCGGCAAATATTGCCAGACATTCTTTCTGCAATTTCCTCATCAGAGAGCATTACCGGTGCTGCCTTTGTGCGGATGTCCTTGGTCAGGTAACTCACCTGACCATCTTTTGCTTCTTTCATCAATGCCACTGCCGAGCAGATTTGTCCCGGTGTACAAAACCCACACTGGAAACCATCGTGTTTTAAAAACGCAGCCTGCATCGGGTTTAATTCATTTCCCTTGGCAAGGCCTTCGATCGTGATCACTGATTTACCTTCACAACTTGCAGCAAGTGTCAGGCAGGATAATATTCGCTTTCCATCCAGGATTACCGTACAGGCGCCACACTGACCGTGGTCACAACCTTTTTTAGAACCCGTTAGACCTAGTCTTTCCCTCAAGGTGTCCAGCAAGCTACTTCTGGAATCTACAAGCACCTTTTTATCAGCAGCATTTACCTTAAAGCTTACCATCACACCGTTTTCAATGGCACTTTCCGGTAAATCTTCAATATTTATATCCGCAGCCCGGGCAAAAAGCTGTTCAGCCCCGATAAGATGACTGGTCAGTAAGCCAGCCGAAGCCAGGCCAACCAGTTTCATGAAATGCCTCCTATTTAAGCCCGACTGCGTAATTTCCGCTAATTCCTCAGGCATGAGGTCGCCGAAAAGTTTTATTTCCTCCGCTGTAAGTTGAGTTTTTTGCTGATTCATTCTTTTGTTCTGCTGGTTATCATAGCGGCTGAGGGATTGATTAGCCGCTCTACCATAAAAGAACAGTTGAATTGTGCGAAGGTTTCAGCCAATCAGAAATATTACAGAATTTAATGCCGTTCGCCCTTAATCACTTTAAAAACATGCAAAACCTGGGGGAAGAGTGCATCAATGCTTTCCTGGGCACCCTTTACCGAACCTGGCAAGGTCAGCACCAAAGTGCTGGCTATCAAACCGCCAACGCTTCGCGATAGCATCGCATAAGGCATACGTTCCTGTCCATAGCGCCTGGCGGTTTCCATAATGCCATTGATCGATTTTTCTATCAATGGCCCGACGGCATCACTGGTCACATCCCGGGGAGAAAGTCCTGTGCCGCCGGTAAAAATCAGAAGGTCAACTTTTTGAGCCAATGTCTTCGTTTTTTCCTGAATGGTATCATACTCATCAGGGATGACTTCATAAAACTGGGTCTGAATACCAAAGGTTTCCAGTCTGGATACAATAATTTTACCCGATTGATCGACTCCTCGACCAGATGAAATGGTATCTGAGCAGACGATAACCGCTGCTTTTAAACCCATAAAATCCAAAGGATTAAAATCCGTTTTTCCACCCGACTTTTTAAGGAGCTTAATCGATTCAATTTCAACGCCTTTATCAATTGGCTTGAGCATATCATACATCGTCAATGCGGTAACCGATGCGCCATGCATGGCTTCAACCTCCACCCCTGTTTTATAAATGGTATGTACTTCGACCGAAATGATGATAGATAAATCTTTGATATCATAGCTTATCGCCGTAAACTCTACTGGTAACGGGTGACAATCGGGTATAACATCACTTGTTTTTTTTACACCAAGTAAACCTGCTGCACGGGCAAATTCGAAGACATCGCCTTTGGGCACTCTACGTTGCTCCACCGCTTCTATTGTTTCTTTTTTAGACACTTTTACCGTTGCGGTCGCAATGGCAATGCGGAGCGTATTTGATTTATGCGTAATGTTTACCATATTATATATTTTCTTTCCAATGGTGCGTACCGTCTTCGAAAATTTCCCTGCCCCATACCGGAAGTTCTGCCTTTAATCGTTCTACAATTTCCTCACAAGCCATAATGGCTGGTTTTCGATGGGCTGAGGAGGTGAATACAAATAAACAAATCTCCCCAGTTTTTATGGTACCCAAAGACTGGTAAACATGCATGCAGGTTAGGTTATATTTCTCAAATATTTCCGCTCTGATGGCATGCATCTGCTCCAGAGCAGTTTCCTGGTAAGCGGTGTAGTCGATTGCTGACACGCGTTTGCCGTCAATTTCATCTGCCCTGACCTGGCCTAAGAAAATACTATGGCCACCGATCTCTTTTTTAGCACTGTGTTTTGCAATACTACCGCCAATAAAAGCAGGGCTTATCGGACCATCAACAAAAATATTTTTTATGTTCTTCTCTTTCATAACCGGGAGGTAAAAAATTGCTTCCAACGGGCAATTCCGCCTTTGAGGCTGTAAATATTTTTAGTAATTCCGTATTTTTCACAGAGTTGTTCCCCGGCGCCCAGGCTTCTGATTCCATGCTGGCAAATACAAACTATATTTTTTTCCAAAAGGTTTTCCTTCATTAGCTTTTCAATCTCAGACATGGGAAACTGTCTGTATTCGCCGGAGCTTAACTTGGGTGATTCATAAACTTCACGAACATCAACAAGTAGGCAATTGCCCTTTGCTTTTATAATTTGTAATTCTTCAAAATCTATTTCGACCACGCCGGCATTATCAGCGGTTAAATTCTCAAATCTTAAACTTAAGAATGAGTTTTCATCTTTGGCTCGTACATAACTGCCTGCCGGTCCGGGAGAAAGTTCAATTTCATATACAGATTGCGCCAATAAATTATAGTTCAGCAATTTATTTACCAGCGGCCTACCAATCCCACTCAACACCTTTATTGCTTCTGCGGCTTGCATCGTCCCAAATATACCTGGTAATACACCGATAACACCATTTTCAGCGCAATTCAAAATTTCTCCTTTTTCAGGTGGGATTGGAAAAACATCCCTGTAATTGGTGCTTATTCCGTTCACATCCGGCACATTGAAAACAGCCAGCTGTCCTTCAAAACCGGAAACTGCTGCAAATACTAAGGGTTTTTTGAGTAAGACACAGGCATCGTTAATCAGATATCGGGCATTAAAATTATCTGTTCCATCGATGACTAAGTCATAATCCCTCAGAATATCCAGGATGTTATCCTGGTTGATAAAATAGGGGTAAGGTTTAAATATAATTTCAGGATTTAAGGCTGAAAGACTGATTGCTGCCAGTTCAACTTTTAACCTGCCAACCTCGCTGGTTTTAAATAATAACTGACGGTGCAGGTTACTAATCGAAACCCTGTCACCATCGATAAAGCCCAGTGTGCCAATCCCGGCCCCGGCAAGATACTGAAGCGCAGGACAACCCAACCCGCCAACCCCGATAACGAGCACCTTCGCCTTCGCAAGCTTTTGCTGACCGGACAGCCCGAAGCCATTTAATATCACCTGCCTGTTGTAACGTTCACTCATTTATTGCTATCCTCCGGAAAAAGGTGGCATAATCGCAACAACATCACCCGATAAAAGTTTGCGGTTTTGTTGCACAATTTGCTTGTTCAAGGCCAGTTTATATTTAATTGTTTTAAGCGCAGGATAAGATTCTTCCAGTTGCAGTTTTAAGCCATCTGTATCCATAGGCTCATCAGTCTTCAGACTAGTGATGGTCATAATTTCGGCAATTTTGCCAAAGCTCAGAATATTGATTTCCATATTGCTAATTTACCTTAAGAATCTATGATATCTTAAGCATAAGTGAAAAGTAATTTATATGCTGCGAGTGCTAGTACACAGGCCAGAACATTTTTTAAGATTGATTGAGGAAATTTTAAAGCGCCAAAATAAGCGCCACAACAGCCGCCAACAAAGGCCACAAGAACATAGGCAATCATATCCTGATTAAAAGTGATGCCTTTAACCAATTGGCCGCCAAGTCCTGAAACTGAATTGACGAAAATAAATGCCGCACTTATGGCCGCTGTTTGTTTTTGATCTGTCCACTTCAAAAGGAGCAAAATAGGAGAAAGAATAATACCTCCCCCAATACCAATCATACCGGAAAGCAGACCGATAATACCCCCAATAATTAAAGAAAGGGCAAAATTTGCCGCTTTAAAATCTTTTGGTTCGGTATTTTTAAAAAAGAAAAAACGTATTACCGGTATAAGCAATAAAACGCCTAATATTTTTTTGTAGAGATTGCTGTCGGTTGCCATCGTGCCGCCTAAAAAAGAAAGCGGAACGGAGGCTAAAGCAAAAGGCCAGAATATTTTCCATTTAAAGTGCCTGCCACGGTAAAACTGAATGAAGGAAATTGAGGATACAAAAAGATTCAATAGTAGTGCCGTTGGTTTCATTATCAGAGGCGATATTGAAAAAATAGCCATTAAAGCAAGGTAGCCACTTGCGCCACCATGCCCAACGGAAGCATAGAGAAAAGCTACAATGAATAAAAGCCCGAAAAAAAGTAGGAGTTCTGCCTGCATTCTCTTATTATTCGGGTATTAATAAAACATTCACAATCTCGCCTGGTGTAAAATTGTCACGATCTTCATCCAGGATAATCAGGCAATTTGCCTGCGCGAAGGAACGCAGTCTGAAGGATTCCTGTGCATCCAGTGTTGATGCTTTGCCATCCAAATAATTTCCTTTTAAAAAATGAGTGAGTCCGATAGGTTTTTTATAATGATTTAACAATTCTGCCTTAATTTGATTTACGGGATTTTGCTTACCGGAAAGAGCGCATATGGCAGGTAAAACATAATTATAAAAGCAGCTTAAAACAGATGATGGGTTACCAGGCAAACCAAACACCAGTTTCCGATTGAGTTTTCCGAAGAATAATGGTTTACCGGGTTTTTGCTTTACTTTATGAAAAATATGCTCAATATTACAGCATCTGGACGCATCTAAAACAAAATCATAATCGCCAACGCTAACCCCACCTGTTAAAATCACCACATCACTTATATCTAACGCCTGCTGAATAACCTGTATTAAAACCTCGAGATCATCATCCGCTTCAAATATTTTTAGCACCTTTATTCCAGCCTGTTGCAGCGCAGCCCTCAATGAATAGGAATTGGATTCATAAACCTGCCCGAACTGCAGGACTGAACCCGGCTTAGTCAGTTCTTTTCCCGTAAGAATAATCGAAACTTTCGGCATGGGATACACCAAAACCTGAGTGATGCCTATGCCAGCTAAAAATCCAATGGCTGCCGGAGTCAAAAGATTACCTTTGAGCATGGCTAGCGCTCCGGTTTTAATTTCTGAGCCTTCGTTTCTGGTATTTGAACCTAGAGAAAGATTTGGGTCTTGAATGACCAGTTGGCCGCCATCGAAACCTGTTTTCTCTTGCATCACTACCGTGTCTGCGCCTTTTGGCAATGGTGCCCCCGTAAAAATCCTGCAGGCTTGCCCGCTTAAAATTTCACCGTCTTGTGAAGTTCCGGCTGCCATTTCACCAACCAGATCAAGCGCTGAATGTCTATCGGTAAATTTTATGGCATAACCATCCATAGAGGACTGTTTGAAGGCAGGAATGTTGCAGATGGCAAATACGTCTGCTGCTAAAACATGCTGATGTGAGCAGGAAATATGCTGCTCGACCGGTGAAAGCATTATCGAATGCCCGGCGATAAACTCTTTTGCTTGTTCTACCCCTATCATTAAATTAGCCACCAATGGTAATCATACTTCTATTGCTAAGGGTTTGGGGGTCCAGGTTTTCAAAATTTTGACCTAACTGTCCACCAAGCGCCTTTTCTTTAGACCAAATGGAGGCCTTTATTAAAGGCAGGATATCCTGCCCAGCGCGGAAAGCACTTAATAGATCCGTTTCCCCAACTGAAAATAAACAGTTTTTTAATTTACCGTCAGCGGTTAAGCGCATTCTGTTACAGGTGCTGCAAAATGGCGCAGTCATGGTGCTGATTATCGCAAATGAGCCCTCATGTCCTGGAATCATAAAGGCTTTTGCCGTATCGTTTGGAGCAGATTTAACCGGCAAGACTATAAAATGCTGCTCAACTGTTTTCAGGATTTCATCCAGCGAAAACATCTTGTTACTGGTCCATTTATTCCCTGCAAAAGGCATAAATTCTATAAACCTGATCTGAATTGGATTATGTCTGGTCCAATCGATGAAATCTTTGATTTCGCTATCATTTAAACCTTTCATCACCACCATGTTTATCTTCACCGAAATTTTATGTTGCAACAGTAATTCAACATTACTCCGCACCTGGTGAAAAACATCTCTTCTGGTAATGAGCAAAAACTTTTCAGCCTGTAATGTATCTAAACTGATATTTACCGTTTTTATGCCTGCTTCCAGCAAAACAGGCAGCATTTCAGCGATACGGGTGCCATTGGTGGTGATAACCAATTCAATCGGAAGTTTTCCAAGACCCAAAATAATTTCTGCAGCGTCTTTTCTGACCAGGGGTTCCCCACCGGTAAGTCGGATTTTCTTTACGCCCTGTTCCATGAAAGTTTTAGCAATCGATAAAATTTCCGCAGGCTGCATCAGCCTGGATGCTGGTGTGAAGTCATAGTCTTCATCTGGCATACAGTAAAAGCAGCGGAAGTTACAGTTATCGGTTAACGATATACGCAAATAATCATGCACTCTGCCGAAGGAATCTGCTATCATTTAGGGTTGATTAAATTTTGGTAGTCAAGCTCAGTATCGATATCAATGCTTCCAAGTTCAAATGCAACTGAAGCACTATCATCGATATGCTGTTGTATTAATTCTTTGGCGCCATGGGAGCCTTGAACGCCTACCAATTTAGTAAAATACTTCTTATTGAACAAGGTTGGTGTACCTGTTGTTTTTGAATAAGCTGAGCTTACAATGTTTTTCTTATCCGATAGGTGCTTTGTATGCAATGCTTTAAATACCTCCGGGTTGATATGGGCCTGGTCTGCGACAGTGATTATTACGTTTTCTATATTTTTAAAATCTGTTAAAACCTTCTTAACGCCCAGGCTGATGCTTGATGAGATCCCCTTTTCCCAATCTTCATTGATCAGATAAATAACCTGCGGATCATTATGTGAGGCTTTAATAGCATCTGCGTATGCACCAAGCACAACGATGACCGGATGAAACGGGGTATTTAAAGCTGAAGCGGTCACTGAGGCTAAAAGCGTTTGCTTTTTATATTGTAATAACTGTTTTGGTCTGCCTAATCTGCTGGAATTCCCAGCGGCCAGTATGATAATTGCCGTACTCATTAATCTGCTTTCACCTGGTAAAAGTGGATGGGGTTTTTCTTTTCTTTCAACATCATTGCGGATGCGCCGGTAAAAACAGTTTTAATTTCTGCTACAATAGAAACTGCAATTTCTTCCGGTGATTCCGCTCCGATATCTAAGCCAATGGGTCCGTGCACCCTTTCAGCGTCATCTTCCTGCGCTAAATCCTCCAACATTCTTAGTAATTTCTTTTTGGGACCTAAAGTACCAATATATCGGGCTTCTGAATGAAGCAAAATGCCCAGCAATGCTAAATCGTAATTATAATTATGGGTCATGAGCACAAAGGCTGTCTGTTCATCAATTCGTAGCTGATGCAGCAACTGCTCAGGTTTCAACACCAGGGTCTTGCTCACTTTTGGAAACCGCTGGGCCGTGCAATGGGTTTGCCTCCCATCCACAACCACTACCTCCCAGCCTAAAAAGGTCGCCATTTCTGCTAACGGTTGCGCATCATTTCCGGCCCCAGCAATCACAAGTTGTATAGGAGGCGGAATGAACTCCAGTAAAGCATCAAATGTTTTGCCCGAGACTACATAAGACTCCATTGTGGAGCGTTTGAGTTTGAGCACATCAAAAGCATCGTTTTTAACCGAACCGGCAATTTCAGAATCGAGTTTATCCGTCGAGTCATTCTCCCTAAAAAGCATAACAGAACCAGGCTGTTGTTTATCATTCATCGCAAAAAGTGTAGCCATTACACAGTTTTCTCGACTGGCGTTTGCCGCTTTCAATAACTCGATTGGATTTATCTCATCCTGCGCAAAAATGGGCTCAAAGAGAATGTGGACAATACCATTGCAACCCAGTTGCACACCAAACTTAGCATCATCTTCGTCGGTGGTATCGTATCTTATCAGTTTATTCTCACCCTGATGAATTGCAGATAAGGCCTTTCTCAAAGCATCCCCTTCCAGGCAACCACCACTTATCGCACCCGTTAGGTTTCCATCATCGGTGACCAACATCCTTGCGCCCGGCCTGCGATATGAGGAACCATCCACCTTTACCACAGTCGCCAAAGCAGCTCTTTTACCTGTCGATACAGCTTCTTTGTACGCATCAAGGATATCAACAATTTCTTTCATAGGTATTTTGCAAAACTTAAAAATTCAAAATAAAAAATCAGCTCGTCCAAAGGTAACAGAAGAAAGACTTTAAAGTGTTGTTGTGTTAAATAAATTACCAATAAGCGCAATGTATAATTTTCAGTTTTAGTATATATACGGAAACGTTGAAAGCGGCTATTTTTCACACATCAGATTAATGCTCGGTGTGCCTACATCAGCAAGGCTAAAACAACAGGCTTCCAATGCTAAAAATCAAAATAGGGGGTTTATGGTATCGGCATGTTCATCTGTTTCTATGTCAAAAAGATCCTGTTCTTCCAATTTGATATATTTAAAATCTTAATCTTCTAATAAAGTTGGTAGGCTGAAAACCTATTACCGTTTACACCGAATGAAATAAAAAGACAAAATAAATCCCCTGGTATTTGCATATCAGAGGATTCTTCTTTCATCCGAAAGGTTGGAGGATCGTCATCCATTGATCCCCATGACTACAATGTCTTCTGCAATCCTATATAATTTAATCTCTACAAATAATACTCAATATTAAGTATTGATTGGTTAAGATACTTATGCCGAAGATTTTTGTCTAAAAGTTATACAATCATGTTCAATCCTTTGAAGTTGTAAAAAACAAGATTTAGAATAGTTAAATCCAGCGATTGGATGCAAAACGGAAAGTATTAAAAACCGGAAATTATGGGAGTTGTATAATGGCTCAGTTAAAATTTCATCCATCCTAAAAGAATTCGAACCTTTCTGTAACTATGATGTTCTTTAATTACATCAATAAGGAAAATTACGAAAACATTAAGATTAATCGCCATTGCCGGAGTGTTCCTATTTTTAGGCGCATGCAATAACAATACTGAAGAGAAAAATCGTGAGTCGGAAATTAATACCGATACAATTGACACCACAGCGACCAACAATCAGCAAATGAGTGATACTGTCCGAACGGATTCTACCACAAATTCAGTACCGTCCAATTAAAGATAGATTAAAACCCTAGCATCCGCTGGGGTCTTTAAGTATCTGATATCTTTATTTTTTGATTGTGGTCTGGACAAATAAGAAAAGGCTATCCTAAGGTAATTGGCACTGATTCATGCATCATATTACAATTGACTGCTTAGCCTAAAACGGGATTCATGCCCGGTGAGAAAAGCTTGTTTATAAAATACATTGATACAAAATGATTTAGTCAAAGCGAATTCCAATAATGGTGCTTTCAGGTAAACTGGCCAACCTTCATTTTAACCATTGTTTTAATAGCAGCTGCTACCAGCCCTAAATCTAAATATCCTTTTTTTAAGCATTCTGAAAAAGTTAAAACCTTCGAATAGAGCCTAAACTCAAGAACTGAAAGTTATTTATGTCGCTATTGGATTATTTAAGTATTGGATTTTTCCGGGAATTTCAGCTTTGTTTTTTTGTTTAAGGACAACGCTCTTGTAAGCTAAAAATCCCAGAAATAGCTCAAAATACTTATCTATCTTACATCATGCCTTCATCAGTGAAACTATAATAACCATAAGCGGAAAGGATGATATGGTCATGCACCTTTATCCCAAGCAATGTTCCGCCATCCGTCATTTTTTTGGTTAATCGGATGTCGGCCTCACTCGGGCATAGTTCAGCGCTAGGATGATTATGAGCGAGGATTATCCCACTCGCACAAGCTTTCAACGCCGCGGAGAACACCACCTTTGGATCAATCATAACTTCTGAAAAGCCACCTTGAGCGACACTGAGTACACCCAGCACCCCATTCTGCCTGTTGAGCAACATCACTTTGAATTCTTCAAGTAATTGCATTTTGTCAGCATTCCAACACTGATTGAAAACCCCATAAGCAGTATCCGAAGAAATTACCTTAGGTTTTTCCGAAAGTTTATAAGCCGGACGATAACTGATTTCGATTTCTGAAACTTTAAATTGCTTTTCCATAATATTTAAGATTTAATTATGGTGCATTAAAAGGTTCAGCCCTTGCGCCAAAGCAAAAGGAGGAATGGAATAAATGGATTCGAGTTGAAAAGGCTATAAGTGGGTTTATGCCGGAAATTCCTTTGCATGCCGCAACTGAACCTTAAATTTGAAACAAAATTAGATAGACCCACTTCATCACACATCAATTCGAGAACTTTCAGGAAATACGAAACTGTAAAATGCAAGGTAAAACGGAACCATTTTTTATATCATTCAGGATAAGACCTACCTAAAAAATATAACCTTCAATCACAGATTGGCAGAAGCAAATATCAGATAAGAATGCTAATCTACCTATGTAATAGTTTTATACCGAGACAATAAAAAAAAGTGGAAGTAGTAGAATAATCCGTAACTAATAAGAATTGAAATAAAACACCCTCCTAATCACGCATAAAACTTATGATAATCTTGTCTATAACCGGGAAGTAAGAAATGTAAAATTGTTGAAAAAATAACTAATTTTGTTAGTAATTACTAATATTGTTAGTAATATATTTGTATAATAATAAGTTGAAATCAGCTTAAAATTAGCAGAGTTATATTCAATGATAGTGGAAAAGCAGGAAATATTAGCTAAGTTGCGACAGCAGCTATTAGAAATGCAGGGGTATAAATCACTCCCGGAAGCATCAGGCAATAGCTTTGGTCTCGGTCCCATTGAATCCTGTTTTCCAACCAGCACTTTTCCTACTGGAACCATTCACGAATTTCTTGCAGAAAGCCCAGAAGAAGCGGCAGCAAGCGAAGGTTTCATGACAGGGTTGCTGTCAAAGCTCATGGAAAACGGGCGCTCCTGCTTATGGATTAGCCAAGAGCGAAAACTTTTTCCGCCCTCACTGGAAATCTTTGGTGCCGATCCACAACACATCATCTTTATCGACCTAAACTATAAAAAAGATATTCTATGGGTGTTGGAAGAAGCGCTGAAATGTGAGGGGCTTGCCTGCGTGATTGCGGAGCTTCCAGACGTGGATTTTGCACAAAGTCGAAGGTTGCAACTTGTTACCGAAAAAAGTCATGTTACCGGATTTATTTTAAGAAAGCGATCAAAATCAAGAATCTCCGCTACTGCTTGTACCGCTAGGTGGGCGATCAAACCTTATCCATCAGCAACGATAAATAACCTGCCTGGGGTAGGAAATCCAAGATGGGAGATAAATTTAATTAAGGTCAAAAATGCTGAAGGCGGTACGTTTCTTCTGGAATGGGCGGATAATAGGTTTCTTCCGGTAGAAAGTAGTCATCCAGTTGTTTTAAAAGAAGAGAAGGAAAAAATTGCATGAGCAGGTACCTAAGTATATACTTTCCAAACCTTTTGACAGATAGTCTTGCCATCAGAAAACCAGAACTTAAGGATACCTGTTATGTTTTTACCATGTCCCAGAAAAATAGAATGATGGTGACTGCCTCATCGCGCCAGGCTGAAAAGCAAGGCATACATGTTCCCATGGTTCTTGCAGATGCCAAGGCATTAGTGCCGGATATATTAGCATTTGATGAAAAGATTGATTTCAATCAAAAGCTACTTTTTAGAATCGCAAAATGGGCAATACGCTATTCACCTAATGTTGCCGTAGAATTACCGGACGGCATAGTGCTGGACAGCACTGGCTGCGCTCACCTTTTTGGAGGAGAAGAAAAATACCTGAAAAACATTCTAAGCAAACTTGAACAATTCGGTTATTACTGTCTTGGGGGCCTATCAGATTCAATAGGTACCTCCTGGGCTATCGCAAGATTTGGGCATAAATTACCAATAATACCTTCCGGACAACAGTATAATGCCTTACTTAACCTACCCCCTGTCGCCTTACGCCTAACGCAACCCGTTATCGAAAGATTACATAAACTCGGATTTGATAAAATTGGAAAATTTATTCAAATGCCAGCATCCATATTAAGAAGAAGGTTTGGAACCGAAATGCTAAGCCGTCTTGGACAAGCACTTGGCACTGAAGAGGAAGCCTTTACGCCAATCATTTTTAAAGCGCCCTACCAGGAGCGTCTGGTTTGCTTAGAACCTATCAAAACCCGCTCAGCCATTGAAATTGGGATTGAGAAACTGCTAGAATTGCTATGCAAAAGATTATCAAAGGAAGGACAGGGAATCCGATTAGCCGACTTGCAATGCTACCGTTTGGATGGTAAAATAACCGAAATACAAATTGGCACCAATCAGTCCACCCATAACATTAAACATTTGACGAAACTATTTGGGCTTAAGATAGATAAAATAGCGCCTGGGCTAGGCATAGAACTTCTTATCTTGACGGCAAGTAAAACCGAGCAGGTCCTTATTGAGCAAGAGAAACTTTGGGGCGGAAACTTCGGGCTTGAAGATCAGAATCTTGCCCAGCTACTGGACAGACTTGCAGGAAAGGTTGGCCATCAAGCCATAAAAAGATACATCCCTCAGGCCCACTACTGGCCGGAGCGCTCTCTTCGTCAGGCCATAACACTGGATGAAAAAACGGAAATTAAATGGCAGAAAGCAAATCCCCGCCCCATGGAAATGTTGCATAATCCTGCTGCCATCAAAGTCACAGCGCCTATACCTGATTACCCGCCATTGAGCTTTCGTTACAAGGAGGAGCTGCACTGGGTAAAAAAAGCAGATGGGCCAGAGCGCATCGAGCAGGAATGGTGGCTCTCTCAGGGAGAGCACCGTGACTACTACATATTAGAAGATGATAAGGGATGCAGATATTGGGTATTCAGATCGGGCCACTACAATGAGGATACATCTGAGTGGTTCCTGCACGGATTTTTCGCGTAAACCATAAAAGTTAAGAATAGAATTCATTATGAGCTACTGCGAACTGCAAACGACCTCCAATTTTAGTTTTTTGAAAGGTGCATCCCATCCGGAGGAGCTCATCGAACAGGCGGCGATTTTCGGCTATCCCAAGATTGCGATTACAGACGTGAACACCCTGGCCGGAATTGTACGTGCACACACTGCTTCAAGAAATCATAATATTAGAATTATTCCGGCTTGCAGACTTGAACTGCTGGACGGACCACCACTACTCGCCTACCCAACCACACAAGAGGCCTACAGCAGCTTATCTGCTCTGTTGAGCGAGGGCAACATGCGCGCTGAGAAAGGAAAATGTTTTCTCTATAAAAATGACATCTACATTAACCAAAAGGAGATACTTTTCATCGCCATTGCCCCGGAAGAACTTTCACTAGGCTTTGAATTTGACTCACGCTTTATTGCAGCATTAAAAGAATACAAAGACATGCTTGGCAGCTCGCTTTACCTTGCTGCTAATCGATTGTACCAGGGGCAGGACCAAAAACGGCTATTCCGACTGAATGAACTGAGTAAAAAGCTTGCACTGGGTATGGTGGCTACAAATGATGTACTTTACCATCACCAGCAAAGAAGAGAACTTCAGGACATCTTAACCTGTGTACGTGAAAAATCAACCATTTACAATGCAGGTTTTCTTTTAAAAATGAATGCCGAAAGGCATTTAAAACCTATAGAAGAGATGCACCGCCTTTTCCGGCAGTATCCAGAGGCCATCGAGAATACAACCATTATTGCAGAAAAATGCCAATTTAGTTTAGACTCGCTAAAATATGTATATCCCGATGAAATACTTTCGGGTGAGCGTTCCCCACAGGAAGAACTGGAATACCTAACCTGGAAAGGTGCTGAAGAAATGTTTGGACTTCCCCTACCCGAAAAAGTAATCAAAAACATAACCCATGAAATGAAGTTTGTGAAGGAAATGGATTATGCCTCTTATTTTCTGACTGTTTATGATATTGTGAGGTTTGCCAGGCAACAGAGAATACTTTGCCAGGGAAGGGGTTCTGCGGCAAATTCCACCATTTGTTATTGCCTCGGGATAACCTCCGTCAATCCAACAAAATTTGACTTACTATTTGAGCGTTTTATTTCTTCTGCCCGAAATGAGCCCCCAGACATTGATGTAGACTTTGAACATGAGCGAAGGGAGGAAGTGATCCAGTATATTTATGAGAAATATGGCCGGGACCGGGCAGCTATTGTAGCTACGGTAACTCAGCTCCACCAAAAAGGAGCACTGAGAGATGTTGGCAGAGCAATGGGTCTATCAACCGATACAATTGACCGGCTGTCTGCTTCTATCTGGGAATTTACAGATGAGTGGTTTGAAAGTGAACGGGTCTCTGAGCAGGGCTTGAATCCAAGAGATCCGTTATTGGTAAAAGTACTAAATTTAACAAAACAGATGATGGGCTTTCCCCGTCAGCTTGGCCAGCACACCGGGGGATTTGTGATCACCGCTGGAAAACTTACCGACCTCTGCCCGATCTTTCATGCACGCATGGAGAATCGGACAAATATTGAGTGGAATAAAGATGATATTGATGCTTTAGGTTTCCTCAAAATAGATGTGCTAGCTTTAGGTATGCTCACCTGCATTCGCAAATCCTTCGATCTCGCTAAAAAACATTATGACTTAGACCTTACACTGGCATCAATCAATAAAGAAGATGATGCCAAGGTTTACGAGATGATTTCCCATGCAGACACAATAGGCGTCTTTCAGATCGAAAGCCGGGCACAGCAGCAGATGCTTCCTAGACTTCGCCCATCCTGTTTTTATGACTTGGTTATTGAAGTAGCCATTGTACGTCCAGGACCTATTCAGGGTGATATGGTCCATCCTTATCTTCGCAGAAGAAATAAAGAAGAGCCCATAAGCTATCCTTCAAAGGAACTTGAGGAAATCTTAGGCAAAACCCTCGGAGTACCGCTATTTCAGGAACAGGCAATGAAGATCGCTATTGTGGCCGCTGGTTTTACTCCAGCCGAGGCTGATGAACTGCGAAGGTCCATGGCTACCTTCAAGATGCATGGAATGGTGACTAAATTTGAAAAAAAATTAGTGGACGGAATGACCGCCCGCGGATACACAGAAGAATTTGCACGCCGAGTTTTTAAGCAATTGGAAGGATTCGGAAGTTATGGTTTCCCAGAAAGCCACGCAGCAAGTTTTGCGCTTTTAGTGTATGTCTCCTGCTGGCTGAAATGCTATTATCCTGACGTGTTTGCCTGTGCGATTCTGAATTCTATGCCAATGGGCTTTTACCAGCCTGCTCAATTGGTTATCGATGCTCGCAATCACGGTGTAGAAATTAAAGAAATAGACGTAAATCTATCAGACTGGGACAATAAATTAGAAGAGAAAACGGGAAAATATTGTGGTTTAAGATTAGGATTTAGGCAAATATCAGGAGTCAAAGAGGAGGATATAGAGGTTTTGATAAAAAGTAGATTCTCGGGCTATCAGAACCTACATTCACTACTGGATGCGGGTGTATCTATTGCTGCGCTTGAAATCCTTGCAGATGCTGACGCTTTCAGATCAATAGGTATGGATAGAAGGCAGGCTCTCTGGGAAATATCTGCATTAAAAGACCGGCCCATAGGTGCCTTCAAGGGACAGCCATCTTCATCAGAAAAAGAACAACAGATACAATTACCATTAATGTCTCAGGGAGAGCATGTTGTGCAAGACTACACCTCAACTTCCCTTTCACTTAAAGCCCACCCGGTTAGTCTGATAAGAGAAAAATTACAACTTTTTAACATTAAGTCATCACAGGATATCAAAACCATTTCGAATGGCAGCCACATCAAGGTCGCCGGATTAATTATCGTTCGCCAGAGACCCGGAACAGCTGGCGGGGTATGCTTTATCTCATTGGAAGATGAATTTGGATGGTTTAATGTGGTGATTTTTGAAAAACTGTTCGAAAGCTACCGAAAAGAAATTCTACATTCAAGGTTGCTAATGGTGGAGGGTAAAGTTCAGAAAGAGGGCGAGGAGACTAATGTTATCGTGTCAAAATGCTTTGATTTCACAAAACTGCTTAAAGGACTGACTGAAAAAGACGATGATCACCTACCTATACTCACCTTATCCCTATCAAGTGAGAAAGAGCCACCATATCCTACTCAGAACAAACGCTCACAGGTTCGTCAGGTCTCCCCTCATCAAGTGTTTGATGGGGGACGCAATTTTAAATAGAGAAATTTTAAAGTTATTCATGTAACTTAACCTAGCAGCTATTTGTATATTTCAATTCCATAATCTTTTTACTACGATAAATGCTGCCGCCAATCAGCAATTGCCAGGAATTCGTGCGGATTTTTGGTGCTAGAAAACTTATAAACAAGGAAAGTCGATGGGGCAATAGATAATCAATCTGAGCCTGACCTTAAATGTCTGTTCAATTACCTTTGAAATTACCTATATTGACCCTTATAATAATGAATAGCGTCAAAAAAAAAATGAAGCGTATTGTTTTCTTTGGAGATAGTCTTACTGCAGGATATGGGCTTTCAAATCCGTCTTTAGAATCTTTCCCTGCTTTGCTGGCAGAAAGAGCAAAAGCTGAAGGCTTTGAATTTAATTACATGAATGCTGGCGTTAGTGGTGATACCACCCAAAGTGCCTTGCTGAGACTCCCAAAAGTATTGACTGATTATATTGATATTTTTGTTATCGGTATTGGTGCGAATGACATACTTCGTGCATATGATCCAAAAAAAATGGCTGCCAACATTGAATCAATAATTCAAAAAATAAGATTGGCAAACCATTGTTCAAAAATCATACTCCTGGGTATGGAACTACCTAAATGGATAGCGCACCAAAGCTTGAGCGGATATCAAAATATTTATACTGACTTAGCTTACAAATTCGATTTGGTTTTTTTACCATTTATGCTCGAAGAGGTGATTGGTAATAAAAATTTAAATATGTCGGACTTGGTACATCCTAATAAAGAGGGCTACAAAATCATTTCAGCTCGAATTTGGCCTTTGCTCAAATCAACCCTTGAAGAATAAAATTCCTTCGTACAATCCAAATAGCTAAGATATATTAATAAATAAAATAATAGCTTTAGAGCATCGACTAGCCTGTTTGATATCTGTGTCAAGCATATTAAACTTCAACTTACCAGCAAGAGATATTAATGAAAGGACCTATAGTTTATCCAATTGATTTTCTTCTAAACTTATACCTTCTAAAATGTCTCATATTATTTAAGTTTTTATAAATGAAACGACCAGTAGGGATAGAGACAAAAGTTTTAAAAAAATCTACCAGGAACTGCATATCAATCAAAGTTTTCAAAACTAAACCAAAATACGAAGGTTGTCTTTATACATCTATACCATATATTATGAATAACGACAACAAAATTTCAAGACGCAAAGTTTTAGGAGGGTTAGGTTTAGCGATGGCCACAGTTGCCACAACTCCATTTTTGGGAAATGCAGTGCCTAGTACACCCAATTTAAGTCTGGATAGATTGGATGATCTGCAAGATCCAACGACCAAGTACCCGCGTCCGCCTTTCACTCATCAGAATCAGCCCTGGCCAGCACTTGCAAGTAAAATGATTCCAAGACCGGACCATGGCGAAACCAGTTATAAGGGCTCAGGACGACTTATGGGAAGAAAAGCCTTGATTACAGGTGGAGATTCTGGAATGGGAAGGGCAGCGGCTATTGCATATGCCCGGGAAGGTGCTGATGTCGCGATTAACTATTTACCTCAAGAGGAACCAGATGCTCAGGAAGTTTTAGCGCTTATAAAAAAAGAAGGGAGAAAAGCAATTGCCATTCCTGGCGACATTCGTGAAGAGGGTTTTTGTAAGAAATTAGTTGATGAGGCGGCCAAACAGCTGGGTGGCCTCGACATCTTAATCAGTAATGCAGCACGCCAGCAATCAAATCCATCTATTTTAGATATCAGCTCAGAGCAATTTGATTGGACCATAAAAACAAATATTTATGCCCCATTTTGGATTATAAAAGCTGCCTTGCCATATTTAAAACCGGGATCATCTATCATAGGTACGACTTCAGTTCAGGCAACAGATCCCTCACCTGATTTATACGATTATGCACAGACAAAGGCAGCTACAACTAATTTTGTTAAATCACTAGCTAAGCAACTTGGTCCAAAAGGAATTAGGGTAAATGGAGTCGCACCCGGCCCAATCTGGACACCATTGCAAATGGGTGGTGGTTCTACTCCAGAAAAACTAAAAGAATTCGGAAAAGAAACTCCACTAGGAAGACCGGGACAACCGGCAGAACTGGCTTCGATATATGTACAACTTGCAGCGAATGATGCGAGTTTTTCAACGGGTCAAATATATGGTGCAGCCGGCGGAAACGGTCAACCGTAGCAGTTGGAAATATTGTAAACAAATTGTGGCGCTAGAAAATATAATTACTGCTATAAGTCAGAATGCCTGACCATAATAATTAGCGTCTTTCATTACATGCATGATTAAATATTCACAGATACATTTGTTCCGAAATGTTAAACATTAAATACAATCCATACTCTCGAAATTTTCATTAAAATTTATAAAGTCAGAAAATTGTAAAAGAAACATTTTTGATGCCCTATTAAATACTTAATAAATACTTAAGAAAATCTGAAAATAAATTTGTAAAACATTGATTTACAGATATTTAGAGCGAAAAATTAAAAGACTCATAATCTTTTGGTCGCTGGTTCGAGCCCAGCTGGGCCCACAAACATAAATCACCCCTTGAGACATTCTTAAGGGGTTTTTTTATGCTCTAGAAGGCGCTTTTTAGCCTTATCTCCTGTTATTTCGGCAATTCACTTGGTTAGGTTCAACTCACCCCCCCTGGTTTAAGTGTTCCAACGGATCACTTAAATCTCTTTTGAAAACCCAGGTCTCCAGACCGAAATAGCTTGCTGCACTAAATTACTTCAAAGAACGACCACTCTTTTAGTGGTTTTATTTTTAGGGTTTCGTCTGTTCTTTATTTCCAGACAAAGTCTTTGTTATCCATTTTAGGTTAAAGTGGCCGCTGAAATAGCGAACACTAAACCAGACTGGGATAAAAAAGCTCCCCACTTAATAGAAACAACCGGTTGAAAAATTTTAGTTTGTGTCATAATTTAATTTCATCTTCTGCGTTCAATAACCAATAGCTTACCAAATGAACCACTTTATCAATTTGGAAGCTAAATATTTATCCTCTAACTAAACCCTATTGCAATGAGCACATTCTTAATCACACCAATCGCATTTTACATCATTTCAGCATCACTTATAATTTTAGGATTTATTTCAGCAGAGCAGAATCCAATCGATGATGATTATTAATTATATTTCAAAAAGTTCTGGAAGCATTCTTCGGAAACCCTGTTGTCAATTTTTAAACTATGCTTGATTATGATGCGCACAAACCGAGCCATCAACCTAAAAAAAGATTGGCTGGTTCAATAAAAGAATAACATTCTATGAAAACGTTCCAGCGCTTACTATTCTTCTTTTTATACATTGTTTGCTACACTGCATCTGCTCAGGACAAATCAAGCTACACCTATAAAAATCCATCCGCCAATGGTACCGGGAAGGTCTACTTAGGAAGGGAGATTGCCCAGGTCATGAGTTTTGAAGGGGTTGAATGGCTCGAACGAAACAGCAGAATCAGGGAAGAAAATACACTCCAGGCTTTGGCCTCGATGCCCTTAAAAAGCAATAGCGTTGTTGCCGATATTGGTGCGGGTTCAGGATTTTATACCTTCCGGGTAGCCCGGCGTATTCTTAAAGGTAAGATTTATGCAGTTGAAATTCAAAACGATGCCTTAACTTATCTTAGGAAAAAGACCGCTGAAGAAAAGCTGACCAATGTAGAAATTATCAAGGGAACAGAATTATACCCTAACTTAGCGCCAAATTCTATTGATTTAGCTTTTATGGTGGATGTATATCACGAACTGGAACATCCGGTGGCTTATCTCTCTGCACTCAGAAAGGCCCTTAAACCAAATGGACAGCTGCTACTTTTAGAATACAAGGAGGAAGATCCAACGGTTGCCATTAAAGCTGAACATAAGATGAGCATCAGACAGGCAAAAAAAGAGTTGGCGGCAAACGGCTTTAAACTGGTTCAAAACGGTGATTTTTTGCCTTTGCAACATTTTCTGCTATTTGAGAAAACAAGTAATTGATTATCTTTCTAATTCATTTACTGCCTCAATATGGATAAATTTAGAGGTTTTATAAAATTGCCAGATTAATGAGGGATACAGTAAATTTTCTTCAATTAAAATGACAGCTCTATTATCAAATTAATCCCACAAGCTGGTAGATTAGCACCATCAGGTTGAACACCTCAAATTATGCATTCCACCTGGGTAACTATTGTTAATAAATAAAATCAGAATCTTCCAGAATGAAAGCCATAGGATTTAAGGAATCTTTACCTATTAACCATACAGAAAGCTTTATTGCCTTCGATGCAGAAAAACCAGCGGCCAGCGGCAGAGAACTGTTGATTAAAATTGCTGCAATCAGTGTCAATCCTGTTGATTTTAAAATCCGTCAAAACAGTGCAAAAGATAAAGTGCTTGAGCAGCCAAAAGTGATTGGCTGGGATGCAGTGGGTATCGTTGAAGAAACCGGCCCCGATGTAAGCTTGTTTAGCAAAGGAGAAATGGTTTACTATTCAGGCGATCTTAATAAAAGCGGGAGTAACGCAGAATACCAACTGGTTGATGAACGCATTGTTGGCAGAAAACCTGAAAATCTTACTTCAGCTGAAGCTGCTGCCATGTCCTTAACCCTACTCACCGCATGGGAAATATTGTTTGACCGCATCCGGATAAATGACAGTGATAGAGGAAAAACACTACTGATTATTGGTGGCGCGGGTGGCGTAGGGTCGATTGCGATTCAAATTGCTAAGAAAGTTGCCGGATTAAATGTCATCGCTACAGCTTCCAGACCAGAAAGTGCAGAATGGTGCAGAAAACAGGGTGCAGACTTCATCGTAAACCATCAAAACCTTGTACAGGAAGTGCAGCAACTTGGATTTGAGCAGGTTGATTTCATTCTTGATTTTGTGGATCTCAACCAATACTGGGATGCTATGCTCAAGCTGATTAAACCACAGGGCCAAATTGGTTCAATAAGCGACCCTACAGAAAACGTTAACTTGAGGGCTTTAAAAGGCAAAAGCGTAAGTTTCCACTGGGAATTGATGTTTACACGCTCCATGTTTCAAACAGAAGACATGAGCAGACAGCACCAAATATTGAATGAAGCCGCATCATTGTTTGAAAATGGAACACTCTGCTCAACTATCAATCAACACCTGAAAGGCTTTACCACCGAAAATCTTAAAAAAGCACATGCGTTATTAGAAAGCGGTAAAACCGTTGGCAAAATAGTAATAGAATATTAATGTTGCCAGCTAAAATGCGTCACTGTTTTCAATTACATTTATATTTTTTTCAGGAAGTTGAAAAGTTAGCTATCAATAAGTTGAAATAAGGGGCTTTTAAAAGCCTTCTTAACATTGATTATTTGTTTGATATTAATAGCGAATTGGCAGACAGGGTTCTGAACCATGCGGTATTTTTTTTATGGTCTAAATTTAGATAAGCTCCCTTATCGGAAACGCCTGTTTGATATTATGAGTTGCTTATGCCCAATTCATTCTGGGATGCCTCAATACTAACCCCACTCCATTACCTACTGTTGGTTTCAGTATTGCAGGCTTAGGTTTAAATCAGAAATACTTTACCACAATGTTTATGAAATAATGAGGACAGATCTGAATTCCTCACCAGAAGTTGACCACTTCCTGCGGAATCTCCAATAAGACAACCACCAAAACATTAGGAAACTCTGAACAAAAAAGCTTATCCAAATTTGTTAATAATAAATTAACATGGCTAATGCCTTTTCTTTATACCTTCGCATGCATTTTAGAATGATCTGATTAACGCATCCCATTAGACATTCAAAAACAATGAAATTTAAAAACATCCTTATCTATCCAGGATTTATTGGCATCCTGTTTCTATCCGCCTGTTCAAAAAAAACGTCAATTGAAAACGAAACGCCGGCAACTCCTCCTCAAGCTCCAAGAGCTTTTAACATTACAGAGACTTTCGAATCTGGCACTAAAGGGGCCTATGCGTTAGACAGTGTGCAGCTATTAACCGGCAAATGGACAATGAGCGATGCTCTTATCGGCAACCTTGCAGCTGATGCCAAGAATGGCACCAAGTCTGTGCGATTAAGAACGGGTTACTTATCCATGAACTTTGACATTGCAGGCGCTAAAATGATTTACATATCGCATGCCAAATACGGTACAGATGCAAATTCTACATGGCAGCTACTGAGCTCTGTTGATGGCGGCAAAACCTATACACAACTGGGTGTAGATATTGTTGAAAGCAGTACCACATTAGTAACAGATTCATTTAAAGTGAGTAGTACAGGCAAAATTCGCTTTCAGATAAAAAAAGCAGGCACCACCCGAATCAATATTGATGATATAATTTTTAAAGGCACTGGCGATCCTGGCATTACCGTAGGTGCTCCTGATACTGATCCCGTGGACAATGGAAACGCAACACCCCCAACTCCGGGGAGAGGTACACCAGAAGCGGGTGCAGATGCACCACCAGCAAGTGGCGACAATTCAAACTCATTGTTCGGTAATCCTTCAGGCGCATTGGCTTCCGTAGTCTCATCAGAAAACTATTTGATAGATCAAAAATATTATGTAGAAAGTTATAGTATGAGCCGCGGTATTCCTAATTGGGTAAGCTGGCACTTAGATCCTAATAACTTCAACGGCACAGCAAGCAGAAAAGACGATTTTGCTGCTTTTACTGGTTTGCCAACAGATTGGTATCAGGTACAGAGTAATAGCTATTCAGGTTCTGGTTTTGATAGAGGTCATAATTGTCCAAGTGGCGACCGCACCAGTTCGAGCACAGCCAACTCAGCAACTTTTTTGATGACCAATATGATCCCGCAGGCACCAAACAATAATCAGAAAACATGGGAATCGTTCGAAAGTTACCTTCGCGGGCAGGCCTTAAATGGCTATGAAGTTTATGTAATTATGGGCAGTTATGGTACTGGTGGCATTGGTTCCGCAAGTGCATCAGTTGTGAATACCATTAACAATGGAAAAGTAACCGTTCCTGCAAATGTCTGGAAAGTTGCAGTGCTACTGAAAACGGGCGATAATGATTTAAGCCGCGTAACTTCTTCAACAAGAGTGATAGCAATTAATACACCAAACATCAACGGTACCAGTGCAAGCTGGAAAGATTACATCGTATCAGTAAGAGATATTGAAAGTGTAACAGGTTACAACCTGCTTTCAAATTTACCCCAAAGCATCCAGGATGTAGTGGAGAAAGTGAAAGATTCAGGGAATTAACTTAAATTATCAATTCATTTCGTAAGTAATAGCAATATTGAAAAGGGGCTGCATCATAAATAGTAATGATCAGCCCCTTTTATATTTTATTAACCAGAGCAGAGGGAAATTTTTCTCCCCATATATCAAACTCAACTATCTAAAAATCAAGACCTGCATTAGCCCAGCCATTGCGTTCAAAGCTAAAAATTGAGAGTTAGATAGATTTGAATCGTTATGTTATTAAAACATTTCTATTCATAGAAGGTAATGATAGATTTGCAGAAATCTAAACCTCAGAAGATAAGATATTACGCTGCCTATTTCGGAAAAAAATCATTACTGATAAAATTATTAAACCACAAACTAATCCAATCTGAGATGCAGAGGCAAAAGTCATCGCCCAACCAGAAAAGTATGAACCCAGTACATCGCAGAAATTTACCATAGCCATGTAAGCCGTAAATTGCGAGCCCTCTATCCTCTTTCTGCAAAGCAACATTAATACCGGCATTGCAGCAACACTAAACATTGGGTCGGCGAAATTGAATAATAATAAACCGGTTATACTAACAGATTTTAAATACCAAAAACTCCCTAAGAGTGAAAAAGTAATCAGGAATAGCGCAATAACGAACATCACCTTCCCTTGAAGTATTTTTGGCCCAATTTTATCAGCCATATATCCTCCTAATAAGGTAACCATCAGGGTTGCTATGGTTCCCCAACCACCTTGCAAAACAGATACAGCGTTATTCGCCCAATGTAAGTTATGAATCAAATGAAACGAAAACCCCCTTATAAATATGCTTAAACAAGTATATACCACTGCAATTTGTAAAAAGGTTTTCATGCTATTCTTTACTGTTACCGCCTTGTACAACTGTATAAATAACCACTTTAATTTTGGATTATCATTTAAATGAACATCATTTGCACTAGGTGTTGGTCTAAAAACAGGTAGGTAATTATCCGCTGAATCGAGTTTAATAATGTATGTTATTATAGTAAAAAAAAGTAAAAGTGCCGATTGGGTAGCTGCCGCATAAAAGAACCCGTAATGATTTAAAATGGTAGATAAACCCGCCGAACCTGCTGCAATACCTAATAAATAGCCGCCTCTCATAAAAGCATTTACACGTCCTCGCTCTGCTTCGGGCACAATAGAAATGGCCATTGCATCTACACTTGCATCCTGAACGCTCGCAAAATTACTATGGATAAAAAAAAGGAGGGATAAAAGTGAAATTTGCTTAACCGGATCGTTAACCATCATCAAGGCCAATGATGCAACAAATGCTAGGACTTGAGTGAGCACAACCCAATGTTTCCGATGACCAATTACAGAGAACTGGTATCGGTCTATTATTGGACCCCAGATAAACTGAAGCACCCATGGCAAACCTACAATAGCTATAAACGAACCAACAGAATAAGATGATAAACCCTTGGCGGCTAAATAATTTGCCACAGCAGTTAATGCAAAACCCGAAGGAATGCCTTGCATAACATATAAATAGAAGAAACTAAAATACCTTAAGCTTTTACTCTCTTTTAGTACGGGAAGGTTTGTTAACAATTTAGGGAGATAAAATGAGTTTCAGTGCAAAAATGAATATAAGGTCAACAGAAATTACAGCAGATTGTTCAGCGGTTTTTACAATTATTTTAGTAGCACTAAAACCCCTGTAAATGGATGTAGGATATTTTTTTTAGCGAAAAAAATCATAGCGCATAGTTTATCCAACCTTACATTAGAATTATCTGTTTTTTAAATCGCTGGTTATCTTATTATTGCACTATTTACACACAGGCTTAGAAAAGTTGTTTTTCCAAATCACAATTAAATAACTAATTTCAGCTTTCATTCAGTTTAATGCCCCTTTGTTAGCTTTAAGGCAATAAATCCCAAGATAGCAGGATGCCTTTGTATTGACTATATCTATGCATGAACTGAATCAAATCATTCCTAAATTAAATTATGGCGAAATTCATTAATCTTGATTTTCTTTATGCTCCAGCTGAAAATGGAAAAACGAATTTTTGGTCAGCACTTATTGGCAGCCCAACAAAGTTTTCCTTAGAAAGCAGGGTATTTCATTCTGTTAGCCTTGGCCTAATTGCAGCAACATTGATTTATGCGCCTTATAATTTATTTGCAGGTCTCTATGTAGGCTCTATTTCTGCAATGTTTTTCAGTCTGTTTTTTTCTTATCAATATTATTATTCCAGGTTTCGAGCTAAACCGCACAGCAGTGTCCTTTTCGGGTTGATGGGATTGTTAATATTTGGAATAAATTATTTTGCCATCGCTGGTATTGCCGGCTCAACAGACATCATCTGGCCAGCCTATTTGCTGGTTTTACTGGTCATTTCACCATACAGGCATCATCTTAACTGGCTTGTGATTTACTTAACCTGGTTTTTTGTTTTGCACACCCTTGGCTATTATTATCCGGAGTTTATAAAATATCCCTTTGATACCCCTAAAGGACAATATTTAGATCGGATGACCGCTTTTCCTTTGCCAGTATTTGTTATTTATATTGTTATCAGGTTTATCAGGCGAAACTATGACACAGAACGCACAAATGCCCTGCAAAAGACAATTGCATTAGAAAGCAGCAATGAGCAAATTTTAAAACAGAAAGAAGAGTTGGAGCAACGAAGTTTGGAAAAAGACAATTTGATGTCCATCATCTCCCATGATGTAAGGACGCCATTAATTAATATTCAAAACTACCTTGTTCTGTTAAATAAAAACAAGCTACGCGATGAACAGCGGCTTTTGATAGAGCAATCATTAGAAACCGCAACCAGTCATACCATCACCATGCTCTCTAATTTGTTAAACTGGTCTAAATCCCAGATGGGCGGATCATTTGCGCAGCTCGAAGCGATAAATGTTTTGAAAGTGCTCGAGAGTACGATAGAGATGGCTCGCGTTACTGCCCTGAAGAAAGAAATTACATTTGAGAATACAATTCCATCTCGTCTTATGATATTAGCCGATAAAGATATGCTGCAGATTGTAATGCGCAATTTGGTCAATAATGCAATAAAATTTACGGCAATTGGCGGCATGATTAAAATAAACGCTGAAATTATTAACAATGAATGTAACATCACTGTAATGGATAATGGTATAGGAATGGCTGCGAGTGAACAGTCGGCTATTTTTTCGATTAAAGCAGCGCCAACCTATGGTACAAATAATGAAAAGGGCGTTGGACTTGGCTTAGTTCTATCTAAAGAATATACAGAACGCATGGGCGGAAAAATCGGTTTTGAAAGTCGTTTGAATGAAGGTTCTAAATTTTCCATTAGCCTCCCCTTGGCTGAGTGATTACTGAAACGTTTCGTTGAAAGATGCTGCTAAGCATCATATTAGAGCAAAAAATATAAATTAATTATAATCTATACACACTTAACATCCATATCATCCGGTAAAGGTTTTAAGATGTTGTACGCTAATATTACCAAATTAAATCTTGTTGCCATTTCTTCCGTTTTTCATTGCATTATTTTTGCTCTATTTCAGACAATGTCTTTGTTACCATTAGAGATTTATGTGGCCACTGAAATATCGAAATATAAAAGAGTGGCGGCCATCTATTTAGGGGAATAAACTTACTACTTTAATGCAGTTTAGCGCAATTCCATAATCGAGAAAATGTTTCCAGATGGATCTTTAAACCATGCAACATTCGGTCCGCCATTAGCTCTTGAAATGCCTTTAACATCTGTCTTTAAATACTCATCGTTGTATTGCTCAAATCTTATACCATTATCAATCAATTTATCAACGATTTCTTCAATATTATCAACAGGAAAATTTAATACCGTAAAAGTTGCAGGTGTATGATTTGGTTTAGGATAGACCAGAATGTTTGCCGACCCTGAAATCTCGATTTCTATTAAACCCATCGGATTATCTTTAACAGTTAAGCCTAAAGTATTTTCATAAAAATCTTTTGCTTTTGGAATGTCGTTTACTGCAAACGAACTAAACCCTTTTGAATTTTTTAACATATTTTAATTTTTAGATATTTTAATTTTTCCAAACACCAAGTAAACGCCTGATAACGACTATTTCTGCAATATGATAAGCATTATGATCGGCAATTTGCAAAGCCTCCCGTAAAATATTCTGACCACTTCCGTGGGGTATTTTTTCAAATAAATCTTCTGATTCAATTAAGTTGATAAATGCTGCCAGATCATCATTAATTTGTTTTAACGAATCTTCCCACTCCTGCTCGTTTTTTGGAGCAGTTTCTTTTGGCCAGTAATCATCCGGCCATTCTGGAGATTTATGGTTAACATCCTTACTAAACTCAAACATATCCCATTGGGCAATTCTAATATGCTCAACTAATTGCCAAATACTATAAGGTAGATTATATGGTTTTGCACCAAGCAAATGAAAAGGCAAACCAGAGATAGCATCCTGAAAGCTTGCATGGGCTATTCCGCCGTTTAATAATTTCTTTAATTCGGCTATTAATATTTCCTTGTGCTCCATATATTTCTGGCAATTGATTTACTATCAACAAATAAAAAACCTTACAGTTTTTTACAACATAAATCATTTATGTTAGCAATTATTTACATTTGGGCATGAGTTTTATTGAGCATTTTCCTATTCTTCAAAATTACACCTATTTAAATACGGCTTATTCTGGCCTGCTATCTACAGAAATTGCAAACTGGCGTAGAAAACACGATGAAAATTTCATTAATGAAGGAAGTATTTTCAGGGCAAATAGTCTGGAGATTATGGATGAACTCAAAACCAATCTCTCATCCGTTTTTACCGTAAAACGTGAAAATACCTTCTTAACTTCCAACTGCTCAAATGGATTAAATTCTGTTTTAAATGGGATGGATATCAGCCATCGGTTTTTGTTGCTTCAGGAAGATTATCCTTCGCTAAATTACCCGGTTACCAGCAGAGGTTTCGATTATTTGGAAATTCCAATTAATGCAAATCTAGAAGAGCAAATTTTAAGGGCAATTGAACAATTTAAACCAACGGTTTTTGCTTTCAGCATGGTTCAATACATCAGCGGATTAAAAATGCAAAGCGATTTTATCAAAAAGCTGAAATCAGATTATCCAGACTTGATTTTAATAGCTGATGGTACACAATTTTTAGGAACTGCTCCTTTTAACTTCCAGCAATCGGGTTTGGATGTTTTGGTAGGAAGCGGCTATAAATGGTTGTTGGGCGGTTATGGTAATGGTTATATTTTCCTATCGGATGCTGCCAGAAAGCTCATTTATCAACATAAGAAAAAATTAAGCTTACCAGATGTGCCATTTTTGAGCGGTCGGGACTATCTATCATTAACTTTAGAGCCCGGCCATTTAGATAGTTTAAATTTGGGTACATTAAATCAAGGACTTAATTATCTTAACAACATTGGTTTTGATGTTATCGAGCAAAGGATAATGGAGTTAACTGCTAAAGCAAGAATTGCATTACATAAAAAAGGCTTTCTTCCCTATTGGATGATGGAGCGAAAAGAACAGTCTTCAATTATGAGTTTGCCATTACATCAAGCTATTGTAGAACGCTTAAATAACGAAAAGATCCTTGTATCGCCCAGAGGCGCAGGTACAAGAATATCCTTTCATTTTTATAATACCGAAAACGATTTAAATCATTTACTCGAACTTATAGATTAGGCTACTTTCCATACTGCGTCAACAAAATAATGTTGCTCATCTGTAAAGTATTTTACCACTTTAAAACCCGATGCATTTGCCAGTTCTTCAATTTCCTGCTTCGAATATTTCTGAGAAATTTCCATCAAAATATATTCGTCTTTACTAAAATTAAATTCTTCGGAACCGATTTTAACCGTTTGATTCTGCAGACTGATTAAATAACTTTTACAAGCACCATTTTCGGGATTATAACTTGCATAATGTTCAAATGCATTCACATCGAAATCACCATCCAGTTCTCTATTTATACGCGATAAAAGGTTCAAATTAAATGAGCTTGTGATGCCTGCTTTATCATTGTAGGCTTCTAAAATTTTTCGAGGATTTTTCTTTAAATCAAAACCGATAATTAAAATATCATTTGGCGATAATAAATGTTTCAAGCCCATGCAAAAAGTTTGCGCTTCTTGAACATCCATATTGCCAATGTTTGCTCCCATAAACAAAACCACCTTTTTTCTGTCTGAGATGGCAGTAGCTTTTTTAAGCATTTTAAAATAATCGCCAATTAATCCCTGAAAATTAAGCGCAGGTAATTCTGACGGCAAACTTTGTTCTAATTCAGCGATTACATGTTCAGAAATATCGATAGGAAAATATTTAAAATCGAGTTTTTTATCAATCAATGCTTTAAGTAAATGAATTGATTTTGTGGCATCGCCGGCACCAAGTTCAATCAAATCAAAACCTGCATTATTATCAGAGAGTACATCAGCAATATGATTAGCCTGATGCTTCATAATTTCCATTTCTGCATTGGTTAAGTAATATTCCTTCATGTTCATAATCTGCTGAAAAATAACATCTCCAGTTTCGTCATAAAAATATTTAGAATACATTCGCTTCGGCTCTTGTTTCAATCCTTCCAGCGTTTCCTCTAGAAATTCCGTATTTGCTAAAGCTGTATTTTCTGTTGATAGTATCATAAAATTTTATTTGGCTAAGCGAATGCCGGTATATTGCCATCTTAAATGCGGGTGAAAAAAATTTCTGTAAGTTATGCGACTATGTGCCTCGGGTGTGGCTATCGATGCACCGCGTAAAACTTTTTGATTAACCATAAATTTGCCATTGTACTCTCCAATTGCACCCGGTGCTTTACTAAAACCAGGATAAGGCAAATAGGCGCTTTCGGTCCACTCCCACCGTTCGCCCCAGTTAAAATGTTTAGCTGCAATTTCCCATTCAAACTCGGTGGGTAACCGCATTCCTTTCCAACTTGCATAGGCATAAGCTTCGTAATAACTTATATGCGTTACAGGATGTTCATCATTAACTGGTTTTAATCCCTGAAGCGTATAGTTAAACCATTTGCCATCAATTTTATGCCAGTACATTGGCGCTTCAATATGGTTGCTTTTTACCCAATCCCAACCCTCAGCATGCCAGAAATTGAAATTGCTGTAACCGCCATCTGCTATAAATTCAATAAAATCATGGTTAGAAACCAGCGAAGAGCTAATAGCAAAATCATTTAAATAAACTTTATGACGGTTTAACTCATTATCAAAACAAAAGCCATCTCCATTAAAACCAATTTCATAAACACCGGCTTGTATATTTAATAACTTTTGGGCTGCCGATGGTAAGTTTAGTATTTCAGATTTAAATTCGCTGTATACCGGAAATAATGGATTATTCCCTAAAATGTATTTAATATCTGTTAAAAGTAATTCCTGGTGTTGTTGTTCGTGATTAAAACCCAGCACCAACAATTCATTAACATCATCTTTAATTTCATTTGATAGAAATTTAACCATCGCCTCATCAACATAGTTCCTGTATTGATAAATGTCGCTTACACTTGGCCTGCTCAGGTTACCCCTATCCGTACGGATAACACGATTTCCAACGGTTTCGTAATAGCTATTAAATACGAAATTGTAGTCTTCGTTGTAAATCTGATAATTTGAGGAGAAAGGCTTCAAAATAAAAGTTTCGAAAAACCAGGTTGTATGCCCTAAATGCCATTTCGGTGGACTCACATCGGCTACGGGCTGAACTACATAATCTTCGGTTTGCAAAGGCCCGCAAAGTTGTTCAGTGTGCTTCCTGATGCTCAGGTATTTTTCAGCAAAATTCATTAATTTTTATCTAGATGATTCTTTAGATCTGTTATGCTATTAACATTAAGTTCTGCTGATTGTTTTTGTCGCATCATTAAAGCATAAGAATTATTAAACCCTATTGGCGCTAACCATTTGATTTTATATTTATCTAAAAATTCCTGCTGCACATATCGGTAAGTTTTGTTTTTGTCTTTTGATATTTCAGTTATTAATTTAGGATTTGGCTTTAAAATGGCTAGCAAACCCGTGCCCGTATATTCAGGATAGAAATCAATTTGATTATTTAACAGCGCATCAAAACATATTTTAGTGCCGCCAAGTCCGGTTTTGGTTTCAACCTTGTAATCTGTATTTCCTTTAATGAGTATGCTATAGATTTCAGCAAGAATATATTGCTCACCAAAAATTTTTGAGCCGATTTTCACCGTTTCTCCGCTCCCGTTTCGTGGTGTTTTGAAAAGATTATTTTTCAACAGAAAATCTTTAGCTACCCTTTCTGGCGTTTGATGTAGATAATCTGTACGGTAATTTAAATCAGTCATTACAGAATCGGTAATTTTACCTGCCAGTAAATTCAAGGTTTTTTCTAACTCAGGAAATTTTTTTAAGGAAGATTGAAGTACGATAGGCGCTGCATAATAAGGCGGAAAAATACCTTTGTCGTCTTTTAAAATTTTAAGTCCAAAAGCTTTCAGTCTTCCATCGGTAGAGTAACCGCTAATTACATCAAGTTCTTTTAAAAAAGCTGCTTTATACATCACCGCATCGCTGATAACAACCGTTTGTATTTTTAATCCATAGGCAGATTTAAGCCCTAAATCTCCATCCTGCCTACCCATAAATTCTGGTGTAAAACCCGCCCGCAAACCAGAGCCATAGGCAGATGGTAGAATGTAAAATGCACTTAGCACAACTAAAACAATTGGGAGGCCCATCAAAATCCTCCTAAGTTTTTTAAAATCGAATTTTTGAATGATGGAAAGTAACCCATCTAAAATTATAGCCAGTAAAGCTGCAGGAATGGCGCCTGCCAAAATCATGTTGGTATTGTTTAAGGAGATGCCACCAAAAATAAATTCGCCTAAACCACCTGCTGCAATGTATGATGCCAGAGTTGCCACGCCAACATTTATAACCGTAGCGGTGCGTATACCGGCAAGAATCACCGGCATTGCCAAAGGGATTTCAATCTTAAAAAGTATTTGAGTTTTACTCATTCCTAAAGCCTTTGCCGCTTCGGTTATGTGCTTACCAATACCAATAATGCCGGTAAAAGTATTTCTGATGATGGGTAGCAAAGCATAAATAAGTAATGCCACAATTGCAGGCTTTGCACCGATACCTAAAACGGGAATCATAAAACCCAGTAAGGCAATGCTTGGTACGGTTTGCAAAACACCGGCAATACCCAAAACTGTGCCGGATAGTTTGCGTTTACGTGCTATTAAAATCCCCAGTGGTAACCCGATTGCAATGGCAAAAAGTAAGGAGATAAAAGTTAAGCCAATGTGTTGTAAGCTTTGACTAAGCAATTTATCCGATTCCATCGACATGAATTGCCATAAGGTTTGCTGCTCATTCATGCCTAACTAAATTTGTATGTTGATTAAAGGCTTTTGTTAAATCTTCAAAGTTTACTTTTTTAGTTTCTCCTTTAGGATTTTTAAAATTTAATTCGTTGAAGTTTCCTGAACGAAGTTTTTCCATCGCCTCCCAAATACTTAAATCCACATTTAAACCTTTCATTTCAGCACTTTTATTATCAGGAAGATTTGACCAAATATCTTTAATTTGAATTACTTTAAAAGCTAGCGCAAGTCGCTGACCATCCAAAAATTTCTCTGCAAAATCATTTTCAGGCTTAAAAAGCAATTCCTTTGGTGTGCCTATCTGCATAATTCTGCCTTTATCCATTAAACAAATCCTATCTGCAAGTTCAAAAGCCTCCAATACATCATGAGTAACCATCACAATTGTTTTTCTTTTGAGTTCTTCTAGATTCTTAAATTCTTGTTGAATGCTTGACCTTGTAACATTATCCAAAGCGCCGAAAGGCTCATCCATAAGTAAAATCGCGGGGTCAGCAATCAGCGCTCTGGCAAGCCCTACCCTTTGCTGTTGCCCGCCACTAAGGGCATCTGGCAATTGCTGTAGTATATTTTTCGGAAGATGAAGCTTATCAACTAACTCGTCAATTTTGTTTAAGGTTATCTTTTTATCCCACTTTAATAGGTTCGGAACAACTGCAATATTTTCTTCAATTGTATAATGCGGAAAAAGCCCAATATTTTGCATAACATAGCCAATTCCTCTTCTCAACTGTTCGGTATTTTGCTGTGTTACATCGCTCCCATTTAGTAAAATTGTTCCGCCATCTGGTTCTACCAAGCGATTAATCATTTTAAGGGTTGTGGTTTTACCGCAGCCGCTTGTACCCAGCAATACCATTGTTTCTCCTTCTTCAACTTTAAAAGAAACATTGTTTACTGCAACGTTTTTGCCGTATGTTTTACTAACGTTCTGAAGTTCAACCATTTAATCGTCAAGTTTCATAAAAAGATTATTGAGTGATTCTGAATAGGTTGGATGCGCAAAAACGCAATACCTAATCTTATCGTACGTTATACCGCCTTCCATTGCCAATTGTAAAACAGACATAATTTCTCCACCTTCTGATGCTAAAATAGCCGCTCCAAGTATTTTTTTGCTTTTAGTATCCACAATAGCTTTCATCAAACCTAAAGTTTCGCCGGTTTCTATTCCTCTGGCTACATACGACATTGGTAAAACAGCGACTTTATAATCAAGCTTTTGGGCTTTTGCATCCTTTTCTGAAATTCCAATTCTGCCCAATTGCGGATCGGTAAACATACAATATGGTATTGGCCGGCCTTTAATGCTATAATTTGCGCCTTCTATCAAATTTCGGTACACAATTGTATAATCGTTGTAAGCAAAATGTGTAAAAGCAGGACCAGGTGTAACATCGCCCAAAGCAAAAATTCCTTTAACGTTGGTTTCCAGCTTATTATTTATAACAATATAGCCCTTTTCGTCAACATTTATTCCGCATTGCGATAGGTTTAGCACTTCAGTTTGGGGTATTCTGCCTGTTGCTACTAAAACATGGCTAACTTTTAACTTCTCGTTATCTTTACCAGATTTAAACTCAGCAATTATTTCATTTTTCTTTTTTGATGAGAATTTGAGCAGTTGCGCATTCGTGATAACCTGTATTTTTTCTGCTTCTAAAATTTCGGTTAAGCTTGCAGATACATCTGCATCCTCTTTGGCTATTATTGAAGCTGATTTTTCAAGAATTGTAACCTTACTCCCAAACCTGCTAAACATCTGACCAAATTCTAATCCAATATAATTTCCGCCAACCACCAGCAAATGTTCGGGTATTTCTTCCAGCTCCATAATACTTGTTGAAGTTAAATACTCGATCTCATTCAGTCCCTCAATTTCAGGAATTACAGTTTTGCCTCCGGTATTAATAAAAATCCAGTCGGCCGTTAAAACTTCTTCGCCACCCGTATTTAACGATATGGTGATTTCTTTCTTTCCGCTAAATCTGGCTTCGCCCATAAACAACGTCAAGCCTTTTGTTGAATTAACGCCTTCCTCTGCAGAATTTCTGAATTGCCTAACGATAGCATCTTTACGTGCCTTTATCTTTTTGAAATTAACTTTTATGGCTCCTGTTTCAACGCCAAGTTCATCAGAATTTCTAGCCTGATGGGCCAGTTTTGCAGAAGCAATCATGGCTTTGGTTGGTGTGCAACCATCGTTAATACAGGTTCCCCCAACCATGCGTTTTTCTATAATTGCGGTTTTCTTACCTGCCTCAGCAAGTTTTTTTGCTAAAGGAACACCGGCTTGCCCTGCACCAATAATTATTGCATCAAAATGCTTCATCTCTAAAAATTTAATATCCGAAGGAAATACTTTTAAAATATGAATTGATAACCCGAATACATGTTCATTGTTTTAGTGACATGGAGATGAAAGGCAGGAAACAATGAGAAAGCATTTATAAAAATAAAAAGTAATTGATGATTGACTTACATGATTAGCACATTCTGCACTTAATTTATTCTGAATCTTCGCAATGTTGCCTAAGTTGTTTCGGCCCTTGAGGCCAAATGTAAGCGGTAGTTTGTTTTTTCCAACCCAACGCTTATAAAACTTATCGGCGCCGGGTGCGGCACTTAAGTTTACAAAATGGTAATCTTTTAGTTCTGCATTTAAGGCATTAACGATGTAAGAACCTATTTTTTGTCCCTGATGATCAGGATCTACCACAATATCTGCAAGCATTGCATAATAACGTCCATCGCCTATTACCCTGCCAAAAGCAATTAAAAGCTAGTTATGGTATATAAATAAAGTGCTTGTACTTTTGCGGAATGCAGACTCTATTTCTGAGGCAATGCGGTGTTTCCAGTTTATCTTCTGAAAGAGTTCTAATATACGTTCGAAGTTTATGGTGTCTAAATCAGGGTTCAATATCGATTGGAAATCAGCAGATATATCTATTTGGGTAGTCATTTTTTTTTGAATGAGATGTGAGTAGTTAAGCAAATGGCATTTAAAATTGCAATGTTAACACAAGCATATTAAAATTATATTTACTTTAGGGATTAAGTTAGTTAAAACAAAGTTACATTCGCCGCTTCTTTACCTTTGGTAATTGTGTTGGCATTATGCTTTTCGATTATTGTTTAAAGCTATTCATTTATCCCTTCAATCTATGCCATCTTTTTAAATGCAGTAATATTACTGCCCATACTATATTTATACGTTTTGAGCAGAATAAATCTTTTAACCTACGCTGTGTACATCATCTCCATGTAAGCTGGCATCTTATTGGAAGTTGATATTAAAATGATTAATACTATGCAGCAAAACTCTTCCATCAAGACCATAAATTGCTACTTCTTATTTGAGTTTGATTTAGCAGAAGCTTTAGGTGTTCATATTCAGTCCGTCTTTCTCGTGTAAACGCCTGAAAATAAAGCTAGAACAAATGGTAAGGATACCAATAACCCAAAAGGTTTTTCTAAAGGCATCGTGTATGTCTTCGGTTATAACCTTTACATCTCCCTGAAAAATCTTTAACACAATTAAACCAAATGCAACGCCAAAGCCAATGGCCAGTTGCTGATTAACCGATACTAACGAATTGCCACTACTGGTATGATATAGGCGTAAATCTGCAATGGAAATGGTATTCATGGCAGTAAACTGTATAGAATTAAAGAAACCCAATATGGCTATAATAGGAATGTAGTAGTAGATGGATTGGCTTACCAAAGGCAAACCCATACAGCATATTAAAACACCAATTATAAAGGTGTTTACCATTAACGTAGAACGATAGCCGAAACGGCGCAGAATTTTTATCACTCTGGATTTACCAAGCATGGCCGTTAAAGCCATCGGAGCAACCATCCAACCAGAAACCACGGCAGATTCATTATAGGCAATCTGCACCATCATAGGCAACAATAATGGAACTGAACTAATACCCAAGCGGGTAACCAGATTACCAAGAATGCCTACTCTGAAGGTTCTTACTTTAAATAAATTTAGTGGAAATATTGGGTTATCATCACTACGGGCATGGCGGTAGTAAAAATACATCAGCATGAAACCCAGTAGCAATACAAACAAGGCTGGCGTTACATAAACCTCGCTACCAAAAAGTTCTAAACCAATAGACAACGCCAGCGAAGCTGCTGCAAAAATTAAGAAGCCACGTAAATCAAAATCTATAACTGTAGAGCGATAATCGGGCATATATTTTAAACTAAGTGCAATACCAAGTATGCTCATCGGAACATTGATAAGAAATATCCAATGCCAGGATAAATAATCAACCATGTAGCCGCCTACAAGCGGCCCTAACACCGGACCAATTAATGCCGGTATAATGGCAAAATTCATAGCATTGAGCAAATCTTTTTTGGCAAATGTTCTGATTAAGGCCAGTTTGCCAACGGGTGTCATCAGGCTGCCACCAACACCTTGTATCATTCTGGATAAAACCAGTTGTGTAAGGTTGGTAGAAAGTGAGCAACATAAAGAACCTAAACCAAATATAATGAGCGAGAAGATGAATATCTTTTTGGTGCCGAATTTATCTGCTAAAAAACCACTGATTGGCATAAAAACCGCCAGGGTTAAAACATATCCAATAATTGCATTTTGCATATTGAGTGGCGATTCATTTAAATCAGCGGCTACAGCACTTAATGAAGTATTTAAAATGGTAGAATCGAGCATCTGCATAAAAATAGCTGTTGCCAAAATTACCGGTAACATTTTTTTTGTTGCTTCCTGATTCGGTACTGTAATGGTTTTCTTCATAATGGCGTGTAATTCCTTAATCTATTGGAAGCTTTGGCAAGCCTTAAATTTCGGAATTATTTGAATTTGTAGGAACAACAAAACAACATTAGAATGGTTTTTTGAGTTCTTTAATGCTTAATCAAAAATTTAACTATGAGTATCACCTCTTTAAAGCACACATAAAATATAAATAATTTAATTCAGAATGTTATAAATTGCTTTAATATGCGCTGAATTTCAATAACTTAACCTCATTAATTATTAAAAATATCGGCATAAAATAAACTTAATTTCTTAAGTTTAAATAAAAATTCAAGATGAAATCATTCCTAACCATCCTAATCGTAACGGTTACCAGCTTTGCTGGTTTCGCTCAAATTGATACAACAAGTTTTGCAAAAGAACGTGCAGAAATACGGACGTTGCTTCGCAATCAAAAACCAGGCACACTTATAGATTGCAATGATTTTATTGCCGTTGGTCCAAAAGGTGATATATCATTTTCTCATGAACAATGGGTTGAGGTACAGAAGAAAGAAAAACTGATATTTAAATCTGTTCGCCCCATTCCCGGAAATGAATTTATAAGAATTTATGATGGTACCATGGCTGTGGTTAATTTATTAATTGAGGTTAAATTAGTAGTAGACAATAAAGATGTAGATATTAAAGTACGCAGACTCGAAGTTTACCATAAAAATGCAGGTAAATGGTGTAGAGTTGCAGGCCAGGGCACACAGGTAGATGAAAATTTGTTTCCGGTTAAAGGATAGCAGTAGTGCTTAATATTTAAAAATTATGAATTTTATTGATTAATCAGTGAAATCTAGAAGTATAAAAATGCAGTTTATGTTTAAAGCGAACAGAATAATTCTAAATCATACAATTTTGATTCTTACTGGTCCTTTGATATGATTCGTATCAATTCTGCTTCCTTTTTGAGTGATGATTACACGTCCGTCCTTTTCAAGTTCTATAGCAACTGCTAAAACTTCTTTCATATGCGTTCGCCAATCATCTGGAAATAAACCTCGTGCAATTTCTGATGGGCAAGTACTTTTTTCTGGCCCGCGATTTTGAGCTGTAGAAATAATAGATTCGGCAATATTTTTTGGCTTTACCATATACGTTTAACAATGCATCGCGACAATTGCTTTCATCTCTTAAATTAACTTTAGATACTCTAATGGTTTTTCAGAAATGAATTTTCAATAAACTATATTTTTATTAAATTATACTTTTTGCCTTTGGTAGTCGCAAATTTCATGCTGTAACCACCAGCTGTTTTTTCGAGTTTTGCGTTAACGCCCCTAATTGCAAAAGGAGTAGCAGATTGAACTTCGCAAGTATTGCCTAAAAGTGAAATAATTTCGGCATGATTTAACAAGCCGTTATCCCACGATATGGCGACTTCAAAACCACCACGGGCTCGCAATCTAGTAATGTTACCATTTTTCCATGCTTGTGGCAAGGCCGGTAATAATTGTATATTATTCAGGTGACTTTGCAAAAGCATTTCTGCCATTCCAGCTGTACCCGCAAAATTACCATCAATTTGAAAAGGTGGATGTGCATCGAAAAAGTTTGGATACGTTCCTCCCTGACGGCCATTGTCTTCAGAAACATCAACATAATTTAGCAGTCCCCTTATTAATTTGTAAGCATGGTCGCCATCTTTCAGTCTGGCCCACCAATTGATTTTCCAGCCTTTGCTCCATCCTGTGCCTAAATCAGTTCTAAGTTCAAGTGATTTTTTAGCAGCGGCAAAAAATTCAGGTGTTTTTTCAGTGATTTCATAACCCGGATATAGGCCATACAGGTGAGACGCGTGCCTGTGTAATGGATCTGTTTCCTTAAAATCTTTATACCATTCTTGTAAGCCTCCATTCTGCCCAACTTTTAGAGGATAAAGCCTTGCCTGTTTAGCAATTAAGGTATCTCTAAAAGATTTGTCGATACCCAAAATTTTGGCTGCTGCAATGGTGTTGGCAAATAAATCGCGAATGATAGACATATCCATTGTAGTGGCCATTGATAAACCTTGCTCTACCCCATTTTTATCGAAAAATTTATTTTCGGGAGAGGTTGAAGGCGCAGTAATCAGCAATCCTTCCTTATTTTCTACCAGCCAATCGATAGAAAATTCGGCAGCTCCTTTCATTAATGGATAGGCTTGTTCTTTTAAGAATTTTTTATCGCCAGTGTATAAATAGTGCTCCCATAAGTGTCTGGTTAACCAGTTGCCGCCCATATACCAATTCGCCCAAACCGGATCGCCATCGCCACGGTCGCCAACCGGATTTGCAGTTGCCCATATTTCAGAATTATGGTGTGCAACCCAACCTCTGGTACCATAAAATTCTTTTGCAGTTTGCTTTCCGGTAACCGATAAATCCTTAATAAAATCGAATAAAGGCGTAGTTAATTCAGATAAATTTGTAACCTCCGAAGGCCAGTAATTCATTTGAGTATTAATATTTATCGTATAGTTTGAGCTCCATGGGGCACGTAATTCTTTATTCCAAATGCCTTGAAGGTTTGCTGGCGGGCTTCCGGGTTTCGAGGAAGAAATTAAAAGGTAACGTCCAAACTGAAAATATAGCGATTCCAAATCCGTATCCTTTGCGCCTTTACTGTAAGCTTTTAAGCGGGCATCAGATGGTAATTTAGTATTTTGGTTATCAATTCCTTTATTTAAGCTAAACTCAACCCTGTTAAAATATTGTTGGTAATCTTTTACATGTTCGGCTTTTAAAGATGCGTAAGATTGATTAATGCTGTTTGATATAAGTTTCGAAGCAATAGCATTTTCATCCTTACCTTCAGCATCGGGGCATTTATCAAAGCCGTTGAAACTTGTGGCTGCCGCAACGATGAGCATTACCTCAGTTGCATTGGAAACATGGATGCCAGTTGCGTCAATCTGCAGGGTTCCATCCTTTAATTTCGGACTAATTCTATATTGAAACCTCATACCATTACAACCAGATGTATCCTCCTGAACTATTGGCTGCCTGCCAGTAACGTTATAATAATTTGGATCTACATGAGCTGGTGCTTTCCCCATTAAAACCAGTGCCTTATCTTTTGAAACGACTGTATTTTTCAACAAGCTGTTTGCCGATACATCGAACGTTAAACCTCCAACTTTTGAAGAGGTTAGGTAAATAACGAGAACATTTTTATTTAAGGATGTAAAAGCTTCGCGGTTATAGATTACGCCATCTACCGAAAAACTTGTTTTTGATATGGCTTGAGAAATATCCAGTGTTCTTTTATAACTATTTGATGTTTTGCCCTTAAAAGATTGCTTTATAATCAAATTACCTAATGGCATGTAAGATTCTGTATAAAAGCCCTGCATTTTTTTAGCCAGCAAATTTGCCTTCGTAAAATTTTCCTCTTCAATCAGCGCTTTTCTTATTTCGGGTAAATAGGCTTTTGCACCCGGATTGATAACCTTTTTAACCGGTCCGCCGCTGTACAAGGTACTTTCGTTTAATTGGAAAAGTTCATTTTCGACACCACCAAAAACCATTGCTCCGATTTGGCCATTACCGATTGGTAAAGCTTGCGTCCATTCTTTTGCAGGTGCATCATACCATAGTTGTAAATTGTTTTGAGCAAAACTTGTTAACGATACAAAAAGTAAAATGGTAAGGGTTATATATCTCATAACTGGTTGCAGGGATTTAGGAAGTTTTTTTGACCCGAATTTATCAACTTATTTCACAACAATTCACAGCTACTTAAAAAAAATATGTATTATTTTAAATTGAAAAGCGGAAGCAAAAAAATCCCATTGAGCTAAAATTATATATCTTTATTACAGATTTATATACAATCCCTAAATAACTCACATTAAAGGAAGAGTTACATTAATAAAATCTGCAATGCCGAACCGTTTCAATCAACAGCGATACTCACTGCTCAATGTAGACTACGTAGAACTTTCTTCAAATTGGCAATATGCTAACATCATAAGTCCTTACATAAGAATCTATTACATAAATGGCGGTAGTGGCTATCTCTCAGATGCAACCGGAAAGGTAATTCTTGAGGAAGGTTATTTATACTTAATTCCGAGTTTTACTATGATTACAATGGCTTGCGATACCACTTTAGCACAGTATTATGTGCAATTTTTTGATGATGAAGGTATTGGATATTCTATGTTGCAAGACATTAAATCGATTCAAAAAGTGCCGGCATCCGTATTAGATCATCATTTATTTAACAGACTTCTGAAGATTAATCCAGACCGGGGCATTCGTAAATCTTATGACCCTAAAAGTTACGAATATGAAGCCTTTTATACAGATTGTAAGCAATTAAATTATAAGCAGCATCCTGCAGTTTTTCATGAAACACAAGGCATACTGCAACAACTAAGTTCCAGGTTTTTAAATAAACAAACCGAAAGCAGAATCCATTACAACCACCATTCGAAAAAGATGGTTGAAACAGTAAATTACATCCTGGATAATTTAAATCTTGTTTTATCGGTTTCGCATCTTGCACAAAGGATAAACCACGATAGCGATTATTTTTCCCGACAATTTAAGCAACATACCGGGATGAGACCGATTAATTTCGTTAACCAAAAACGTGTAGAACGGGCACAATACCTTATGGCTACAACTGCTTTAAACTACAGTCAGATTGCTACACAAATTGGATTTGATAATCTATCGTATTTTTCAAAAATGTTTAAAAGATTTACTGGTTTGGCTCCCGGAACGTATAAAAAACAGATGTATCCACCGCATTAACAAAAACATCTTTCCATAGTTATAATTTTTTTTAAAAAAAATTTGCAAAAAAAATGGCCACCATCTCAGGTAGCCATTCTCCTATTTTAAGTTATTTTAGAAATTGCTTGTAGTTGTTGTATCCCACCATAAACGTGATGCAATATCATCTTTACCAGAAGCTAAAAATGTAGATGCTTCAGTTACCGCAGCAGCATTACCTGTTCTTTCTGCCGGAACATAAACAATTCTTTTAATCCATTGATCTGAAGTGATAATACCCCAATCCGGGCTACTATCATTTTTAGCTACGTGCGGAATTTTAGGGTAACCTGTTCTTCTAAAATCTACCCAAGCCTCTAACGTATTTGTAAAAGTGGAGAGATATTTTTGAGTGATAATTTTCTCAAGTTTTAACTCGTTAGAATCTCCTGCATTCCAGGCAACTGTAACGGTAGAAAGTGCGGTAAAACTATTTCTCGCATCTTTAGGGTCGATGTAATTAATTGGTTTGCTAGTTGCATCTGCTAAGTAAGCATCAACACCAGCAGCTCCCCAATCAGAAAATGAAAGTCTAACACCATTCTCGTAATTTGTTTTGGCATCACCTGCGTTAGCCCAGCCTCTTAAAGCAGCTTCAGCCTTTAAAAATGAAATTTCTGCAGCTGTAAACCCTCTTCGGTTTTGAACAGTTTTAAAATCAGAACTTACTGTAGAATAAGAGATTCTATCATCTTTTGCATTGATAAAAGCCCCACTACGAATACCTTTGTATTTATAAGTCGGGTGGTCTGTTACTAACGAAGCATCAGTAACTTCATTAAAATATTTAGCCATACGTCCGTCTTTTAAACCTACCATAAAAGATTCCATAGTTGCACCCATACGTGTATCACCCCAATCAAAACTGATCATAGAAACCGGCATTACGTTACCATTTAATGGAATCATAAAGTTTTCTGAATTGGCGCTAATTAATCCAACAGGATCTGCCAAAGCTTTTTCACCTTGCGTTTTAGCCACTGCAGGACTTACTTTTACTAAACGCATTGCCAAACGAAGACGAACGGAGTTAATCAATTTTAACCATGAGGCTATGCTGCCTTTGTAACTTGGATCGAATTTAGCGAAGCCAGTGTAATTAGGACTTGCTTTGAAGTTTGCTTCAATTTGATCTAATTGAGTAAACATGTTGTTGTACAAATCAGATTCTTTATCGTATTTGATTGTACCTAAACCTGCAGTTCCGTAATTTGAGAAAATAACAGGGCCATGAATAGCCGTTAATTTAGATATTGCCAATATTCTAACAAATTTTGCCCAATCGCCAAAAAGCGGAAGATTTTTTTCCTGAGCCAATTGAATTACTTGTTTAGAAGGCGACATAACACTTCCATAAACACGATTCCAGTAAGCATCAATCCAACGTAAGTAATAAGTTGTATTGTTTACACCACCAACATATGGCGTAGGTGCACCCATATAACCCATCCAATTATCATAACATAAATCTTCTTCAATTTGATGACCCATAAGATTGAATAACATTACAGAGAAAGAAGAACCTACTAGATTAAAATCCTGTTCTAAAAGCTTATCTGTTATTTGATTGGGATTTGTATTAATTTCTTCGAAATTTTTGGTGCAGGAATTGAATAAAATCAAAGCGAGCACCACTAAACATATTTTTTTCATCACTTTATTTATTAAAAGTTCAATTTTAAATTAAATCCATAAGAACGGGTTGCAGGAACAGCAAAAACATCATTTGCCTGGTTGCTATTACTTGTGCTCATTGCTTGTTCCGGATCGAAAGGCGCTTTTTTATAGAAGAAGAATAAGTTTCTGCCTACTAATGAAACAGATGCAGATTTAAAGGTAGAGCCTTTAAGTGGAATGTTATATGCTAATGAAACCTGCGCTAAACGCACATTGGTTCTGGAGAACACATAAGTTTCCATAATTCCGTTTCTATCACCAATTACGCTGTAGTAAACTTCCGGATCTATTGAAGTAACAGGTGTTGTACCTTGAATAGCATTAATTGGCATAGTGGTTCCTGCATCGCGAATTTCACCAGTTCTTTTACTAACACCATACGAATCTAAGAATGCTTCTGTTTTTGAAAATGCGACACCACCAAACTTAGCTGTAACTAAAGCACTTAAGCTGAAATCTTTGTATGTAAATGTATTGTTCCAACCTGCTATAAAATTCGGGTTTAGATTTCCGACATATTCCTGGTTTGTGGTCCTTGTTGGCTTACCATCAGTATCTAATATAATTTGCCCGGCAGCGTTACGTGCCAGTTTGTAGATGTACAAATCGTTGAAAGAACCACCAGATTTAATAATTGAATTAAAACCTTCATCATTACTACCAACCTGATAATTAGGATTATCTGCAATAAGCTCTACAATTTTATTTTTATTTTGAGATAAATTCACAGTAGAATTCCATTTGAAATTATCAGTTTTGATAGGGTCGCCACCTAAAGTTAACTCAAAACCCTGATTGTTTACCTTACCTGCATTAACGTAATAGAAAGTATAACCAGATCCCGAAGGCGCAGTTAAAGAAAGAAACTGATTAGTGCTTGAATTTTTATAATAAGTAAAATCTAAATTTAACCTATCATTAAAGAAACGGGATTCTAAACCAATCTCATTACTGATAACTTTCTCAGGAACCAATGTAGCAAATGGAGTTTGTGTATTTCTGTTGATACCACCTATACCATCCGGACCACCAGCACCACCAATGGTGTTACCAGGATTTACAATATTATATGGCACTTCGTTCCCAACTCTTGAGGTTGAACCTCTTAATTTTAAGAAGCTGATTGCTTTTGGCAGTGAAACCATTTGGCTAATAATGGCTGATAAACCTGCCGAATAGTAGAAGTATGAATCGTTACCCGTGGTAGCTAATGTAGAAGCATAATCATTACGACCGGCTAAATCTAAATACAACATATCTTTAAATCCTAATGATGCATTGGCAAACAAACCCTGTTTTTGAACCCGGCTAAATGTTTGGTTAACTACCAAATTATATGGTAAGTTAGCAAAACTGTAAAAGTTAGGGTATTGCAATGGCACAGTTCCGTTACTGAATGTCATTCCATCATTAAAAGTATAATCTTGAATACTTGCGCCTAAAACACTGTTTAAACTAAATTTACCAAAGGTATTATCATAGTTCAAAATCGCATCTCCATATAAAGCCTTATCGTTGTACTTTGAATAATTCCAGCTACCATTACTACTTACACTTACCGAGTTACCACCGGCAGCATAACGATAATCTAATAACCTATCGTTGTAATCAATGTTTCCTCTTACATCAAATCTGAAGTGAGGCAGGAAAGAATACGAAGCCTTTGCTGTAGCAATTACCCTATGGCTTGTTGTAAGTTTAGGGTCGTTATAAAGTTCCCAATACGGATTATTTTGTTTTTCTTCTGTAGAATACCAGTTCTGTCTGAATAAATTTCTGGTTGTATCAAAGATTTGATAATTGTTTTTGAAACTGTCGAAATCACGTTCACGTGCGAAAAGGTATAAACCTGTTAGGGGGTTATTATAATAACCTGCACCCGGCCGATTTTTTGATTTCTCATAAGAGAATCTTACGTTTCCGCTTAAAACCAATTTATCATCAAATAATTTAGTTTCCTGACTTAGAGTAACATTATGTTTATTGTATGTACTTGTAGGTACAACGCCAGTTGCATAGTTATTTCCGTAAGAAAAATAGTTTGTTGTTTTTTCATTTCCTCCTGATACAGAAATAGTGTTAATGGTGTTTACACCAGTTTGGAAAAAATCTTCGATATAGCCACTTTGATAGTTGCCTTTTGTTTTAGACCAACTTCTATCGTTACCGCCAACAGCTCCATAATTGTACTGAAACTCTGGTAATGTAGCAACTGAGCTAAAATTGGTTGTAGAGTTTAAAGCAATAGCAATCTTACCAGCCTGTCCTTTTTTTGTATTAATTAAGATTACACCATTAGCGCCTTGGCTACCATATAAAATTGCACCATTTGCGCCTCTTAATATCGTTACCGATTCAAAATCATCCTGGTTTAACGCTGATAAACCATCTCCAGCATCTGTACCACCATAAGAGCCTGGCTGTCCGCCTTTATTGTTTACTACCGGTACACCATCAATAACAAATAGTGCTTCACTACTCCCTGCAATAGATTTAGAACCCCTTAAAACAGTTTTTGTAGAACCACCAACACCCGAATTGCTAATACCCACATCTACACCGGCTGCCTTACCACTTAAAGCCTCCATAAAGTTTGGCGCACCTGCTTTGGTTAACTCAACCGCGTTAAGTTGTTGTGCAGCATAGGTTAATGCTTTTTTCTCACGCTTTACACCTAAAGCGGTTACAACAACTTCATTTAAATTGGCACTTCCCGATGGTAAAAGTTTTATCGTAACATTAGTTAAGTTACTGATATTTACTTCCTGCGGTGTCATGCCGATATAAGAAATAACTAAAACAGTAGCATTATCAGGAATGTTAAAGGAGAACTTACCATCAGCATCTGTTACTGTTTTAGCATTCGTGCCTTTAGCAACTACTGTAGCACCAGGCAGTGGACTACCAGTTTCATCTGTTACTAAGCCAGTTATTGGTTTAAAAAAATTCATTTTGGTGCTGCCCGTGTATTTAGCGGCTTCCAAAGATTTCAGAATCACGTTCTTTGCATTAGTACCCTTTGCACTTGCTAAAGTTGGCAAACCGATTACTGAAGCACTCAGCAAAGCAAATTTGAGTACGTTTCTGGTTGTGCTAGAAAACATTTTTTCTTTAACACAGTTGCTGGAATAAATATCCCTCATGTTCATACTGGTTGGTTAGTTATTTAGTTTTAGGTTGATTATATATTAGTTTCTCAGAATTCGAATTTGCTAGTGCACAATTAAACTAAAACGTTTTATGCATATTTTAAAGCTTTATTCTTTCTGAAAGAAATTAATCAATTTGGTTTTTGAGTATTTAGTTTGTCGGCTGCTGGCAATCAGAATATAATATTGAATAAAACAATCCTCAAATACTTATATTTTGCTTGATACTAGTAAAGCTTTAGTTAATAATTTTTTCTGTTCAGATACTTATCGAGATAAATGGGATGATTCGTATCGACTATTGTAAAATTGTGTAACAAACTTATTATATAATTTTTATTAATGTTTGTACCAAAAAGAAAATTTGTTGTACAAATCCGACTTATTCAACCAAAAAGTGACCTTAGATTAAAATAGTTTTATCTGTTTAACCTTTCAATAAAAACCAAAGCATTTTAATGAAACGCTTAAAAAAAGATTATGCTGATTTATGAAATGGTTATTTAAAATCAGGAACTGGAAATAAATAGCCGCCAAATAAAATGTACGACCATAAAAGTGTCCAGATGATGTTAAAAATCTGAGCCGTAACAAATGTAAGCGCTGGTTTTCCGCCTTGCAACTTAACCAACGATGAGAATTTAGCTTCCATTCCTATCGCGATAAACGCTAAGGCAAACCAAATGGTTCGAATACCATTTAAGGTAGGTGCTACACTTTTAGCTGTTTCTACAGATAATAGAAAAGAAAACACAAGTGAAGCGCCAATAAAACCTAAAACAAATTTCGGAAAGCGCTCCCAAACAATCTGCAAGCCAGGCTTTTCAACTTTTGCAGCTTCTATTGCTACGCCATCAGTTTTTGGTTTTTTGTAAGCCCACCAAATGGCAATAAAAAAAGCAGCTACACCAATAAAAACATTTTGCGAAAATTTTGCAATTACACCTGCTTTAACGGCTATTGGTCCAATTAAATCTCCGGCAGCGGTTACTGTTGCAGTAGTATCAAGGGTTCCACCTAACCATGCTCCGCCAATCACTTCAGGAATGTTGAAATATTTCACCATCCATGGTAAAATAATCATCATCGGTATAGCCATTATTAGCACAAGCGTTGTTACATAAGAAAGTTTCTTTTTGTCTCCGTTGATGGCACCCGCTGCAACAATTGCTGCAGAAACGCCGCAAATAGACACTGCTGAGGCGAGGATAATTCCAAATTCATCATCTACTTTAAGTTTTCTGCTTAACCATAAAGAGAAAAACCAAACCGCAGTCACCACAATAATAGCCTGTATTATACCCGGCAAGCCCGCTTTAATTAAATCTGCAGAAAGTATAGTTGTACCTAAAATAACCAGTCCGGTTTTAATGTAAAACTCAGATCGTACTGCTTCCTTTAACCATTTTGGCAAATTAAAAAGATTACCCAGTATAATTCCGATTAGAAGCGCAAATACCACATATTCCAAACCGTAATAGGCTACATTTTTATTTCCTCCTATGATAAACGAAAGTGTTGCCAACATGTAAATCAATATAAAACCCTTTGCAAAGCGAATTAGATTTCCTCCGGATAATTGAATTGCAATTCCGGCTAATGCTAAAAATGCAAGGCCGGTTTTAATGATAAGCCAGAGATTGTTTGTAGAAAGAATTTTATCAAATAAATCTGACTGGTTGCTCCATTTATAAACCGGCAAATTCAAACTTGCAGCATTAACTTTAAGCAATAAAACAATAGCAATAATAAATGCACCCAAAATTAAAGCCCACCAATCTTCGGTAATGGATTGTAAAAACGTTTTCTTATCAGGCGTAATCCCCGATTCAGTTAAAGAACTGCTATTTGCTAAGTTTTGGTTTTTTACAGACATTTTTTACAGGTTGATGATTCTAATACGGTTTAATAGCAATAATTTAAAAGTGTTTTTTGCAAGTAATAAAGGAATGAAAATAGTTATTACGCACCAAATATTGCTTCTTTATATACATTGTTCAGCTAAAATGATACAAATTGCATTCGGCTTAAAGTTTCTGAACACACCAGGTAGTCATACACCTTAAATTCTGCACATTGGTTGTTTTAATTGGTTCGTGCAAAACACCACCTAAGGTTTTGGTTAGCTTTAAAAGCATATCCTGATTTACTAGAAATCTTTCAGATTCATCGGGTAAAATGTATCTGCCATTACCAATTGGTTGCACTAAAGATTCGATACCAATATCAGAAGCTAAACGAACGAAAAGAAAACCACCTTTTCGCAACACCTTCCACATAGCACTGAGCATGGTTTCGAAATGCTGTTGATTATTTGCGAAATGCAAAACAGCACTGCTGATAACCAAATCAAAAAAATTTTCTTTAAATGGCATTAGCGCTACATCACCAATAAGAAAATGATTTTTTAAGCTTTGCCGTGATAAACTCAAAGCCAGTTGCTTGACCGATTCTATTGCATCTGGATTGTTATCAATTGCATAAACATCGCAGCCGCTACGTAAAAAGAATTCAATATTCTTACCGCTACCGCAACCCGCATCTAAAATGCGCTGACAGTTTGCATAAGTACCTTTCATCAGTTGGTCGAAAAGATAAATGTCGATATTTCCGTAAATATTTTGGATAGACTCCATAGCTTTAATCATCATTATAAAGATATAAAACATGATTTGATATGTGGTTAACAAACCCTGATATAGATATTCAAAATATTTCGTAACCTTTTTGAAATCTCATTGTTATTAATATCTACCCATATACAATTATGACGACTAAAGAATATATCTATATCCCTTTTAATAAATCAGTAAATAACTATTTGCATGAAATGGAGTTAATCTCTACTGGCTTGTTTCACGTTAAAACAGTTTTAAGCAAGGATAATAAAACGCTAAGCATTGAGAGAGAAGATGAAAATCTGGTATCCATAATTGTAAATCCTGTTTATGCAATTATTACCAAATTGGCAGAAAGCGACATAGCAAAAGAGATTTACGAAACCATAAAGCAAAACACAAAACGCGTTTGTAATTAAGCGATAAATAGGTAAAAGCTGAGTTTTAAAAATTTATTTATGCCGGATGTAATCAGATTAATTCTTTGTAATGAGATTTAAAATTTTCTGATAATACTAAGATATGAGCTAACTTTTGTTCAGGTAAATTCTTTTGTCTAATAGCACCCTCATCTTCCTCGTGCAGATTGTTTAATTTATCATCTTCAAAACTTAAATTTTTAGATATTTTATTGATGATATTTTGTTCAAAAATGGTTACATCATTGTCTAAAATATTTAACGAAGTAATCAAGGCATTCATCTGATATATAAACAGTTGAATCTGATAGTAAGTATTTAGACTGCCGCGTTTTCTGAAAGGTTCCTGACTGGCAGAATCTATACCTTCTGAAAGTGATGATAGGCTCATATTTGCATCTTTCCTTGATATTCTAAGCAAATTTTTATCTGCTTGATGTTGGCTGCTGACCGTATTTATTAAATAGGTTTTTGTGAGTTTTATGGCCTGATTAATTTTATCTTTTAGTTGTTTACTATCCCATATAGGAAATAAAATTGATGCACAAACGGCTATCAAACAGCCTAGAATTGTAAAAAGAATCCGTTCTTGTATAATATGATCGAAATGCCCATGATAACTTCCAAGTGTTAAAATTACTGCCGGAGTAATGAATAAAACGCTGATGGTATAATTTATCCGGTTGAAAGAAAAGAATCCAAGTAGAAAAAACACAGATAAGCTTAACAGTATTGCCGGGCTTTTAATTAAATAGATTAATACCAAACCAAGGATAATACCACCCAAACTACCTGCTAACCGCTGCAGGTTTCTTCTCCAGGTTACGGTAAATTTTGGCCTTGCCACAATAACCAAAGTCAAAAACAACCAATAACTATATTTATTTAAAGATAATTGACTTATTAACAAAAAACCAAAAAGGAAACAAAGCGCCAAGCGTAAAGCAAACCTGAAAAATGGTGATTTAAACGATAAATTTTCTTTCAAAGTAGAATTGTCTACCGTTACAAATGCCGGGTAATTCGGCTTGATACCAACTATTTCAGATTGTAAATTTTTTGCTGTAGTGTGCGCTTTAATTAATTCAAGACTGTGCACTACAGAATCTGTATTCGCAATAAACTGCGATAGAAAATCCTTTTGTATGGCTGTTGCATTTGCTATTTCAACGTTCAGTAAATCAATTAATTCATGATAATTCTGATTTGAAGAATGGATAGAATCTTTGCTTTTATCTTTGATGTTTCTTGCCAAATCTTCGAGTTCAAAAGCCAGTAAATTTAGTAGCTTCGTCATTAAGGCAAGCGATGATGCTTTCAAAACTTCACGTACACGAGCATAATCGTAATGTACGGCATTAAGTTGCTCGTATAAATCTATCAGCAATAAAGCCCTACCCAATAAAATCTGCCCCTCATTATTATCTGGCGCCATTGCCTGTTTATCCGTTAGCAATAAATTACGGATGAGTTCATGCTTTTGATTTACCTTTATGTGAAGTTTAATAATTTCTTTCTGCGATGCATCAAAGGGTATATTAACATCATAATTATTCGCCTTGGCCTTTAAAAAAACTGCACTACTCATCATACACTCAAAAATTGCATGATTTAAGGAGCGATAAGGAAAGATTAAAATCTGTAATAAACTTACCAGATAGTACCAAACACCGCCAATAAGCATGTAAAAACTAAAATGAAATGGATTTACGGGATGCAAGCCCATAACAAAACAGCAAACCACAAGTGCCATTGTACCAATAATACTAATTCGGTTTCCGTACACTGCAAACATCGAAAAAACAAAGGCGGCACCTGTCATAACAACTGCAAGCAACCACGCAGACGATAGCGAAAGTGAGATGATAATGGTTGTTAAGAAAAACACCACAATGCCATATAAGGCAGTTTTAAATTTATTGAACTTATTATCAGGAAAATCTGTTAAGCTTACCAATAATGCTCCAACACCAATTCCAGAAGCCATTTCGGGTAGTTTGAGCCAAAAAAACAGCACTATTGGCAAAACAATTGTAATTGTATTTCTCAATGCATCAGAAAAATACTCACCCAAAAAGAAATATAAAATATTTAGACCGAAAGATCTTTGTTGGTTAGACTTCAAAAGAGATATTGATTTTATGGCGCAAAAATAAGGATTATAATGCCATAAAGCTTTATGTTAATGTAAAGAAATCTACAGTTTAAGAGAAAATTTAACGGTAATTATGTTACAATAGGATATTATTTTGCAAGCCAGAATGCGTAATTATCAGGACCAAAAAAATAAGTTAATGAAAGCAATAATATGATTAAGCTTATTGGCCAGATAAATGAGAATTTATCTTTAGGAGTATCTAATATTAATTTGGTTAGTTGCGAGTTACGTTTCGACATTATTGGGATATTATAACTGTTATAACCCTAACCAGCAAAAAAAGTTTTAGAAGCTATTAAATTTTATTGAGAACGTTTGTTATGCCTCGTATAACTTTAATTCTGAAAATTTAAGTCAGCAGAAAACATTAGTTTATAGCCAATTGCTTATCAACATTAAATATCTCGCTTATTTTCTGTAAAAAAGGTTCTTTTATTTCGGTACCCATAGAAAGGATTAATGCGTTATTCTTTCTTTCCAAATGACCGCTAAAAATGCCATCTATTCTAACAGCATATCGTTTTGCATTAAATTTCTCAGCATTTAGAACGATAATTGTTCCATCGAAATTTATTATTCTGGTTTCAGTTTTTGCTGAATTATACATAGGCTTAGTGTTATTATTACACTTATTAAACGCTGTAATTGTATTTTAGTTTAAAAAAAAATAAAAAATTGAATTTTGTTCAATCTTCTAAGCTGATAGAAGCTATGCGATATTTTCTAAATACCGTAAAACTTCATCTTTTTTTCGGCTTGAAACTAAAATCTTTACTTTATTTTCCATTTGTAAATAGCCTTCGCGATAGTATTTTTTTACATATTTAAAATTAACTAAATAAGATTGATGGCATCTTAAAAAACCAAAAGGCGTTAGCAAACTTTCGTATTCTTTTAACCCTTTGGAAACCAAAATTTCGTTACCATTATTCAAATAAAAGGTTGTATAGCCTTTATCGCTTTTGCAAAAAATAATATCCTCAATAGATACCACCTCGATATATTCAAGGCTTTTTAAAGCGATGCGTTTTGTTGCCGCTAGGCCTTGCGCAAGATAATGCTCTTTGGCAATGGCAAGTTGCTGCTGCCCTATTGCTTCCTGCTGACGATGATGATAACATTTATTTAAATGAGTGGTTAATGATAACTCATCAATGGGTTTAAGCAAGTATCCAAATGCGCCTAAATTTAGAGCCTGAATGGCATATTGGTCATAGGCTGTTAAAAATATTACCTGAAAATCATTTGTTCCAATTGCATCAAATAAATGGAAACTATCTCCATCTTTAAGTCTGATGTCTGCTAAAATTATATCGGGTTTTAAGGCAGGTATTTCTTTACCGGCAACTGCAATTTCACCTGCCGAACCTACAACTTCAAGGTAGTCTATCTTTTCAACAATCTGCAAAATATGCTGTAAAATTCTGATTTCGTCTTCTAAAATGTATAGCTTCATGGCTTATATTTAATCAATTGTTACCGGGATTTGAATTTCGACATGCACACCAGTTTCAGCATCCCCCAGTTTATTCTTTACTTTGAAATAGGCATTTTCTCCATTTTGTGTAAATAACAAATCCATTCTTTCTTTTAAAATAACCTGAGCAAGCGATTGCTTGTTGTGCTTTTCATTTTGCTTTGCTTTTAAGCCGCTGCCATTATCATCAATTTCTATAATTAACTTTTCATTTTTGATTGTGAAAGATATTAAAAGCAAACCTTTATAAGTTAAATTTCTAAATCCATGCTCAATTGAATTTTCTACAAAAGGTTGAATAAGCATTGGCGGAATTAACGTTTCTTGCGTATCTAAATGCTCATCAACTATAATCTTATAATCGAAAGCATCGGTGTAGCGCATTTGTTGCAGGTGGAGGTAGTTATTTAAAGAGCAAATTTCGTCTTCAATTTCGATAAAATCTTTTCTATTTTGCTCTAAAATACCACGCAATAACCCCGAAAATGATTTGAGGTATTGAACAGATTCATCATTCTGCCCAGATGCAATAAGGCTTTGTAAATTTGCGATAGCGTTAAATATGAAATGTGGATTTAATTGAGCCTGCAGCATTTTTTGCTCTACATTTAACCGCTTATTTTCGGATTTAAGCAGTTTATTTTTTTCCCTTAAACGCTGTTGGCGATAAAATATATAAAAGAAGGAAAGCGCACTTACAAAAACCAATATCGTTAAAAAGATAGTCCAGCGTTGCTGCCCGATAATGGTTTCATTAAGTTTATTTCTGGCATTTAATTCAGCAATATTAATGTCTTTTTTCTCAGATTCGTATTTTTCATGCATTTCGGCCACTTTAACCGCTTCAATTGCTTTATAACTTCTTAACTCGATTAAATAAGCAGAATCTGCAGCTTCAAGCGCATGTAAAAAATCGCCCTTCATTTTAAAGGCATCAACCAAACCATTGTAGTGCATGGCCTTTTGTTTACCTGAAATATCTTTTTTAGCCAAAGCAATGCCATCTCGGAAGTATTTTATAGCAGAATCTGGCTGCTTATTTTGATAAAAAGCGGTTCCAAGATTATTAAAAGCAACATCATTAAGGTTATTGCTCCTTTTTAAGTAATCGAAGAAAATTTTGCTACTTGCTAATGCCTTACCCGTTTGTAACTGCTTACTGTAAATTTGTGCTTCGTTATCATAAGTTCGGGCTATAGCTAAACTATCGTTTATTTTTAGAGCTAAAGCTCTCGCCTTAGCATTATAAAGAGACATTTTTTTAAAATCACCTAAACGGGATGCCAGTAAAAATGAAATATCAAAATAACGTTGACTTACAACTGTATGTGTATTATAAGGGTGAAGCTTATAATAAATAGCAGCATACTCAATTGATTTTTTTTCTTCGTGATTTTGGAAATATGCCTGTGCCAGTAAATCATAAAAACGATATGTTAATTTACTTTTCACCTGCTCAGCAGCTTTTAAAGCAGAAAAAATTTCGCTCATTAAAGGTGGATCTACCATTACGCCACCACCTATTTTGAGATTTATGATAGAACTTACCTTAAGAAATTCTACATCCGAGTTAGGATTTGTACTCTTAATTTTTTGATAGCTTGCTAAGGCACTGTCTTTTTTCTTATCGTAAACGTATCTACGTGCTTTAAAATAATAAATAAAAGGATTTGCCTCACCCCCATTGCTTGAATTGAGCAGACTATCTTCCTTTAAAATAACTTCTTTAACTGATGATGACGGCAAAGTATCTAATGAAATAATCAGCGCCAAATAATCCTTTTTATTTGATTCAACTGGTGCTACTCCAATTTCTATTTTAGATTTTTTTTCATCGTTTCTGCAATTTGAAACCAAGAAAAAACTAAAGATTAAACAAAAGGTATATGTGATTTTTTTATCAAACGTCATGAATTAAGTTATCGTTAGTAAAATTTTGCCTCTCCAAACTTTTAGTTAAAATATAAGAAGTGCCTAAAATATAAATAGTACAAGCTAAAAAAAATAATCATCAAATATCTGCTGGATTTCAGCTCATATCTGTATCGGTTTGCGCTTTATTTGAGAATAAACAAAACAAAATCATGCTGTTCAAAAACAATTTAATTTATGGCTATCTGAACCTTAAAATCAGCATATTCAATCGTTTAAACTTTTTTTCAAAATAGATTCTTTAACGAATTTACCTCAAAAATTCACGAAAAAACATTCAAACCTTACACATATTAACTACCTGTTGTAAGCCATACGTTGTGTATCGATTTTAGATTAATTAAAAACCTAAACGCCAGGGTAAGTTGGCGAAACCTTAATTAAGTTATTTATTATGAAAACAAACAAAAGCTTATTTGAAAAGAAAATCGATTTAAAAAGTTGTCAAATTAATGGGGGAAGATTGGCTGAAGAAGCTACTCAAAAAGAAAGTTCAACGGCCACAAGTACTGATAACTGTTCAGACACAAAGTACATAACAAAAACAGACAAAGGTACTGTGATAAAAACATGTACAGACTTCAACTGCCCTTAATTATTAAAGTATTTTAATAAGCAGATTTTTAAAAATTTAAACACAAAAACATGAAAAACAACAAAAATTTATTCGAAAAAAGGATTGATCTATCAAGCTGCCAAATCAACGGAGGCCGACTAGCTACAACTTATCATGAATGCTCGAGCGCAACGCAAGCCCGTCATTGCTCTGACACCTACACTACTACTTTTGATGATAATGGTAAACAGACCGGATCGAATATGGATTTTTATGATTGTAGCCCTTGCTAGTTGAGTAAAAACAATTTATTAAAAAGCGGAGGCTCTGCCCTCCGTTTTTGAAATACTAATTAATTAAAAGCTGAATTTATAAACCTATGATTTTAATTTTTTCTATTGATGATGATTATTCTACAAGCCGAGTTATTAATTGGCTAATATATCTAAAAAAAGAATTTATTCGCATTAACGAAAGTACCAGTGTAAAATTAATATCGCTTAAAGATCAAGGTTTCTCATTAAATATTGATGGTAAAATATTGAAAAGCAACGAAATAAGCAAAATATGGTACAGAAGAGGCGATTTATATTTGATGAATAACTTTAAAAGCAAGCATATTGACAATTATTTATCTATAGAAAATACATGCTTAGTGGAATATATGCATTATGCTTTTGATAAAATCAATTCTGTAAATAATTTTAAAACTAGCGATATTAATAAATTATACATTTTAGATTTATGCAAAAGATTTAATGTACTTGCTCCAAATTATGTAGTTACAAGTTTCAAAAACGTACTTATAGATTTTTACAATAAAGAAAAAAATATTATCTCAAAACCTCTTAATGCACCATTTTCTGTTTACGACTCGGAAAATTCGCTTCACATGGCATACACCTGTGAAATAGTCCTTGATGATATTCAAAGTTTACCAGATGAATTTGTGCCTACATTTTTTCAGAAAAATATTATTAAGGCCTACGAATTAAGATGTTTCTATCTAAATGGGAGCTTTTATGCAATGGCTATTTTTTCGCAAAATAATAATAAAACCAAAGTAGATTTTAGAAATTACGACAATTCAAAACCCAATAGGATAACCCCATATGAATTGCCCAAATCGTACAAACGCAAAATAAAAAAGTTGCTTGATGCGATAGGTTTAAATTGTGCATCTTTCGATATTGTTTATTCAAAAGAAGATCATCAATATTATTTTTTAGATCTAAATCCAATTGGTCAATTTGGGATGGTTTCTACACCCTGCAACTACAATTTAGAAAAGCAAATCGCCTTAAATCTCTAATATGAAAAATATCGAACTCGAGATACTTATTGGACATGCTCCTATCCATTTAAAATCTTTAATAAAAAAAGATAAACCTAAATACCTGATAAAAACCAGGCAGTCAAAAATTTTTACAACCAATAGTTTGCAATTAAACTTTCTCTATAAATCCCCATTATGAACAATTTATTTTTGAGAAATCAATTATGTGTGCCAGTAAATGGATACAACAGAGCAATTATCTATGATATTCTTAGAAAGGATTATTTTCTTATTCCAAAAGAACATTATGATCTTCTGGATACAAACGACTTCATACAATTCGACAAAATTAAAGATGTTGCAGAGCGAGATGAACTCATCGATTTTTTGATGAAAGAGGAAATTATATTTAGACTATCTAATAAAGAACAAAAAAAGCATTTCACAATTTTGGATAAGAATTTTGAAACTCCTAATCGCGTAACTAATGTTATTATCCATTCGAACATAGATTCTAACTTTTTAAATTTAATTAAAGTTGAATATCTTTTAAATCTATCAATTATATCGGAGAATATAGATGAAAACTTATTTTCGATTTTAGAAAAAGTCAGTCAGCTTGAGATAGATAGTATTTATCTATATATCGAAAACATTAACATTGAAAATTTGGAAGCGTATAAAAAGCAAATTGCAAAATACAGTATAATTTTTTCAGTAAATTTTTTCAATTCAAAAAACGTTGTAGAGAAAACGCAACTATCTCAAAACATATACTATAACTTTTATGAAGAAGAATTTTCTACCTATAAAAGAAATCTCAGTATCGATAAATTGGTTATTAATACAGAACATTTTCTAGAATCTAACAATTTTCATTCTTACTATTTTGGCAAAATCTACATCGATGAAACTGGAAATATAAAGAATGGGTTAAATAATTTAGAGAGTTTTGGTAGTATCAAATCAATGACTTTAACACAATTTTTAGAAATAATTTCATCATCAAAATACAATGAACTAGGCGAAATAAAAAAACATCAGATGCTGGTATGTAAAGACTGTGAATTTAGATACATGTGTGTAGATAGTCGTGTGCCAAGCAAGGGTGCAGAACATTGGTTTCATCATTCTGAATGTACTTACAACCCCTATATTTCGAAATGGAATAATGAAGAAGGTTATCTCAATTTAAAAGATTCTGGAGTTACAATTTCTGAATCAGGTTGTACAATAAACGAAGAAAAGTTATCCGAAAATTTCGACAGAATTTGGAATACTTAACATGAAAAAATTCCCTTTTTACAAACAACCAGACTCTAAAGATTGCGGACCAACGTGCTTACGTATTATAGCTAAACACTATAAAAAAAATATACCCTTGCAACATTTAAGAACACTCTCTGAAACCACCAGAGAAGGTAGCGGTTTGCTTGGCCTTAGTAATGCGGCAGAAACTTTAGGATTTAGAACCTTGGGAGTTAAAATAGATTTTAACACCCTGGTTGCTGATGCACCCCTACCATGCATCGTTCATTGGAATAAGAACCACTATGTTGTAGTTTATAATATTGATAAAGCGGAAAACGTTTATGTTTCAGACCCGAGTTTTGGTTTAATTTCTTACAAAAAGGAAGAATTTATTAAACATTGGATTGGTGAAAATGCGGATGAAAATACTGAAGAAGGCATTGCTTTAATTATAGAGACAAGCCCGTCTTTTTACAAAAACGAATTTGACGAAGAAGAGAGCAAAGCAAGTTTTTCTTTCCTGTCAAGGTATTTGCTTAAGTATAAATCGCTTGTTATCCAGCTAGCCGTTGGTTTATTAGCTGGCAGTTTACTTTCTTTAATTTTCCCGTTTCTTACACAAAGTATTGTTGATGTAGGCATTCAAAATCAGGATATTAATTTTATCTATTTGGTATTGCTTGCTCAGGTTATGCTTTTTATTGGAAAAATGGGTATCGAAATTATACGAAGCTGGATTTTACTGCATCTTTCTACAAGAATTAACATTTCCATCATCTCTGATTTTTTTATAAAGTTGATGAAACTTCCAATTAGTTTCTTTGATACCCGGATGACTGGAGATATAATGCAAAGAATTAATGATCATCATAGAATAGAGCAACTTTTGACTAACTCCTCTTTAAACACATTATTCTCGATGGTGAACCTAATAATTTTTAGTGTTGTATTGCTAATTTACGATTACAAGCTATTTACTGTTTATTTATTTGGAGCTATTCTATATGTTGGTTGGATTAGTTTCTTCCTGAGAAAAAGAAAAGAATTAGATTACAAAATGTTCTCTCAAGTAGCCCAGGAACAGAGCACTGTAATAGAATTAATTAACGGTATGCAGGAAATTAAAATGCATAATGCCGAAAAGCAAAAACGATGGAACTGGGAATTTTTACAAGTCAAACTCTTTAAAATAAAAATTAAAGCCCTATCCTTAGAACAATGGCAATCTGTTGGTGGTGGTTTCATTAACCAGATAAAAGATATTCTGGTGAGTTTTTTAGCTGCAAAATTAGTATTAAGCGGTAACCTTACTTTAGGCATGATGCTTTCGGTCCAATATATTATCGGGCAGCTGAATAATCCGTTAATGCAATTAATCGATTTTATACGTCAAACTCAAGATGCGAAAATTTCGCTTGAACGGTTAGGTGAAATTCACAATAAAGAAGATGAAGAGAGCGAATTAATTCAATATACTACGGAAATAGCACCGAAAGATATTGAATTAAAGAATGTTTCTTTCAGGTATACCGGTACAGATGCTTTTGTATTCGAAAACTTAAGCCTAACCATCCCATATCAAAAAACAACAGCAATAGTTGGTGCAAGCGGTAGCGGAAAAACAACTTTGTTAAAATTGCTGACTAAATTTTACGAGCCTGGCGTGGGCGAAATTAAAATCGGCAATACGGATATGAAAAATATTTCGCCTCGTTACTGGCGAAACCATTGCGGCGTGGTGATGCAAGAAAGCTATGTATTTAATGATACCATAGCCAATAACATCGCCATTGGCGAAGATACTGTAGATAAAACGAAGCTAAGAAAAGCCATAGCAATTGCCAACATACAGGAATTTATAGAAAATTTACCGCTAAGCTACAACACCAAAATTGGTAACGAAGGTATTGGCATCAGTGGCGGACAAAAACAAAGGCTATTTATTGCAAGAGCCGTTTACAAATCGCCAGAATATATCTTCTTTGATGAGGCAACAAGTGCTTTAGATGCGAACAACGAAAAAGTAATCATCGAAAATTTAGAACAGTTTTTTAAAGGTAAAACCGCCGTGGTAATTGCACACCGATTATCAACTGTTAAACATGCCGATAAAATTATCGTATTGGATAAAGGAATGGTTGCAGAAGAAGGCAATCACGATGAATTGGTTGCTAAAAAAGGTGAATATTATAAACTTATTAAAAATCAGCTCGAACTTGGAAACTAAAAGAGATAAATTAGATGAAGTGCAACTTCGCTCTGAAGCTGTACAGGACGTTTTATCAGAACCACCACATTGGATGTTCCGTTGGGGAAATGTTATAATACTTGCTATATTATTAATGATTTTTTTGATGAGTTATTTTATCAAATACCCAGAATTTGTACCCGCAACTGTAATTGTTACCTCTCAAAATCCGCCAGAAAAACTGCAATTCAGAACTGATTCTAAAATTGAAAAAATATTTGTAGCCGACCATCAAAAGGTTAAAAAAGACGATGTATTGATGGTTTTGCAATCAACAGCAAATTATGCAGATGTACTATCGCTTAAACAACTTATAGATTCTGTTGCCCCAAATCAATTAAATTCTTTTCCGTTAGAAAAACTATCTAAATACAAGCTGGGTGAGCTACAAGGTGATTACAACACTTTTTCAAAAGCTTTACAAGATGAAAAGTTGTTTACAAGACTTAAGCCTTATGCTCCTGAAAATATTGCTACAGACCAAAATATACAAACCAACAAAAGCAGACTCGCAACCTTAAAACGCCAAAAGGTTTTCGAGCTTTCAAAGATAGAATTAGTAAAAAAAAATTATCTCAGGGCACAGCAGCTTTTTAGCCAAAAAGTAATATCATCTTTTGAGTTTGAAAATGAAAAAATTAAATATTTACAGGCGCAGCAAAGCATAGAAAATATAGATATTTCATTATCCCAAACAGTAGAAGCGATTGATAACCTTAATAAAGCTAAAAGTGGAACAACCATAAATGCAGAAAAGGATAAGATTAATTTTGCTTCGCAAACGCTACAACTTCTGGAACAATTAAGAAAATCTTTGCGGCAATGGGAGCAAAATTATTTGATAATCTCCTCTACCGAAGGTGTAGCAAGTTTTCAGCAGTTTTGGGGCGAAAATCAATTTGTAAAACGCGGAGAACCTGTTCTTTCTATATTACCCAATAATACCAGTTTACTTATAGGTAAAATGTTAGTTGCCGCAACTAATTCTGGTAAAATAGCTAAAGGAGAAAAAGTGTTAATAAAATTAGATAATTACCGTTTTCAGGAATATGGCATTGTTGAAGGTATTGTTCAGAATATCTCTTTCACACCAGATGAAAAGGGGAATTATTATGTAGATGTTTTACTTCCAAACGGCTTAAAAACATCTTACCAAAAAACTTTAACATTTGATAAAGAACTTAAAGGCAGTGCTGAAATTGTTACTCAGGATTTAAGATTGATAGAACGTTTTTTCTACCAAATCAGAAAGCTGGCAGGCTACCAAAATTCTTAAAGAATAAACTTCCTGAAAAATATTAATAAAAAATCAAAAATTACCAAGTGTTTATTTTCGGTTAACCTGAACATTATTCCGCCTTAAAACCTGGTTTATAGTTTCTAAAAACTTAGAAAATTGCACAGGTTTAGTTAAATATTGGTCGCCACCTACATTAAACGCTTTCAAAGCAAAACCATCGTAGCCGGTAATGAAGATTATGTATTTAACTTTATCGCGTAAAATCTGGGCAACATCGATACCTGATATATCCATTACAATATCCAGAAACAGAAAATCAATTTCATCATCGGCATTTCTTACGTAGGTAATCGCCTCTGCTGCAGAATCAAAACTACCAAGCATTTTTAGCTTTGGAATTTGATTGATGTAATTTTTTAATAGAGAGAGGGATGTTCTGTCATCATCAACGAGGACACAACTGTATAATTTAGGGCTATTCATTAAGGTACAGAACAGTTAATAACACAAATTGTTCAACAACAACTTAAAAGTATTACGAATAATACAAACACAACCTCTATTTGCAAGCTTTTAGAAAGCTATACTATATCGTTTTTATTGAAAATCAGCCAGATAACAACAAGCATTAGTAAAAAATAACTTTTAAGAGTTAAGCTAGTAATTTTATCTCTTCAATACCAACTACCGGTAAATTTTGAGAAAAATCATAAAATACCAAATTAAAGATGTTTATAATATTATTTAAATACTAACATTATTAGCATAAACAAAAGTAACATTGTATTTTTGGTGTCTTACGCATGTTTTATTGCATAATTTAAAATATCCAAAAACCTTGGCGCATCAACATCAGCTTATTCTCGATTTTCTTAAAAGTACAAACCAGCCAGTTTTTTTAACCGGTAAAGCCGGAACCGGTAAAACCACCTTATTAAAACACATAAAAGAAACCACTGAAAAAAACTATGCAATTGTTGCACCTACTGCCGTTGCTGCAATAAATGCCGGTGGTGTTACGCTTCATTCCTTTTTCCAAATTCCATTCGGACCAATAATACCTGATAAGGAAGTTAGCGATGAGGTAAAGTATTCGGTTGAGAAAATTAAGCTTTTAATGTGCTTGGAGCTATTAATTATTGATGAAATTAGTATGGTTCGGGCAGATGTGCTCGATTATATTGACATCGCCTTGCGAAAAACAAAAGCCATAAACCGACCGTTTGGTGGTGTTCAGGTTTTAATGATTGGCGACCTTTACCAGCTCTCTCCTATTGCACATGATGCCTGGCATATCCTTAAAAATTATTATGCTAGTCCGTATTTTTTTGATAGTAAAGCGATACTTTCAAACCCGATAATCACTTTTCAATTAGATAAAGTTTACCGTCAATCCGACCCAACTTTTCTAAATATATTAAACGGAATCAGGGAAAATAATTTAAGCAGCGAATTACTGTCAAAACTGAATGAGCGATATGACGAAAATTTAGGCGATATCCGTAAGGAAGAATACATTACGCTTACTACACACAACAATCAGGTAACTCAAATTAATCAAGAGTACCTGGAGAAATTGAATGGTGAAACTTTTCAGTTTACAGCAAAAGTTACGGGCGATTTCCCTAAAGATGCCTATCCGGTTGATGAAGTATTAGAACTGAAAATCGGTGCAAGGGTTATGTTTATTAAAAACGATTCATCGGGTAAAAAACTGTATTATAACGGAAAAGCTGCGGTTGTTAAAGCCATTGATGGAGACGTTATAAAAGTTTCATTTGACAATGATAATGCCACAACCATAGAAATTAACCGAGAAGAATGGCAAAATGTAAAATACAATCTAGACGGTGAAAATAAAATTAGTGAGGTAAATACGGGTTCTTTTACACAATTCCCTTTTAAGTTAGCTTGGGCAATTACCGTTCATAAAAGCCAGGGGTTAACCTTTGATAAAGCGATTATCGATGTAAGTTCTTCTTTTACCCACGGGCAGGCTTATGTTGCTTTAAGCCGTTGCAGGAGTTTAGAAGGGTTAATTTTAAAGTCGCCTGTAAAGCCAGAAAACATCATTACAGATAACAAAGTGATAAGTTTTACCCATAATGCAATTTTAACCAAACCAAGTGCAGAAACATTAGCTAAAGCCTCCATAAATTATGAATGGAATCTTATTCACGATTTGCTGGATTTTAGTGCCCTTGCGAAAAACTGGAATTTTCTTAAAAAATCAAACTTTCCGAACAATCATGAAAACGCAGCTTTTCATACTATTGTTGATGAAATTTCTAAACCTTTAGAAACGGAGATTATTGCCATTGGAGATAGATTTATCAAAAAGGAATTATCAGGACAAAATAAATCTTTGCCGGTTGTAGAAAATACAGTTATTGTAGATAGATTAATTAAAGCGTCACAATATTTTAGCCCGAAACTTAAATCAATACTTGCAATTGCAGATAAGTTTAATGACATGAATGTTTACCGAGATGAGCGGGCAGAAAAAATATTAGGTCGTATTAGCGATTTTGTAAATGATTTAGCGATAAAATCAGCACTTTTTAAAATCTCCTGGAGCAATTTTACTACCGATGAGTTTGCTAAAGTCTACCATAAAGCCGGAAGCAATTATGAACACATCCAAACCGGTAGGGTGAAAAAAGTTGTTGAACAAGCTAAAGAAATTGTAAATCAGCAATTGTATAATGAGCTTATAATTTTAAGGAAGAAAATAAGCGATAAAAGGAATGTACAAGAACACAACGTACTATCTGACCAAACTTTACAAACAATTGCTGCTAAATTACCCAAAACAACCGAGCAACTTGCGGCAATAAAAGGTGTTGGCGTTGGTAATGCTGTTGAAATTGGTAAAGATATTTTAAAATCTGTTAATGGCTATTTAGGAACTTCAGAGCTGTTTTAAGGCTAATAAAAATGTTTTTATAATTCGTTAGTGTAAGCCACAGCATCAATTGTATAAAGATTGCTTTCCCGAACAGTCGTAACAAACTGTGCCTGGCAATTACTGAAATATTAACATAATTCTTCTTTCTTTTTTTGTAGCGTCAAACCTCTGCTCATTGGTTACAGCAGTCCCGCCACCGCTCCAAGTCCTCATTTCGCTGCGCTACCATTCCGGGCTTTCCACTCTGTCGGGGCTATTTAATTTAAGCTTGTGCCAGAAACTCAAATAATAGGTCGTTGCTGTACAGATATCTTTATGCTTTTATCAGCGGATTTTTTTCCTTTGCAAACAAATCGAAAACCTTTTTATCTACAAAAGCAGGGAACAATTTATTCATCCAAACGGCTAATTTACCTTGGCCGGTCATTATTAAAGTACGCTTGCGTTGCTCAATTCCATCGGCAATTATACTCGCAACTTCTTCCGAGGTCATCATTTTGCCTTCATCCATACTGGTTTCTCCATGCGCTGCACCATCTTTAGATAAGGCAGTTACCCGTATATTTGATGCCGTAAACCCCGGACAAGCAACCAAAACATTAACGCCGGTTTTTAAAAGTTCGGTACGTAAAGATTCCATAAAACCATTCATTGCAAATTTAGATGCAGAATAGCCTGTTCTGCCTGGCAAACCACGATAACCCGCAATTGATGAAATCCCGACAACCGTTCCTTTGGTTTTTAAAATCTCCGGTAAAGCATATTTTGTACAGTAAACCGTTCCCCAAAAGTTTACATCCATTAGGTTTTTAAGAACCGATAAATCTAAATCATTAAATAAAGCACGCATAGATAAACCTGCATTGTTTACCAAAACATCAATTCTCTGAAAAGAAACTAAAGTTTGTTTAATTATCAATTCACAATCTGCTTCCTTACTTACATCAGCCTGAACTGCTACTGCTCTAATGCCAAATCTTTTTTCTAAATCGGCAGTTATTTCGCAAAGTGTAACATATTGGCGTGCCGCTAAAACAAGGTTTGCACCGCGTTTGGCAAATTCTTCAGCACACGCTTTCCCTATTCCGCTAGATGCGCCTGTAATGATGATTACTTTATCTTTCATATATTGTTTTGTTCGTTTTTTGGTCGTTTTGGTTTACAGGTCCTTTTTCTGTTGATTTTATACTGGAAATCTAAAATCCTAAAAGTCCTGCCCTTATTTCATCATCGCGGTCTCGTATGGCACACGTGTAATTATCGACCGACCGAGTGTAATTTCATCTGTGTACTCTAATTCGCCACCAAAAGCAATTCCGCGGGCAATTGTAGTAACCGGAATATTAAATTCTTTTAACCTTTTGTACAGGTAAAAAAGTGTAGTATCGCCTTCCATGTTCGGACTAAGCGCCAAAATTATTTCTTTAATTCCGCCGGCGGCAACACGTTGAACTAAACTATCGATATACAAATCAGAAGGACCAATCCCATCCATTGGAGAAATTAAGCCACCCAAAACATGGTAAACGCCAAAATACTGACCAGTATTTTCAATTGCCATTACATCACGCGTATCTTCCACAACGCAAATTGTTTCCTTATCTCGCTTGTGCGATGTACAAATTTCGCAGATGGTATGGTCAGAAATATTGTAACAAATGCTACAGTTTTTAATTTGCTGCTTAAGCTTAATTAAAGTATTTCCAAACTGATTAACTTCTTCTTGCTCCTTATTCAAAAGATATAAAACTAACCTTAAAGCGGTTTTCTGTCCTACGCCAGGTAATTTCGAGAATTCGTTTACCGCATCTTCAAGCAGTTTGGATGAAAAATTCATGCTGTAAAAATAGGAAATAGTTGTTTGGTTTTTTAGTCGTTTGGTATTTTAGTTAAGCGTTCATTAGTGATTGGTTCATTAGCCATTAGGGTGTGTGAAGATATTAAATGGCTAAATAAAAGGCTTATGAACTGATTAAATTTTCAGCCAAATGAACTACTAAAGAAATGAACTTCTTTACTAATTAGTAATTTCTTACATTTATCAGCTTAAAACCAAATTATGTCACCAACCATTCTTCTATGCTTCCTAATTGGCTACTTTTTACTGCTGATTATTATTTCATTCGTTACTTCAAAAGATTCATCAGACAATAATTCGTTTTTCGTTGCCAACAGAAATTCTAAATGGTATTTAGTGGCTTTTGGAATGATTGGAACGGCGCTTTCTGGCGTAACTTTTATTTCCGTACCTGGCGAAGTTGGTGCTCCTGCTGGTAATCAGTTTCAATATTTTCAGTTTGTTTTAGGTAACGCAGTCGGTTTCATCATCATTTGTACGGTTTTATTACCACTATACTATCGGATGAAATTAACATCCATTTACAGCTACATCGAACAACGTTTAGGGCATTACAGTTATAAAACCGCCGCATCAATATTTCTGCTAAGTCGTACGCTTGGCTCGGCAACCAGATTATACCTTGTAGTAATTGTTTTACAGCGATTTATATTTGATAATTATGGCATTCCGTTTTGGTTAACCGTGTTAATTTCGCTTGCATTAATTTGGTCATATACCTTTAAAGGCGGCTTAAAAACCATTATCATCACCGATACCTTACAAACATTCTTTCTTGTTTTATCAGTATTTTTAACCATCTATTTTATTTGTAATAGTTTAGATTACAGCATTCCGCAAGCTTTTGAAACCGTTAAAAACAGCAGCTATTCCAAAATTTTCTTTTTGGATGATTTCTTAACGAACAAGTTTTATTTCAGTAAACAGTTTATTGGCGGGATTTTCGTAACCATCGCTATGACTGGCTTAGACCAGGATTTGATGCAGAAAAACTTAAGTATGGGCACCATCAAAGAAGCTCAGAAAAACATGTTTACCTTTACCGGAGTTTTTGTAATCCTCAATGTATTTTTCTTAAGCGTTGGTGCATTGTTATACATTTATGCAGCTAAAAATGGTATTGATATTCCTTTAGATCACATCACGGGAAAACCAAGAACAGATTTGCTATTCCCCGAAATTGCACTGAATAACTTAGGTGCTTTACCCGCAATTATATTTATGTTGGGCTTAACCGCAGCCACATTTGCCACAACAGATTCTGCTTTAACAGCGCTAACCACATCTTTTTGTGTAGATTTTTTAGACATGGCAAAAGCTGATAAAATGAATGCAAAAGATGCTGTAAAAAAACGCCATACTGTTCATATTGCTTTTTCAATTTTAATGTTCCTGGTAATTATTGTGATAAATGCATTGAATAGTTCATCGGTGGTAAGTTTAATTTTTACTATTGCATCTTACACATACGGACCGCTTTTAGGCCTCTATAGTTTTGGATTGTTTGTAAAAAAACGAGGTTTACACGATAAATTAGTGCCGATAGTTTGCATTTTATCGCCTTTTTTATGTTACTTGCTTTCGAGCTATTCCAAAGAAATTTTCGGCGGATATGTGTTTAGTGTTGAGCTTATTTTAATTAATGGTTTAATCACATTTATAGGTTTGCTCTTCATCAGCAAAAAAACTGATGCGCAAACAAAATTTTAATATTAGAATACTTTTATATGACGAGTGAAGAAAAAATTAGGAGTGCTTTTGAAAATAAAGATTGGCAGGAAATTAAAGTAACAGATTCTTGGCAGATTTTTAAAATAATGGCCGAATTTGTAGATGGTTTTGAAAAACTAGCCAAAATAGGTCCATGTGTTACCATTTACGGTTCTGCACGTACAGCAGAAACAAACAGATATTACCAACTTGCAGAGCAATGCGGCAAATTATTAACCGACCGTGGTTATGGCGTTATTACAGGCGGTGGTCCGGGTATTATGGAAGCCGGTAATAAAGGTGCACATACAAATGGAGGTAAATCAGTTGGTTTAAACATAGAGTTGCCATTTGAGCAATTTCACAATAAATATATCGACCACAACAAATTATTAGAGTTTGATTATTTCTTTGTGCGTAAAGTAATGTTTATGAAATACAGTCAGGGTTTTATTGTTTTACCTGGAGGTTTTGGCACAATGGACGAACTTTTTGAAGCTTTAACTTTGATTCAAACCGGCAAAATTGCCCGTTTCCCTATTGTATTAATTGGCAAAGATTATTGGGGCGGTTTGATTGATTGGTTGAAAAACACCATGTTACTAAAAGAACACAATATCCACGAAGAAGATTTAAATCTTTTCCGCTTGGTTGATACTGCTGAAGAGGCTGCTGAACATATCTTCAGATTCTACGATAAGTATGTATTAAAACCTAATTTTTAAGTAGGATTGAGAGGATTTTCAAGATTTTTATAAAAATTCTATAATTAAGTGATTCAAAATTTAATCATTTCAAGTTAATCCTTCAAAATTCAATTATAGGTAAAAAAGTGCTTGTTAACGCAAGCACTTTTTTTATTTGCAAACATTATTTGTAACGATTGGTTTATTCGGGAGTCAAAAAGGTAAAGGCGATACAGATGGAGAAAATATTAAATTGGAGAAAAGGATTATTTGATAGTAATTATCAGGTATACGAGCAAGCGTATTTAAAATTTTCGTTAAACTTTAGCTCATTTAAAAATACGGCTATTGCAACCACACAAAATGGAATTTACTTATTAAAAAGTGAAGGTTATTCTGTTCCGGAAACTAAAATTCTAAATAATAAAAACGAGGTTTTAGCTGTAATTCGTTATGATTGGATGGCTTTTAAGGCGAAGGTTTCCATTCCAACAGGAGAGCAATTTGACTGGAGTTTTCAGAATAGCTGGTTAAGCAGATGGAGCCTGAATAACCATCAGGATAAACAAATTATATTTAATTCGACAACAAATAGTGGATTAATTCATAGCAACGTTGATGACGATTTATTGATTTTTGCCGGGCTATTTATAAGAGAATATTATTCAAGGTTAATTTATGCTTTGGTTCTCTTCGTAATATTTATGTCGACAGTAAGGAGTATTTTTTAAGTTTACTAGTGTAAAATTTTGTTTCTAACTATTTTAATCCTTGTAATTTACAGTCAGGGATAAATAATATCGAAACATCAAGTTAAAAAAGTAAAGTATACAAACAATAGATTGCTTTCCCGGGCATTAAGGATATACTGTTCCTCGCAATAACGAATAATCTATCCCAAAATTTCTTTAATTCGTTCTGTTGGCCTTGCAACAACAGCTTTATCCGCGGAAACTATAATTGGTCTTTCAATTAAAACTGGATTTTTGACCATTGCTTCAATCCATTCAGCATCGCTTAAGCTTTTACCTTTATAATTTTCGATAAAAATCTGCTCGCTTTTACGAATTAAGTCTAAAGGCTTAATATTCAGCTTTGCTATTAATTCTTCGAGCTTCGCTTTATTTGGCGGCGTTTCCAAATAATAAACAATTTCAAACGGCTTTCCGCTGGCTTCTAACATTTGTAAAGCCTGGCGGCTTTTTGTACACCTGTTATTATGATAAATTTGAATCATTTTATTTTATAAACCACTAACGCCACCGCTTACTACAAGTTTCATTGCATCAGCCGCTGTCATATTCAAATCTTTAACTTTATCTCGTTTTACGATACATAATTGTCCGGCAAAGGAATAAGAAAGCGGAAAATAGACCGCAACTTCATCAACTAGGTTTAGTTTTTTTAAATCGTTCTGTGTTAAAAAACCAATTTTTTTCAGGTTCCCTTCTACTTCCACAATTACCGGATGGTTAAATTTCTTTTCATCACCCACAAAAGCTTCGGTTAAATCTTTTATCGAAGAATAAATAAAATTAAGCAGCGGTAAACGATGCATCATTCTATGAAACCAATTGTACATTGGTTCGGTAACTAAATTGGTTACAAAAATTCCGGCAAGTAAAATAATGGTTAAAACGGTTAGTAAACCCAACCCTGGTATGTTTCTACTTTCGCCCGTTTGCGGGTTTACACCTAAAATATTATTAACATTCAACCAGCTATCTACAGTGGTAACTGCCCAAATTACGATGAAAATACTCACTGCAATGGGCACAACAATTAACAAACCTTTAATCAAATAGTTTATAATAGCTTTCCCTACTTTATTCATGCTACAAATTTATTTAAAATTCTTTAAATAGTTCATTTGTCATTAGTTCATTGGTTAGCTTGATTTATAATCTGCATCCAGCCCAATGAAAAATGAATGAATGAACAATCAGCATCACGCCCAATGAACTATGAGAACAATGACAAATGAACGAATAAACCAATTATTCATAAAAATATACTCTTTTTACTCTTTGAGAAATATTTGTTAAAATTTCATAAGGGATTGTGTTTGTATCTTTTGCAAGTTGCATTATTGAATGCTCTTTATCGAAAACAATAGCCTCATCACCAGGCTTTACATCTATTCCGGTAACATCAAGCATTGTCATATCCATACAAATAGAACCAATTGTTGGCACCAACTTATCGTTAATAATCATTTTCCCGACACCGTTGCCGAAGGCTCTGCTATATCCATCGGCATAGCCAATTTTTACTGTAGCAATTTTCCCGCCCTCGGGCATTACACCTCGCCTGCTGTAACCTACGGTTTCGCCTGCATCAAGTGTTTTTATCTGCGTAACAGTTGTTTTTAGAACCATTACCGTTTTCAAACCTTTGTTATGTTGCAAAGCAGCATCAAAACCATATAAGCCGATACCCAAGCGCACCATATCCATTTGTGCCTCGGACCAACGGCTAATGCCAGATGTATTTGAAATATGAAGTAGAGGTTTGTAGCCTAAAGCATTTATTAATTTTTGTGCAATCAGATTGAACTTATCAATCTGTTGTTGTGTAAAACCATCATGTTCGGCCTCGCTGCTGGCTACGAGATGAGAAAATATACTTTGAACACTTATTTTGTTAGAATCTTTAAGGATATCACTTAACTCTTCAATTTCGATTGCATCAAATCCTAACCTATGCATTCCACTATCAATTTTTAAGTGAATTGGGTAATTGAGTTCAGTACCCGAAAGGGCATTCAAAAAGCTGTTTAGTATATCAAGACTATAAATTTCCGGTTCAAGGTTATGTTTAATAATGGCATCAAAAGCAGAAACTTCCGGACTCATAACCATAATTGGCAAGGTTATTCCGGCTTTTCGCAAAGCGATGCCTTCATCGGCATAAGCAACTGCCAAATAATCCACCTTGTGAAATTGAAGAAGATTTGCAATTTCAAAACTTCCACTACCATAAGAAAAAGCCTTAACCATAGCCATAATTTTAACGCCTGGTTTTATTTTAGATCGATAAAACTGCAAATTATTAACCATCGCGTTCAAATCTATTTCTAAAACCGTATCGTGTATTTTTTGTGTAAGCAATTTGCTAATTCTGCCGAATTCAAATCGCCTCGCTCCTTTTACTAAAATGGTTTCGTGGCTGAATTGCAGGCTTGGGAAAGCCTCAATAAAGACATCAGTATCTTCAAAAAATTGAGTTTCAAATTTAAAAATTTCAGCATATTTACTAATGTGCGAACCAATTCCAATTAAACGGTTAACCTTCTTTTGCAAAAGTAAATCTGCAATTTCAGTATATAAATCGAGGTCGGCTTTGCCTGTTTCAAATAATTCAGATAGAATTACTGTTTTTTTGGGATGTTGATTCTGCTGGTTTAAAAAATCGAGGGCAATCACCAATGAGGAAATATCAGCGCTGTAAGAATCATCAATTATAGAACATTGGTTAATGCCGTTTTTAAGCTCCAAACGCATACTAACGTGGCTCAGCTTTTCTAATTTAAAATCAGCTTGCTCTGCGGTGTAACCCAAAGCGAGTAAAGTTGCCCAACAAATTATTCCATTTTCTATTGAGGCTTTATCCCGAAAGGGTAAAACACATTCAATTTCACGATCATTGAAAATCGCCTTTAAATAAGAAGTTTCATCAACTTGTTCTACAGAGATTATTCTTAAATCTGCTGCTTGATTATTGCTCCAGCTAAATTTTGTTTTTCCAGGTAAATCCGTAAATTTTACCTCCCCTACATAGTCAGGAGAATAAATAAGTAATTCAGCATTCTTAAATAGCTTTAGCTTTTCTATTAGTTTTTCTTCTTTTGATGCAAAACCTTCAGCATGCGCTTCGCCAATATTGGTTAAAATACCAATATCTGGCTTAATAATTTTGGCAAGATTTTCCATTTCATTTACAGCAGAAATACCTGCTTCAAAAATGCCTAATGTATTTTGCGCATCAATTTGACAAACTGAAAGTGGTACACCAATTTGTGAATTATAACTTTTAGGGCTGCGAACAATATTATAATCGGCAGCCAAAAGCTGGTACAACCATTCTTTTACAATCGTTTTTCCGTTACTTCCGGTAATGCCTATAGTGGTTAAATCAAAATGATTACGATGAACGGCAGCCAAGTTCTGCAACGCGACCAAAACATCTGTAACTATAATAAAATTGCAATCAGGATACTGATTTATGTATTTTTCATCACTAATTACAAAGTTCGTAATTCTTTTATTACGAGCATCTTTTATAAACTCATGTCCATCCCTATGGGATTGAAGTGCGAAAAAAAGCGAATTTTCGGGAATTAGAACTGACCTGCTATCTGTAACCAAATACTGTATAATAGATTTATCATCAAAAATTCTTGCATCGGCACTTAATATTTCTACAATGTTTGAAATGGTATATATCGGATTTAGCATGGTCTATATTTAAAAAAATATGGTAATCGTTTTTATTTTTACGAATTTCAGTAAATAATTATGAAAAGCGATAAAAGAGAAGGCGCAATTTTAGATAAAAAGCAGGCTTTAGCAAAAGCTGAAAATTTCTGTGTTTATCAGGAACGTTCTCAAAAAGAAGTACGATACAAATTAGTAGAATGGGGACTACGCGGAGATGAACTCGAAGAAATTTTATCAGACTTAATTGTTAATAATTTTATTAACGAAGAGCGTTTTGCTAAACAATACACATCGGGCAAATTCAATATTAAAAAATGGGGAAGAATAAAAATTAAGCAAGGTTTAAAATTAAAAGGCGTGCCTGATAGAATTTTACAAAAAGCATTGTATAGTATGGATGATGATGATTACATGCAGACTTTAGAAAATTTAGCACAAAAAAAGGCCGCTACGCTAAATGAATCTAACCCGTTAAAACGGAAAATTAAGCTAATGACCTACCTACAAGGAAGAGGATTTGAAAATGATTTAATTTTACTAGCGCTGAAAGCCAGCAATTTAAACTAAATATTAAATTTTTAATAAAAAATCTCTTGACAGAAATATAAATCTCTCTATATTTGCATCACCAAAACGAAACAGCATATCAGTTTTGTTAATGCGAAAGTAGCTCAGTTGGTAGAGCACGACCTTGCCAAGGTCGGGGTCGCGAGTTCGAATCTCGTCTTTCGCTCTAAATGCCTTCTTACCAGGAGGCATTTATTTTAAAAGGTTAATCGCCTGCTCGGG